>JAQAZV010000197.1:0-4519 GCA_032127155.1 Acidimicrobiia bacterium
GCGGGCTTCGGTGTGACCGTTGTCAATGCTGAGGGCAAGAATGGGGAGGTCCGGCTGGCTTTCACCGTCGTACCACGTCGACGCGGCAGCGAGATTCTTTCGATCGTGCACACCATCAACCCGGATGCTTTCGTCACGCTCGAAGATGTCTCGACGCCGGAACTAAAGTCGATGAGGGGCTCGCGGGTCCGCAAGTAGCTCCTGGAAGGCTTGGCGTCAGATCGGCGCCTTCGTCGGGTCGCGTCCAATATCGCCGACGGTCGGCCGCACCAGCAGATCACCAGGGAACTCGGCGTATCCGAAGCGACCATCAAGACCTACCTGAAGGGCGCGTTCGCACACCTCGATGTGCGCAGCAGAGCGGGGGCCGTCGCCATCGGGTTGCGGGGATCAGCGAATAGGCGTCTGTCGGCATCACGCCCTCACCCGTATGGGTGATGGCCCCTATTCGAATGGACGACTACCAACGGGTGACGCACCGATGTACCTTCGTACTCTGTTTCGGAAAGAGAGAAGGACCTGACAATGCGCAATTTCAGAGTCATCGCCGTAGTGGCCGTCTTGGCGATCGTGGCCGCCGCTTGCGGTGAGACGTCAGCGACGACGGTGCCCGCGGCCGGGAGTCCGACGGTGGTACACGTGACTGCCAAAGAGATGACGATCACGTCCGACGTGACCACGTTCAAGGTTGGGGTCCCATACACGTTCGAAGTCACCAACGATGGCACGATCCCCCACGAGGTGATGCTGGTCCAGCCGACGGACCTCACCGACATGGAGGAGATCGATGCGTTCGCTCTGGGTATGGCCGAGTCAGAAGACCTTGTGCCCGGCGCTACGGCGTCGTTCGCCTACACGTTCACGGAAGAAGACCTGGCCGGGCCGCTCGAGCTGGCCTGCCACGTTCCCGGTCACTACGAGGCAACGATGCTGCTTCCGATCACCGTCGAAGCCTGAATCGAACCGATCTGAATGTTGGTGACCGGCGCGCGTCGCCGGTCACCTTGTCTTGTCCGAGGTGATTCCAGATCACGATCTGAAGGTCGCAGGTCCTCTGCCTGCTCAGACAGCCCGACGGGACAGCCGGTGTGATGTGAGGTTCTTGTGGCCGAAGCTTGTGTCGCGTCGAACGGTTTCGTCGGGCGACGGATAGGGTGCGTCCGATGAATGATCACGACGACGCGCGGAGGTCGGGGCGTGTTGGCTCAACGCTGCGCAGGGATTGGGAGGAGATCGGAGGGCTCGGCCGGATCGGGGTGTTCGGTCTCGGCCTAGCTCTCATCGTCACGATCATCCTCGGGTTCTCGATTACCCGTGCGGCGCGAGGCCATCTTCTCGATGCAAGGGCGTCGTTGGTCGAGGGAGCCGTTGGTGAGCTCCCGTTGTTCCCGGTCGACGAGCCACCTGGTCTCGCTGAGCTCGCGGCGCTCGACGCTGCGGTCCGGGGGCACGTTCTTGGTGGTGAGACGGTGCGGGTGAAGGTGTGGGGTCCGGATGGGACGATCGTGTATTCGGACCTTCCTGAGCTGATTGGGCGGCGCTTCGACCTTTCCGACTATGCCGAGATCGCGTTCGGCGGCGGAGTGGGGACCCAGATCTCGGATCTGTCTGATCCTGCCCACGAGACTGACCGATCCAGCGGTGAGCTCATCGAGTTCTACATTCCGGTCCTCGACGGTTCGGGGTCCGTGGGCGCTGTGGTGGAAGTCGAGCAGGACGTAGCCGGTCTGAACGGAGCGCTTCGTCGCATTGCGTTGAATGTCTGGGTGTCGATCGGGATCGGTCTGGCGGTGCTGGGGGTCTTCATGACTGCGCTTGGCATCGCCAGGGCGAGAGACGTGAACCGGAGGCGTCACCAGGTCGAAGAGCTGCTGGAGTCCTCGTTCCTGGCCCAGGTGGAGGAGCGTCACCGAATCGTGGGTGCGCTCCACGACGATATCGGTCAGCCGATGTACCGGGTGCTCTACGGTCTCGAAGGTTCCCGGGCGCAGCTTGGCGTGGATGATCCGGTTGGGATCGAACTCGGGCACCTCGAAGGTGTTGTGAGGGAGATGGACGACACCTTGAGGAGGGAGCTGCGCATCCTCCAGGTGGAACTCGCAGCCGACACGGGCCTCGACGGCGCTCTCTCCGACCTCGTCGATGTGACGCGTCGCGAAGCCGATCTGGACGTGACACTTGGCATCAGCGAGCTGGTCCGATCGACGCAACAACAGGACGTGGAGATCTACCGTGCTGCACGTGAAGCGCTCACCAACGTTCGGAAGCATGCTCGAGCGGGCCGGGTCGTCATGACCGTGTATGAGGATCGGGACCGGGTCGTGCTCGATGTGGTCGATGACGGCGTCGGATTCGGAGGGCAGCGGGGACTCGGGCTGGCAACGACGCGACAACGATTCGAGACCCTCGGCGGCGATGTCGAGGTTTCCCAGGCGGTTGGCGGCGGGACGCTGTTCCGTGCCTGGCTTTCGCTCGAGAGTGAGGGGAACGGATGAAGGTCGCCATCACCGATGATCATCGGGTCGTTCGGGAGGGGCTCCGGTACATGCTCGGTGACGCAACGGGGATCGAGGTCGTTGGTGAAGCCGATTCGGGCGAGGAGATTCTCGCGCTCGTCGCTTCCGAGCCCGTTGATGTCGTTCTGCTCGATGTTCGCATGCCGGGGATGGGCGGCCTCGATGTGCTGGAACGGCTCACGGCAACGGCCCCGCAGGTCCGGGTCCTGATGCTGTCGATGCACGATCAGCTCGCGTACGTCCGTCGGGCGATTGAGCTGGGAGCCGCCGGGTATGTGCTCAAGAGTGCCGGGCGTGACGAGTTGCTGACGGCGCTGCGGGTCGCGGCCGAGGGCGGGACGTATCTGCCGAGCGAGTTGATGGAACCGCTCGTTGCGGGCATGACCGGAGGGGTGAGGTCGTCCGGGAGGCTCAGCCCGCGTGAGCGTCAGGTGCTTCAGCTTGTTGCAGACGGATACGAGAACAAGCAGGTCGCTACGGAATTGGAGATCTCTGAGGCGACGGTCAAGACGTATTTGCGGGGCGTCTTCGACCGACTCGATGTCTCGTCGAGAGCCGAAGCCGTCGCTGTGGGTCTCCGCCTCGGCGTCATCGAGTAGGCCCCGGCGAGTCCGCCCGCCCTCCACCACATGGGTGAGGGGGTGTCACCCGATCGGACGACTGCCGCCGAAGACGAAGTCCGGCCATGCTGGTTCTCCCGGAGAGAGGAGGGGCCGTCCCACCCAGGTTCCTGACTCCCGGGAACTATGAGGCTGGAATGGTCGCCGATGTCGAATACTCGGCCTAGCGATGAGAGAGGGGTGAACGATGAGCTACGAAACGATCCTTGCGGATGCCGGTAGATTCGGACACATGAGTGGATTCGGACACATGAACGGATACGGGTGGTGGGGGATGATGGCGCTTGGATGGATCATGGGTCTGATCATTATCGGACTACTGGTGTGGACCGTTGTACAGGCAGCATCGCCGCGGCGAACCGAGGCTGCGAGCCCGCCCGGGGCCCGCACTGCCGAATCGATCCTTGCCGACCGGTTCGCCCGCGGAGAGATCGATGACGACGAATACCGTCGTCGCCTCGACACGCTCCGTTCGTAGGGACCGGCACTGCCGATGCGCACCAGATTGATCTGGGGAGCCGGGATGGGGGTTGTCGTTGCGATCGTGATCGCCGTTGTGGTGGCCGGTGGCGGCACAACACCGATAGCAGGAGTGGCGGACACTGCTGCGGGTGACCCCGTTGCCGGACGGGCGGCGTTCGAGGGCACGTGCGCAGCCTGTCACGGTGTCGAGGGCATCGGCACCGATGCGGGCCCACCGTTGGTGCATCCGTACTACCGGCCCGGCCATCACGCCGATGGCGCCTTCGTCCTCGCGGTCCGCAACGGGGTCCAGCCGCACCACTGGAACTTCGGACCGATGCCACCCCAGCAGGGGTTGAGTGACCAGGACATCGCCGATGTGACGGCCTACGTCCGCCAGATCCAGGAGGCAGCGGGTATCCGCTGAGCAAGATGAAACACGAACACGACGGGGTTGAGATGACATCCCACGGTCAAACCGGAGCACAGGGGCACGACCACGAATCGGCGTCGCCTCCCGATCATGAGGACCATGACAAGCATGAGGGCCACTCGCCCAACATGTTCCGTGATCGGCTGCTGTTCAGCATCGTGCTCACGGTGCCGATCCTCTACTTCTCGCCGCAGATCCAGGAGTGGTTCGGTTACGACGCGGTGGTATTCCCGGCTTCGGCATGGATCACCCCCGTGCTGGCCACGGTGCTGTTCTTCTACGGTGGTGGCCCATTTCTGAGGGGTGCAGTCCGGGAGTGGCGGGACCGACGACCCGGCATGATGACCCTCATTGCCGTCGCGATCACGGTGGCATACACGTACAGCTTGGCGGTCACGTTCGGGTTCCCCGGCGACGATTTCTACTGGGAGCTGGCGACGCTAATCGACGTGATGCTCCTCGGTCACTGGGTCGAGATGCGTTCGGTC
>JAQAZV010000198.1:0-3743 GCA_032127155.1 Acidimicrobiia bacterium
AGCAGCGTCAGGTACAGCTGTTCCTGATCCATGATGCCGTCGCAGAAGGCGAGGGTCGATGCGAGCGGACCGATCGTGATCGAGTCGCCGTCGAGCGTGTAGCCACCTGTGAAGTTGTTGCAGCCAGCGAGCCCACTGACGGTGCCGTCATCGAAGACGGCCGTCAGGGCGGTCCCTTCGATGGGCTGGACCTCAGCGCCTTCAGCGGTGAGCTGTTCGACGGTCCAGTTCGGGCCCTCGATGGCGCCTCCGGAGTTCAGGGCGAACCCGATCAGGAAGAGGAAACCGACGGCCAGCAGTCCGATCAATCCGTATCGCAGCCAAGGGTTGTCCGACATCATTGACTCCTGGGAAATAGGCATTGTGTGGTCCCCACCATCATAGATCGAGGCACGCACATCGAAGCGAGAGGTGCGGACGCGCAGGGTCCCGGTGCATGCACCGGGACCCTGGTTCCTGGCCTTGTGGCCAGTTGATGTCGGTTCGTTCAGAACCGGCTGCGGACTTCCCTACGGGAGGAGCACCGCATCGATGACGTGGATCACGCCGTTGCTCGCCAGAACGTCTGGCTGGACAACCGTGGCGCTCTCGTTGATGACGACCGAGCCGTCAACAACCTCGACCTTGAGGAATCCACCCTCGAGGAGGGTCGGAAGCTCATCGATCGGGGCGACAGCGACAACGTCCGCAGCGAGGAACACGCCGGGTGCCACGTGGTAGAGCAGGATGTTCGTCAGGTCTTCGCTGGCGAGCAGCTCTTCAGCGGTGATGCCGAGGGCATCGAGGGCCGCTGCGAACGCCTCGTCGGTTGGTGCGAACACCGTGAGCTCCTGGTTCGGATCACTCAGTGCGTCGATGACGGCCGGGTCGGCAGCCTGGACAGCAGCGAGGAGGATCGTGAACTCGGCGGGATCCGCCGACGCAAGCTCGACGACGATCTCAGCGATCGTCGGCAGCGGTGCAACGGTGGTCGTCGTGGTGTCCGCAACCGTGGTGGTTGTGGTCTCGTCGACCATGTCATCGCCCATGGCGACGCCGAGAGCCTCAGCGATCGTCGGGGGCAGGAGCACAGCGTTGATCACGTGCACGATGCCGTTGTCGGCCTGGAGGTCGGCTGACACGACGGTCGCCTGGTTGACCATGATCTGTCCGCCATCGACGGAGATCGTCACTGCCTCACCCTGAACCGTTGTCACATCCTGTCCGTCCAGGGTCGCAACCAGCTGGCTGTCGGCTTCCTGGGGAAGAACGTGGTAGGTCAGGATCGCAGTCAGGGTCTCGGTGTCCGCAAGGAGCTCTTCGGCGGTGATGCCGAGCGCTGCGAACGCCTCTTCGAAGGCTGCATCCGTGGGTGCGAACACCGTGAACGGACCTTCACCCTGGAGGGTATCGGTCAACCCAGCGGCATCGATCGCTGCGACCAGCGTCGAGAACTGCCCGGCTTCAACGGCGAGATCGAGGACTGACGTCTGCGTCTCCTCGGCAACCGTGGTTGTCGTTTCTTCTGTGTCACTTGAACTGCAGGCGGCTACGACCAGTGCGAAGACGGCCAGCAGGGCGACGATTGAGAATCGCTTTCTCATGTCTGTTTTCCCTTTCTTGTGGAAGTCCACCTCAGTGGACACCCCAACTACGAGGGCGGGGGCACAGACGGATGAGAATTTATTACGAAGTCAGTCGCTGCTCGATTGACGATTGGCGTCGACCCAGGCCTCGGAGTCTGAAACGACGGCGCGGAGCTCACGGCCAAGCCAGTCGTCTGCGGGATAGATCGAGTCCTCTCCGATGACGGCGGCGATACCGGTCACCTCGAGCTGCTCGAGGACCCTGGGGTCGACCGACATGATCACGAGACGGCAGTTGGCACGCCGCAATGACTCGGCATATCGACCGAGAAGGCCGATGAATGTGCTGCCGAGATCCGCCTTGCCTCGGATACGCAGAGCCACGACCGAGGTGTGTGATCCCTCCACGACCTCAGGGAGCAAGGTTTCGTAGGTGGCCGCCGAGGCGAAGAAGATGTTCCCGTAGAGCTGCAGCATGATGACCTCATCGGTTCCGACCTCGGCAGGGGGGTCGACCTCGCGGACCTCACCCTCCTCGAACACGATTCGCTTCACGACGACATTCGATGAGCTCCTGATCACGTAGAGGATCATCGAGATCGCCACCCCCATCACCACTGCGTACTGCAGCGGCGCGGCGAGTGTCAGGACAAGGGTCACCATCATGACCGTTTGCGAAACCTTGCCCGTGTGCCACACCGACATGATGTCGTTGGGTTTGACGGTCTTCACGCCGATCACGATGAGGAGACCGGCCAACGCCGGCATCGCGATGTAACCGAACGCCTGGGTGAAGAAGATGATGGATATGGCCATCACGATCCCCGCAACGATCTTCGCCATAGGTGTCTTCATGCCACCCTCGCGGACGATGGCGGTGGCCGAGGTGGACCCGCCGACGGGCATGCCTCGGAAGATTCCGGACACGAGGTTGCCGATGCCCTGACCGATGAAGTCCTTCGACGGATCGCTGTACGTGCCATCGGGGTTCGGGAAGCTCGCGGAGATCCCAGCGCCCTGGACGAGGCCGACGAAGGCAAGGGAGACGGCAGGGAGCAGCAGGTCGGGTATTGCGGAGAGCAGCGGCAGGGCCGGAAGCGGGAGGCCGCTCGGGATGGTCGCGATGGAACTCACCTGTGCGACGTTCCATCCGAACAACGGAACAAGCGCCGAACCGATGATGATGGCCACCACCATGCCAAGGGCACCGAGCTTCGTTCTCTCGAGCAGGAGGATCATCGCCACAACGATGAACCCGATCGTGATCGTCTGGACGTCGATCTGGAACGGATGCAGGATGAGGTCGACGGTGCGTTCGAGCCTACCGTCCCCCTCGGCGGCGTATCCGGTGAAGTTGTTGAGTTGGCCGAGGACGATGTTGATCCCGACGGCGCTCATGAAGCCAACCATGACCGAATTCGAGACGAATCGGAGCAGTGAACCGACCCTGGCGACGCCCGCAATGATCATCACTACGCCAGTCAGGAGGGCCAACGTGAACAGCGCCCGATCGGAATCCTCACCCGAATGCACGATCGGGACGTCCGCCACCAGGAGACTCATCGCCCCGGTGGCTTGGACGGCCATGTACACCGAGCTGGTGAAGAAGGCCGCTCCAACCAGACCGTAGAGATACGCATACACGCCGAAGACGGGGTTGACGCCGGCGAGGAGACCTGCCGCGAGCCCGTCGGGAACGCTCTCCACGCCCAGGACAACGCCAGCAAAGCCGTCGTCCTTCAGCGAACGAAGCGAGAACTTGGAGCGAAGCCGATCGAGCACGAAGGGATCCTACTGACGCATCCTTCGATGGCGAAAGGAGGACCAGGGCGGCTTCGCCGGACACACCAAGGGGGCACCACGTCGATGTGGTGCCCCCTCCCGGCTGGCGCGAGGTTCGACTACGAGGCGTTCGCCGGAATGGCTTCCCTCGTGAGCGCGACCTCCACCTTCTGCGGTTTGGCCTCCTCCCGCATCGGGATGGTGACGGTGAGCACACCGTTGTCGTAGGCGGCGGCCACATTGCTCGCATCGAGGCGCTCGCCGAGGCGGACCTGGCGACTGTGGATACCCGTGGGACGTTCCCTGAGCATCCAGTTGACACCGACGGTGTCCTCGAAGGCTCGCTTCGCGGTCACGGTCAGCACCTGGTTCTCGACGGTGATGTCGAGTTCGTCG
>JAQAZV010000199.1:0-5229 GCA_032127155.1 Acidimicrobiia bacterium
GGGGCCCTTCGGGGCCCCTTCTTCGTTGTCCACACCGCAAACAGCGAGGCGGAACGTGCGCTTCTGCCCAGGCGTCAGCGACCCATACCGAAGAACTCGTCATTGGGCCTCATCGACAGGAAGTTCGCCATCCTGTTGCTCAGGCCGAACACCGACGCGATCCCTGCGATATCCCAGATGTCCTCATCATCGAAACCATGGGTGTGCAACGTCGCGAAGTCCGCATCATCAATCGAGCGCGAATCGACGGTGACCTTCACCGCGAAGTCGAGCATCGCCCTCTGTCGCGGGGTGATGTCGGCCTTTCGATAGTTGATCGCAACCTGATCGGCCAAGAAGGGGTCCCGTGCCCTGATCCTCAGGATCGCTCCGTGGGCAACGACGCAGTATTGGCAGTCATTCTCGGCAGAGGTCGCAACCACCACCATCTCGCGATCGGTCTTCGAGAGGCCGCCCTCCTTCTCCATCAACGCATCGTGATAGGCAAGGAACGCACGCATCTCGTTCGGTCGATGAGCCAGGGCCAGGAACACGTTGGGAACGAAACCCGTCTTCTCCTGCACGGCGAGGACTCTGTCTCGAAGGTCCTCGGGGAGGTCAGCGATGTCCGGTACGGGGTATCGGCTGATCGGATGATCCGTCACATCGGTCCTTTCTCGATGGGCCATCCTCGCACGGCCGACACATGAAGGCCTACTCGGCGGGAACGAGCCCGATGACTTCCCGCCAGCGACGCTCCGCAGCGGCATCGATCGGCCAGAAGGATTCGATCCTCAGCTCGGCAAGCGTGACGTCGTGGGCCTCGCCGATGACAGCAATGGTCGTGAACAACGGAATGTCCACGCCGTTGATCGTGAAGGTGGATGTCACAACGAGATCCTCGGGATCCGCGGAGCGTCGTTCAGTTGCCAGCTCGCCAACCCCGTCATAGGTCACGACCTCGCCCAGGAGTCGTCGAAGGGTCTCATCGTGGGGGTGTGACGTCACATCCCGCTCGAGGCGTCGCATGAGGGCTGTGGCTGTCTTCGCCCAGTCGACCATATGAACACGAAGTCCCTCGGGATGGAGGAGGAGACGCATGAGATTCGGCACAGAACCGAGCCACGGCGGCGGTTCGGGGAACATCATCGTCATGAGAGCCGCGGCAGCGCGGTTGGTCTTCACGACGTCCCATCGACGGTCGAGCACGATCGCCATGTTCGGTTCGTGGGCTGTCAGTATGGTGTCGAGGACCCTGACGATTCCGGGAAGCTCGTCCAATGCGGTCTCCGCATGGGCAGGTGTCATCCCTGCGGATGCCAGCAGCAGGTTCTGCTCGCGCGGCGGAACATCAAGGGTGGATCCGAGGTGAATCACCATCTCGCGGCTCGGTCGTGAGCGGCCGGTTTCGAGGAAACTGACATGCCGCTGGGACACACCAGCCAGCGACGCAAGGTCGAGTTGGCTGAGACCCCTCGTCAGTCGCCATTCCCGAAGTTCCGGTCCGAAGGTTGATAGCGCCACACGCCCACAGTAGGGCGGCGACTGAATCGTTGCGACTACCTCTCACGTCATTGCGATCATGACGTTTCGGCGCGACGCTTCGACGAGATCAAACGAAAGGGACCGATCATGGCATCCGCACTCCTCCGAACATCACTGAACACGAACGCAGCCTTCAGCGCGATCTCAGGCACCGTGCTTCTCGTCGGCGCCGTACCGGTTGCCTCGATGATCGGCCTTCCGACGTGGTTCGTCGCCGGCGTCGGGGTCTCTCTCATTGCCTTCGCAACGATCGTCAGGATCATTGCAGGAAATCCACTTCCCAGGGGTGGCCGGACCGGCGTGCGGATGGTGATCACCGCAGACGTGACATGGGTCGTCATCGCAGCGATCGTCGTCATCGGCTTCCCTGGAGTCATGACGCAGGCTGGCGTCATCTCGGTTGCCGCAATTTCCATCGTTGTTGCGGACCTGGCTGTGCTTCAGGCAATCGGGCTCAGGATGAGCAATAGTGGCGCCGTCCGCGCCAGTCAGTAGCGATCAGTGTGACATCGCAGCTCAGCAGAACGCCGATCAGGGTGTGGCAGCCGGTGCGGTGACCTGCGGAACCGGGTCGGTCGCCCAGGATCCGAATCCGTCCGAAACGATGACGCTCGCCACCTGAAGGATCTCCAGGAGCCACCCGTCGGACGCCGTCACGACCGCCTGGTCCATCAACGTCGTCCGAACGTCGTCAGGCGTCGCCTGTTCCCTGGAGGACACGAGGAGCACGTGAAACCCGAACTGGGTCTCGACAGGTCCTACGACGGCTCCAAGGGGTGCGTCCATGGCTGCAGCCGCAAACTCCTCGACGAAGCTTCCAGCGGTGGTACAACCCAAGTCGCCACCGCTTACGGCCGAAGCCGTGTCGGTGGAAACGTCGGTGGCAACCGCCGCAAATTCCTCGCCCGCGGTGACCCGCTCGATCACCGCCCTCGCTTCGTCCTCGCTCGCCACGAGGATGTGCGCCATGCAGACGGATGTCCAATCCGCTGGGTTGTCGGCGAGCTCCGCTGCGATGTCGGACTCGGTCGGGGGATCCAGGGATGCCTCGAGCTCTGCAGCCACGGCATCCCTGGTCATCAGCTGCACGATGTAGCGGCGAAGGAGATCAACTGAGATCCGCTGCGTCTCGGCGATCTGCTCGAGTGAATCTGCTCCTGCCTGGGCGACAACCTGGACGACCTGCGCTTCGATCTCGTCGTCGGTGGGTCGGTAGTCGAATTGCTCCGCTGCTGCCTGTTCCGTCGCCTCCCACTGGATGAGCGTCGTGAGGGCCTGGGCCTTGTTCTCAGGCGTTGGGTCGAGGGCTTCGCCGAGCATCGCCTCGATGTCGGCAGACGAGATCTCGGCGCCGTTCACGGTGGCGGCGGTGTCTCCTGATCCACCGCACGCGGCGAGGACGAGGGCAAGGGCAAGGACGAGGATGATGAGGCGCTTCACGGAAACCTTTCGCTGTGCGGGCGTCAGGCTATGAATGCAGACGCTCTACCGGTTCCGATTGGAGATGAAAAGACGATGAGATACCGCCCACCGGGATCGATCACCCAAGGGTCGCCACCATCACTGCCTTGATCGTGTGCATGCGGTTCTCTGCTTGGTCGAAGACGATGCTTGCACCAGACTCGAAGACCTCCTCGGTCACCTCGAGGCCATCGTCCATGCCCGTGTAGGCCATCATTTCACCGCCGACGACGGTGTTGGCATCGTGGAACGCTGGCAGGTAATGCATGAACTTCACGTTGGGATTCCCGGACGCGGACATCAGGGAATCATTGACCTGGTAGCGCTTGACCAACGCAACCCTGTCACGCCACACGTCCTTCGGCTCCCCCATCGACACCCACACGTCCGTATGGATGAAATCGACTCCCCGAACGGCCTCCTCGGCATCGTCGGTGACGGTGACCGAGCCACCGGTGGCAGCTGCAATGTCGCGAGCTGCCTCGATGACGTCTGCTGGAGGGGCGAGTTCCCCAGGGCCTGCAAGCCGAAGGTCCGCGCCCATGAGGGCGGCCATGATCGCATGCGATCTGGCCATGTTGAACCGAAGATCCCCCACGAACGCGTACGAGATGTCGGCGTACTCCTTACCGCTTGCTTCGAACATCGTCAGGAAGTCCGCAAGCATCTGGGTCGGGTGCCACTCGTCCGTCAGCCCGTTGTACACAGGGACCCCAGCGTTCTGTGCGAGGACCTCGATGTCCTCCTGCCTCTTGCCCCTGAACTCGATGGCGTCGTACATACGTCCGAGCACGCGAGCGGTATCGGCGACAGATTCCTTGTGGCCCATCTGCGAACCCGAAGGATCGAGGTAGGTGACGTGGGCACCCTGGTCGAAGGACGCCACCTCGAACGCAGCCCTGGTTCGCGTGGATGTCTTCTCGAAGATGAGGGCGATGTTCTTCCCGGTGAGGTTCTGCTCCTCGCGTCCTTCGTACTTTGCAGCCTTGAGATCAGCGGAGAGATCCAGGAGGCTGCGCATCTCTGCCTGCGTGAAGTCGAGCTCCTTGACGAATGATCGGCCGGTGAACGACATGGCCATGGTCCCTCCTCCTCGTGGCGACCCTCGCCGATCCGCGATGCTAACCGCGGACCCGCAAACCCCGAGCCAGAGGCTGACCACCGATTCCTAGACTCCCCACCCTGGTGCAGCACGCACCAAGGCGGGCCCGTAGCTCCAATGGCAGAGCAGCGGACTTTTAATCCGACGTGTGTGGGTTCGAATCCCACCGGGCCCACGAAACCAACGGGCGGACTGCATGCTTCCTGAAAGCATCCCGTTTGCTACGCAGCGGGTCACCGCCCTAACCGTCAGAACGAGCACCCATATGTGCCGCTATTCGCGGGAATTGGACTCAGAGGGCTAGGGCTGTGAGGAACTCGGATGGACCTAGCACAACGGGTAATCCGCATTCATCTGCGGTTGTCCCTAGAAGTAGGGACGACCGAGGTCCGCCCATACGGGAGCCCACTCGAGATAGATCTCAGAGTCATCATATGCAACCGCCTCATACAGGCCGCGCGACGAATCGGGAACCAATCCTTCTGCAACATCGGGATGGGTCGCCCGGAGCCACTCTCGGAAGGCAACATCGAGACGGCCATCGAAGTTGGTCGCACCCACACGGATCTCGGTGATCGTCCCGTCTGTTGACAACGAGTACACGTTTCGAGACTTGAAAGATTCCTCGCCAAATGCTGTCTCGACAGGACCAGTGCGCTCAGCGAGGCACGAAACACCGCTGAGCGTGGCGGTGCATTCGGTCAAGGTGATTACAGACTCCTGATTCCATAGATGTTGAGCCTCCTCAATCATCCTCTCCAGACTGTAAGACAGAGACGGTGCTGCGTTGTGGATGCGCGTCGCCCCCGAGTCGAACAGCGCTGTGAACGCCTCTGTGTCTCCCCCATTGACGACATCGTTGTACCGCTCAACAAATGCCTCCTTGGCCGGGGTCATCACCGGACCCTCAGCTTCCTGCAGACTGGTCGTCGGCGTTGCCTCTGTGGGCGGCGCCGTAGTGACCGAGGTCGCGGAAGCGTCAAGCCCGTTGGCGGCGGTCTCGGCGGATGTCGTGTCACCACCGTCTGACGAGCACGAAGCCGCCACGACGGTCAATATCGCCACAACAATGAACACTCTATGCCGACGCATCTGTGCTGCCTCCCAACTGAGCTGACCCGACACCGTAGCCAAACTGGAAA
>JAQAZV010000200.1:0-4629 GCA_032127155.1 Acidimicrobiia bacterium
GCCGTCCATACCGGACCCGTCCCTGAACCCGCCCATGCCGGACCCGTCCATGTAGCCGTCCATGTCGAACCCGTCCATGAAGTCATCCACACGGGATTCATCCATGAAGCAACCCGTACCGGACCCGTCCACGAAGTCACCCATACGGGACCTGTGCGTCTCGGGTCCGAGCAACTGCATCTCCTTCACCATTTCCGGGAAGCGATCGCCGAACCTAGCCTCCATGAGGTTGACCATCGCTGGCCACTGGTCACCCATCTCGATCGCCATCTGCGACCAGTGATCGAGTTCCACGGCACGCTCGGACGCCGGCGCTTCGGGCGCTCCCTGGGAGGCGAATGCGAACGCCGCACCGGTGAACAGCACCGCGACTGCCGTGCCCGCTAGGACGAACTGTCTCCACATCAGATGCTCCCTTCGATGATCGACCTGCGATTGCGATATTCCTCACCGTCGATCTCACCCCGTGCATATCTCCCCGCGAGTTCGGCTAGTGCCCGGGACTCGTTTCCGTCGATGGACTTCGGTTGCACTCCGCGGATGATCAGCCAGGCCGCAAGGGCGACGAAACCGATCATGCAGATCATGAACATGAACCCCATCGGGGCCCACCATCCCCATCCGTATTCGTACATCATGTCGCTTCTCCGTTTCGTAGGACTCGTTCACTACCTGGGGTAGTCAACCGGATCAGTGTCAAGCCCGTATACGCCGCTCCGTAAAGCTTCTGCAAAGGCGAAACACGGCCCGACGCGGTCGGTCAGAGGCAGTGACCGCCCCTACGCACCCGGTGAAGTGAGCAAGACCTGCTGCGAGCAGTCTCGCATGTTGTCGACGAGGCGGCTGTCTTGCGTTGCACCTGTCGTTCCAGTTACTTCGGCGAATTCATGGTGCATCCCCGGCTGATTGCTGGTTGGAAATCACCTGCTTCGAGCCTCCGTGGCCGATAATGGGGTGTAGATGATGCGTTTGATGACGGTATGGAATGGTGCGCCTCGTTTTTCGGAGCCGGAGATCCACGATCTCGAGGGACAGGTGAGTGGCTCGGAGTGGTTCTGGCTCGACGTTGACTCGATCGATCTTGAGATCGTCGAAGAGATCGGGCGCATGTTCGCGTTGAACAGAGTCGGTCTTGACGACGTGCTGACTCTCAGCGAGTTCCCCAAAGCCGATGACTACGACGACCATGTGTTCTTCTCGTCACATAGTCCGGCGCTGGTCGACGAGCGGGTTACTACCGCCGAACTCGACGGGTTTGTATCCGATTGGTGTCTCATCACATTTCACCGCACTCTGATTCCGGGTGTCGAGTGGACGCTGGAACGACTTCTGCAAGCGGCGACGGTGTCGTCGTTGCGGCCGGACGCGTTGCTGACGGGCATCCTCGAAGCTGCGGCCCGGAGATCGCTTCAGCTGGTCGACGGTCTGGAAGCCCAGATTTCCGACCTCGAGTCGCGGTCAGTGGCAGGAGATCCGAGTGTGGTTGGGCTGGTCCAGGCATTCCGTCGCGACGCGATCGTCTTGCGGCGCGTGCTTGCCGCTGAGCGCGACATGGTGCGCAGCCTGCTGCATGAAGGTATGCCGGGCATCGACGGGCGAGCCCGGGGGAGACTCGACAGCGTGTACGACGATTGTTACCGGGTGGTCGAGTCGCTCGACATGGCCCGCGCCCTCCTCGCCTCGGTGTTGGAGACGTATCGGAGTTCCGTTGCTGAACGCACCAACGAGGTGATGAAAGTGCTGACCGTGTTCTCCGTGATCATCTTGCCACTTTCGCTTCTGGCCGGGATCTACGGCATGAACTTCACCAACATGCCGGGGCTTGATAGGCCGTGGGGGTACTTCGCGTTGCTGGCCGTCATGCTGACTGTCGCCGCGGGTCTGTGGGTGTACTTCTCAAGACGAGGCTTTATCGGCGAGCCCCGTGTGCCCAGGGTCGATCGGGTAGTTGGTAAAGGACTGGCCGGCCTGTTCCATGTGACCACCACCCCAATGCAAGGAGTGATGCACTGGCTAGTCGAAGATCAGGACCGCCGAAAGCCCTAGTACGTGGTGAGTGCCAGCGTTTGGTGGAGGGGAGTTGCCGTCGCCGGTGCCGATGACGACTCTGAGCGACCGCGGGATCCTCGGGGCAGCCGCGAAGGCAAGCATCAACCCATTATTTCCCAGTTCGAGCCCAGTCCCCTCTTCGTCCATGGGGTACGTTTCGTCCATGGGGTCATACGCTTTGACGGAAGAGCGTCCCATGGGCGTCCTGAGGTTGGTGGCCCTTGAGGGATCGTCCTGGTGCGACCGGGCGAGCAACAGCACGCATGTCTTCTCGGGGAGTCGGTGGTACGAGTCGAACCCTGGCCCCACGGGGCGGACCGACAGGAACCTCTCTCTGGCCGTGGACGTGCGACGTCATCTGGCAGTTCGCTTCTCGTCACTTCGGGTTGGCTTCGGACGGCACTCGTCTCTATTCGGAACCTGCGTGGTAGCGGTCTCCCGCCGGTCAGACACGGTGCAGTCCTATTCCTCTAGCAAGAAGGCGGTGGCTTCATCGACGCTCATCTCTGCCCCGCGCTCATAGAGCTCCCGATAGCGGACGTCACCGAGCGCCAGCGTCGCGGCGTCGATTCCGGGCCGGATTTGCCGCTCATAGAACGGCGGCATCTGCATGACGAACCAGGCGTGTCCGGCACCGAACAGAACGGCGGCACGTTCGGGGTCGCCTCGCAGCGCGGCGAACACCGCTGCCTGGAGAAACGCCATCCCGGAGTTGACGCTCGAGGCCATTTCGAGCGCCGATGTTGCAGCAACCCGGTTCAGGCCTTGGGCTCGATCGAGTTCGCCCGCATGCCAGACACCGTAGGCAAGATTGTGGAAAGCAGACGGACGAATCAGTGGATCGGCATCGGATCGCTCGGCCAGCTCCATCGTCTCCTGGAAATACCGCAGCTGGTGCTCGACCGTTCCATCTCCGAGGTTGCCGAGAAACATGTTGGCATGGGCCTGCCCGTAGGGCTCCCCCATCGCCATGAACCGCTCTCGGCCTGCTTCGAACATCCTCTGAACCTCAGGGCTCTCGTCACCCGCCCAGAGGCGTGCCTGGGCCAGCAAGGTGAGCGGCCAGGCCGTCCCGTCGTCGTATCCGATCCGGGTACAGATCTCGAGGCTCTCCTGAAGGAGTCCAAGAGCGGTGGGGACGTCGCCGACGGAGAACGCGAAATGGCCCCGCCGGGCGAGGGCGTAGGCGAGCCCTTGTTCGTCGTCGATGGATCGGTAAATGGCGATGGCCTCATCGGACCAATCGATGGCCTGCTCATATCGCTGCGCCCACGAGATGAGGAACGAACTCACGCTGAGCGTGTCGGCGCGTGGCCGACTCTCGAGATGCCCCGATGCCTCCACCACCGCTTCCAGGCGCCGAGCACCCTCGCCGAGACGGCCGGTGAACATCCACACGTGACCGAGCGGCCAGGCCATCTCGAGCGCGTCGCCAACACGGCCACCCTCCCAGAGCCGGTCGAAGGCCATGTCGTAGTCGGCCAATTCGGGCTCGATCTCGGCCTGAGCATCGACCCGCCCGCGGCCAAAGACGGCGGGACGCAGCTCACGACAGCGGTCGCGGTAGTAGCAGTCGTGGCGTCCAGTGACCTCGTCCCATCGATCGGTCAGGTGATCGCGGGTGTAGAGGCGCATGGTTTCGAGCAGTCGGTAGCGCGACGGCGATCCCTGGACCGTCTGAAGGAGCGATGCGCCGACCATCCGGCGAAGTAGATCGATTGCCGCTACCTCCGATGGAGAGCCCACTACGGCTCTGGCCGCCCCGACCGAGAACGGCCCTTCGAAGACGCCGAGCGAGTCGAACGCTCGTTGCTCATCCGGTGTCAGCAGGTCGTAGCTCCAATCAAGTGATGCCTGGAGGGATTGATGCGCCGGCCGTTCGACCCGCTGGTCGGCCAGCAGGAGAAAACGCTCCGCAAGGTGTCGGGCGATCTCGGCAGGTGCCAGCACGTCGACCCGGGCGGCGGACAGCTCGATGGCCAGGGGGATCCCGTCCAGATGCCGACATATGGAGGCGACCTCCGGAAGGTTCGTCCCCTCGAGGGTGAACCCGGGGCGAACCGCGGCGGCCCGCACTGCGAAGAGCCGTTCGGCGTCTTCGGGCGGAGCCCCCTCGGACGATGTGCTGAGGCCGTCGAGAGGGAACCGGATCTCGCCTTCCCGGCCGAGCGTCTGGCGGCTGGTCGCCAGGACCTTCACCCCAGGCGCCGCTTGCAGGAGCCTCACCGCCAACTCGCCGGCCGTCGTCGCGACGTGCTCACAGTTGTCCAGCACGATCAGAGCGACATGCGAGCGGAGACGACTCACCAGATCGTCGAGGCGGTCTCCGCCGGGCGACTTGACGATATGCAGAGCGGCCGCGACTGCCTCGGCTACGGCGTCTGGACCCGATACTTGTGCCAGATCGACCAGCCAGACTCCGTCGGAGAAGCTTGCCCGGAGCCTCCATCCTGCTTCGACTGCCAGCCGGGTCTTGCCGGCGCCCCCCGGCGCCACGATGGTGACGAGGCGGTGTTCGTGGATGGCCTCGTCGAGCTGGGTCAGCTCGTCGTACCGCCCGATAAAGCTGCTCACCGGGGT
>JAQAZV010000201.1:0-8382 GCA_032127155.1 Acidimicrobiia bacterium
ATCTACGTCTGGACCCACGACTCGATCTTCCTTGGAGAGGACGGGCCGACACATCAAGCGATCGAGCACCTCGCAGCGCTCAGGGCGATCCCGAATCTCCACGTGGTCAGGCCAGCAGATGCCGCCGAGACCGCTGTGGGCTGGTCGCATGCGATCAACCGGACTGAAGGACCAACGGCGCTTGTCCTCACGAGACAGGGTCTCCCCGCTCCCGACGTGGCCCCCAGTCACGACGCCATTCGTCGTGGTGGGTATATACGGCGTGAAGGGACCGATGTCGTCGTCGTGGCAACCGGCTCAGAGGTAGCCGTTGCCGAGGGCGCTGCCCGGATCCTCGCATCAGATCTGTCGGTGAGAGTGGTCTCGATGACATGCGTCGAGGAATTCCTCGCCCAACCAGATTCCTACCGCAGCGACATCCTGGGCGACGGTGTCCCCGTGTTCACGCTCGAGGCCGCGTCCACCTTCGGGTGGTCGGCGATCACCCACGCACCGGGCAGGGCGATCGGTATCGACCACTTCGGTGCGTCAGCCCCCGCCGATGTGCTCGCAGAGAGATACGGGTTCACGCCCGAAGCTGTGGCGGAAACCATTCGGAACGCGCTCGCTTGAGCGTCCAGAACCATCGTCCAGAGCCATCAGGAGGAGACATGATCGAGATCGTCACCGGCGCGACTGAGGGGGCCGACCTGCTCGTGGTTCCCGTGCTCGCGGATCGCACTCCGGTACCCGCCACCGCTGCCATTGTGGACCTCGAGTCACTTCGGTCACTCCTCGATGCAAAGGACTTCACGGGCAAGGTCGGGCAGTCCCTGTTCGTGCAGACTCCCGGCGGTCCTGCCCCGGAATTGCTCCTGATTGGCCTTGGCGACGATGTCGATGCGGAGAGCCTCAGGCGCGCCGCAGGAAGTGCCGCCAGGGCCGCGAGCCGATACGCGACGGTGGCGACGCTGCTCCATGCCGTGGGCATCGAGGGCGCCTCTTCGGCCGTCGTGCTCGGTACCCAGCTCGGTGCGTATTCGTTTGATGAGTATCGATCGGAGCCAAAGGAGCGAGCCTTCTCAACTTTGGTGCTCGTCGGGGATGCGGTGGATGACGGTGACATCCGGCAAGCGAACGCAGTGGCAAACGGGGTCTCCCTCGCGAGAGATCTCGTGAACCGACCCGCCGCCGACAAACCACCTGCAGCGATCGCTGACATTGCAGCAGGCCTCCATCGTGACGTTTCGGTGACCGTGTACGACGAACGTCACATCGAGGAAATGGGATTTGGTGGTCTCGTCGCCGTGAACCGTGGTTCCGATCGCCCCGCGCGGATGGTCGTGATGGAATACCGGCCGGAGGGAGCTTCGAGGACCGTGGCGTTCGTCGGCAAGGGCATTGTGTTCGACTCCGGGGGTCTGTCGATCAAATCGGCAGCGAACATGGAAACGATGAAGACCGACATGGCAGGTGCTGCCGCAGTGATGGGAGCCCTGCAGGCCATCGCCGAGGTTGGGCTGGCTGTCAACGTCATCGGGATCACACCGCTCACCGAGAACCTCACCGGTGGCTCAGCCACGCGGCCCGGCGACGTGATGCGTGCCTACAACGGCAAGACGATCGAGATACTGAACACCGATGCCGAGGGGCGCCTCGTCCTTGCCGACGGATTGAGCCTCGCGGCGGAGAAGGAACCCGATCTGATCGTCGATATAGCGACGCTCACCGGTGCATGCAAGGTAGCGCTCGGCCCCTCGATCGGTGGTCTCTTCGCGATCAATGACGAGGCCGCGACGACGGTCGCGTCGGCTGCAGAGTCGGCTGGCGAGAAGTTCTGGCGCTTGCCGATCGACAAGGAGTATCGGTCCCTCGTCGACTCGGACATTGCGGACATGAAGAACACAGGCGGGGGATGGGGTGGGGCGATTCTTGCTGCGTTGATCCTTTCCGAATTCGTCGGTGATGTTCCGTGGGTGCACCTCGACGTCGCTGGTCCTGCCAGAGCCGACAGCACCGAGCACTACGTGTCGAAGGGTGCCTCCGGATTCGGTGTGAGGACGCTGTACGCCGTCGCCGAGGCACTTGCCGACTGACGTCAGCGATACTCGGGATTCGGGAAATCGAACCGGCACCCAGCGTCCCACGACGATCGCTGGTTGCCATGTACGGGGAATCCGCCAGCATCCTTCATCAAGCGGGCAAGGTGCAGGATGTTCCACGTCATGAACGTGGTGTTCCGGTTCGTGAAGTCGTTCTCGGGGCCACCTGAACCCTCGTCGAGGTATGAAGGTCCTGGCCCGGCCTCCCCGATCCATCCGGCGTCCGCCTGCGGGGGAATCGTGTATCCCAGATGCTGGAGCGAGTACAGGATGTTCATGGCGCAGTGTTTGATCCCGTCCTCGTTCCCCGTCACGAGGCAGCCCCCAACGCGTCCGTAGAAGGCATATTGGCCTGACTCGTTCAGCTGTCCCGAGTTCCCATAGAGGCGCTCGATGACCCTGGTGCAGATCGATGACTTCTCCCCGAGCCAGATCGGCGTTCCGAGGACGAGGATGTCTGCCGCTATCACCTTCTCGAAGATCGCTGGCCAATCGTCGTGTTCCCAGCCGTGTTCGGTCATGTCCGGCCAGACCCCTGGGGCGATGTCGTTATCTGCTGCTCGGATCGTGGAGACCGAGACTCCCTGGCGGCGCATGATCTCTGCCGAGATGTCCATCAGTCCCTGGGTGTTCGAAACAGCGCTCCCCGGTTTGAGGGGCGTGTTGATGAACAGTGCTGAGAGGTGCGCGAAATCCCACGTGCTTTGGGTGCACAGGGCCTCCTGCTTCGGGGAGAGGGTGATCATCGGATTCCTTTCGTCGATGTGGTCCGAACCTACCCCACCACAACGATCCCTCAACCGCCCTCGGACATCGTCCGATACGGAGAGGAGCTGCACAACTGCTTTCCGTGAGGTTTATGGATATGCGAACACACCACAGGATCCTCATCCTGCTCGCCTCGGTGGCCGTTCTGGTCGCCAGCTTCGCCATCCCGGCCCAAGCGGGCCCATCGGGAACCCTCCTTTCCCGCATCAACGCCTCCAGGGCCGCGGCAGGCAAGGCTCCGCTCGAGACGTATTGGGATCTCACGGATGACGCCAATGCCCACACGAACCGCATGGTCAGCGAGGGCAGGGTGTATCACAACCCATCGCTGAGCAGCGTGACCGGCGTGTGGCAGGCCCTCGGCGAGAATGTGGGCGTGGGCTTGGATGCGAATCAGCTCCACGATGAATTCATGGCGTCCTCTGGCCACCGTGCGAACATCCTCGGTGACTACAACTATGTCGGTATTGGTACTGCCGTAGACGAGAGCGGCCTCATCTGGGCGACGGTGATCTTCATGCGTGCCGATCCGGGTCTCAACGGCGGTGGGGAGACGACCACGACGACGACGACCGCGCCGGTGCAGAGCCCCATCACCACAACCACAACCACGACGATGGCCGTCCCGACGACCACCACACCGGAGTCACCTTCGGTGGCTACAACCCGGAATGAAGCACCGACGAAGTCCCCGCCGGCATCGTCACCGCCACAGACCCCATCGATGCTCTACGGGCCTCGGTGGGCCAGCCCGGACGGTGTCATCGCCATCTGACGATCACATCCACCGTCAGGTGGGTGGATTGCACACGCTGCAGCTGTCACGGCGCGACACTCGAACAGATGTCGATGTGGCCGACAGCGCGTCGAACAGCAGCAACCGTCCAGCGATGCTCGAGCCAGCCCCGGTGATCAGCTTGATGGCCTCGACCGCCTGCATCGTACCGATGGTCCCGACGACGGGGCCGATCACACCCGTGATGGCACAGTCAAACTCGATTTCCGAGGGTTGGTCTGGAAACAGGCAGCGGTAACACGGCCCGTTTGGTTCGAGGATCGTCAACTGCCCCTCCCAGCGATACACCGCTCCCGTCACCACCGGGATACCCAAGGCATGGGAGGCGTCGCTGATGGCATATCGGGCCGCGAATCGATCGGTTGCATCCACAACGACATCGGAACCATCGAGGAGACTCTCGGCATTGCCAGCGTTGAGCTCCACTTCGAGTCCGGTGAAGGTGATATCCGGGTTCACAGAAGCCACATACCGTGCTACGGCAGCGACCTTCGACGACCCGACGTCTGCCAGCGGAAGGAGCGGTTGACGGTGGAGGTTGGAGAGCTCGATGATGTCGGGATCGAGAACCCTGAGGTGGCCAGCGCCTGCAGCAGCCAGGTAGGCGATTGCGGGGAGTCCGAGCCCCCCAGCACCCACGACGGTGACGGTGGAAGCCAGGAGTGCTGATTGGCCGCGGACCCCAACTTCGCGTAGCTTCACCTGCCGGTCGTAGCGGCCAGCCTCTGCCTCCGTCAGGCCGATGTGCACGAGGGGCTTTCCCTGTGCCCTCCACTCGTCGATGCCGCCGATCAGGCTGTGGACCGATCGGTAGCCGTCGTCTGCCAAGCGTGCAGCGACGACTCCTGATCGCTGGCCGACGTCGCACACGATGAGTGTTGTGGTCTGCATCGAGGGGAGGTACCGAGCGGGCTGCTTCACGAGATCGTCGAGCGTCACATGACGGGCCCCTGGGAACGCTGAAGCGCTGTCCCGGCTTGGGCGGACGTCCAATATGACGTCGAAGAGGTCGAGATCGACCTCATTCGGCTGGAGTCCCGTGGCGTCTGGCACGGCGCGGAGGCTAGACGTCCTGCAGGGCCCGCGTGGCGAGGTGGCGCTGGTGGAGCAGCCGCAACCACGGTGGTAGTCGCTTGGCCTGGACCGCATTGAGGCGGGGGACCGTCCGTCGCACTGCGAGTTCTGACGCTCCTGATCGCGCCACGAGTCCCTCGGCGATCAATGTCGGAAGGTGGAGCGGAAACCTGAGGGGACGGCCGCTTCGGGCAGCGGCGGTGAGTCGCAAGATGTCAGCGACCGCCCCCGGTCCCACGATGGGGATCCAGAATCGTCTCACGTAGGGGTCCGTTGGCGCGTAGCCAGCGGATTCCTCCGCAATCAATACCGGCGTGACCATGCCCCGCTCAACCGCGGTCCTCCTGATGGAGCTGCTGTCCGTCGCGTCCGGAGGACGGGTGGCGCCCACGCTCGAGGGAGGACCAAACGTGTGGGTCTGGCCTCCGGACGGCGACGGTGCAGATGCATGGTGCATACCGATGTGATATCAAATACACCCAAGTGAGATCAAGTAGATTGATCCAAGAACGCGAAAAGTTCGCGAGATACCGACCAGGACGCGTTGCTGGGGCTTTGAGCGGAGTCGGTGTGTCGCATGAGATGCCCTGACCGTGAACTGAAGCGTCCTCAGTGGATTGCGGCACCCGTCTGGACGTCCCACAACGTCTGATAGAGGCCGTCGTGATCGATGAGATCGTCGTGGTTTCCGCGCTCGACGACACGACCGCGATCGATCACATAGATGGTGTCTGCGTTGCGGATGGTGGACAGGCGATGGGCGATCACGACCATGGTGCGATTGTGGCTCACCCTCGCAAGCGAGCGCTGGATCGCTGCCTCGGTTTCGTTGTCGACTGCCGACGTCGCCTCGTCAAGGATCAGGATGGGGGAGTTTGTTACGAGGGCCCTTGCGATGGACAGGCGTTGGCGCTGTCCGCCGGAAAGCTTCTGTCCACGCTCACCGATGATCGTGTCGTAGCCAGCAGGGAGGTCGAGGATGAAGTCGTGCGCTTCGGCCAGGGCAGCCGCATCCATGATCTCCGCAACGGTTGCGTCGGGGCGCCCGTAGGCGATGTTCTCCATCACTGTGCCATGGAAGAGGAAGACGTCCTGGCTCACGAGCGCCATCGTCGATCGAAGGTCCTCCTGGGAGAGATCGCGAACGTCGACATCATCGAGCGTGATCGCCCCGGAGTCAACGTCGTAGAACCGCAGGAGCAGCTTGATCAGCGTCGTCTTGCCAGATCCTGTTGATCCCACGAACGCGGTCGTTTTCGTCGGTTCGATGACCAGGTTGACGTCGTCGAGGACGGGATAACCATCGTCATACGAGAACCGCACATGATCGAACACGATGCGCCCATGAGCGGTATCCGGAGGTATCGCGTGGCTCCCGTCGTGGATGGTTGGTTTCGTCCCCAGCACGTCGAGGATTCGGTTGGTCGAAGCCATCGCCCGCTGATAGAGGTCGACGGTTTGACCGAGGCGCGTGAGTGGCCACAGAAGGCGCTGGGTCAGGAAGACCATCACCGAGTAGAGCCCGATGTTGAGTTGGCCATCGAGCGCCAGGAATCCTCCCCACACCAGCGTTGCCGTGAACCCGATGAGAATCGCTATGCGAATGAGCGGCGTGAACGCAGACGACAGCTTGATGGCGCTCTCGTTCGCCTCGCGGTAGTTCTGGGAGGCCTGTCCGATCCGTTCGACTTCCCTGTCCTCTGCCGTGAAGGCCTTGATCGTGGAGATACCACCGATGTTGTTGACGAGTTGTGAGTTGATAGCTGCCGATTCCTCCCGAACGAGTGCATATCTCGGTTCGATCATGCGCTGGAACCGCAGCGAACCCCACAGGATCACGGGTACGGGGAGGAACGCCAACCATGCAACGGAGGGGGCGATGATGAAGAAGGTGGCTCCGATGAGCACGACCGTCGTCAGTAGCTGGATTACTTCGTTTGCCCCGATGTCGAGGAAGCGCTCGAGCTGGTTGACGTCGTCATTGAGGACCGCCATGAGGTCACCGCTCGATCGGTTCTCGAAGTAGGCGACGTCGAGCTCCTGGATGTGGGCGTACGTGTCCATCCGGAGATCGTCCTGGATCGTCTGGGCGAGGTTGCGCCAATCGACGCCGAGGAGGTATTCGAAGATCGATTCGAGGGTCCAGATGATGAAGCTGAGGATCGCGATCACCACGATCTGGGTCTTGGGGTTCGGGAACCAGGTGCCGAGGAACGAGGCACCTCCGTTGGCGACGACGTCGACCGCCATGCCGATCAGGAAGGGAGGGGCGAGATCGACGGCCTTGTTGAGGAAGGACCAGGTCGACGCTCGAACGATCATCGGACGGTATCCGGACGCATAGGTCCAGAGCCTGTGGAGGGGGGATTCCCGTGTGGTTGACGCCATGCGGCGAGGCTAGCCAGTCGCCCAGCCAAGACAGCGGGGTCGATCACACCACCCACCCAGGGACAACGTCCCCGGTTGTCACACCTAGGGGGCCGCGCCGACCCTCACGATGATGGCGTCGTTTGGCCCGATGGGCGTTCCAGGCGCCGGGGTTGTTGCCACCACGACCCCGTTCTGAGCGGGGTTGGTCGCGGTCACGTCGGTGAACGACCATGAGATGGCGATCCCCGTCTCGTCGCGGAACTCGGTGAGTCGTTGGGTCGCCTCCGTGCGCGTGAATCCTCGGAGATCGATCATCGGCACTTCGGGTGGCAACCCGTTCGAGACCTGGAGGTGCACGGTGGATCCTTGACGGATCGGGGTCCCTGGGAGGGGCACAGACCCGACGAGGCTACCGGCAGGCTGCGTGCTCGCGACTTCGTCGATGGCCGCCGCCAAGCCGCTGGAATACACCGCTTCGATGGCCTCGTTGGTCGACCTCGCCAGCTCAGGCACCACCGTGAAGGGGGTTTGGCGATACACGTCCGTGCCAGTTGGGTCGTCCGGGAAGTCCCTCGGCGGGGTCGTTGCCAGGGCATACTGCATGAATTGCTTCCAGATCGGAGCAGGGAGTGTGCCTCCGAAGGCTCTCCGATAGAACTGCTCGGCACCCTCGAGATCGTTCCAGACCGTGAAATCCTCGAGCGGATCCTGCCGATCGGCATATCCCACCCAGACACTGGTCGTGATCTGGGGAACGAACCCCACGAACCAGACGTCCCGGTAGTTCGTTGCGGTGCCGGTCTTCCCAGCCTGCGGTCGGCCGATATCCGCCCGACGTCCCGTTCCGCTCGCGATCACCTTCTCCATGGATCCGACGACGGCCGCGGCGATCTGGGGAGACAGGACGACGCGCGGCTCGATGGTGCGTTCGTACAGCACGGTCCCCGAGCGATCGGTGATGCGGTTCACGAGGTACGGATCACGACGCTCACCGAAATTGGCGAGCGTCGAATATGCCGCTGCCATCTCCAGAGGTGAAACGCCTTGTGCTCCGAGTGTGATGGACAGGTAGGGCTGCAGGACGGACTGGATACCGAGCCGGTTCGCCATTTCCACTACGGCCTCTGGCCCGATTGCGTTCACCAATCTGGCATACACCGTGTTGGTCGAGTTGTAGGTTGCGGAGTCAAGCGTCCTCAGGCCCTTTGACGAAGACCCGCCGGCGTTGTTGACGGTCCAGAAGGTGCCATCGGGTGGGCACGGAACCGCGCACTCGATGACGGCAGGGCTCGA
>JAQAZV010000202.1:0-3260 GCA_032127155.1 Acidimicrobiia bacterium
AGGCACGGATGGCGAGTTCGGGACCCTTCCGGGACTCCATGGGAGACACCCAGGCAACGTATGGGTCGACCCCCCGTCCGGCTTCAACGACGGGTGAGAGTGCCGAGACATCGCCAACATCGTGGAACAGGGCATGGTTGAGCACCACGGTGTCGGTACGCAGATCGGGGGGGAGCCGCTTCACCGTCTCAAGGTTCTGCGCAACACGGACTGTTGCCACCCGCCAAGTGCGCCGAGTCGAGGGATACAGGGACATCGTCCATACGGCGACCCAATCGAAGATCTCGACCACGACGCCCTTCCACCCGAGGAGGGGCCACAGCTGTCTCGGTGTGGCGACGGCGCCCCCGACCGGACCCCATATCGATGGAATGCCAAGGTCGGTGGCCATGGAGGGAAGCCAGAATGCGGACAGTGTCACGTGGCATGCGACGTCGTAGCGGTGGCGAGGTTCCGACCGCAGGACGAAGGCATGTGCTCGACGCTGCCACGCCAAGTAGGTCAGGAACTCGCCGATGCGGGTCCGCTTGGCGACTGTGGCCCATGACGGTTCCGCGACCACCTCAACGGCGATCTCCTCACCAGGGTGCTCGTCATTCCACTCGGTAATCGCATCGGCAGACTCCGGCGCAGTAATCACAGTGCAGGTCCCGAAGCGTTGCAGTGCTCGCAACATCCCCCACCCGGCACCGCGCTCTGAGCCCCTCCCCGGTACGCAGAGGTAGTCCAACACCAAGATCCTCAGCGGTGCCGCGTCATTCATGTGGTGCCGCCGTTCGATTCACGATGCACGTCCGTTGTCTCCACCCTCGACGTGGTCTCAGAATCCCAGCCAGTAGGAGACCTCTTCTGCGTAGACCGAATACTCGGGACACGCCGTCGGTGGCGCAAGCGACAGGACTCCGCCATAGAGGGCCCGCTCGCGAATCGTCGCATCCTCGAGGTCGGTCACACGAATCGATTCCGCCGCGACCGGGGGATATACGCCTGCGTTGAACATGATGGCGAGGGTGTGGCACATCTCGAGCGGTGTTGGCACAACCTCAGGGATGGTCGTGCTTGGCACGTCGCCTCCGGATGGCGGCGCCAAAGTCGACGATCCGGGTCCGGTCGTGGTGGTGGTGGTGGAGTCGTCGGAAGCACTCGAGGAACAGGCGGCGACGATCAGAGAAAGCACAGCGGCGACGACAAGCCAGCAGAAGAGACGTCTCACATCCAGAACGCTAGTGGGGTGGGCCTCGCTGCGCTCCGCAGTACCTGGTGCCTGGCTCGGCAGCCCCCATCGACCCCACTCCGTGGGGCCACTTCCCCCGCCTCCGGCGGGGGAAGACAAAGAGGAGTGAGCGGAGCGAACACCATGCCTTCTCCCCTGGCAGAGCCGGGGGAGATGTCGAGGAGCGCAGCGACGAGACAGAGGGGGGGCACAACAGACAACCTCGCTGCGCCCGGTGTACTCGGTACTTGGACCCGAGTAGCCCCCATCGACCCCACTCCGTGGGGCCACTTCCCCCGCCTCCGGCGGGGGAAGACAAGGAGGTGTGAGCGGAGCGACCAGTCCCGAGGTCGTTCGAGGAGGCATGATCGGCGAAGACCACCTGTACCGAAGGGTTCCGCAGACGTACGATGAGAGAAGTACGGAGGTGACTCATGACGTACGGATCAACGCATCCCGTCAAGGCGCACCACACCGATGCGGGTGCACACGTCCTCATCTGGACCATCTCGCTGCTCGGCCTCCTGGCCGCTGCCGTGGGCGCCTACATCGCCATCGCACCAGCCGACGGGACGATCACGATCCTCAAGCAGACATGGGAAGTGTCCGAGATCTCGGACACCTGGGCTCAGATGCTGCTGATCATCGGTGGCGCAATCACGGCGATTGGGATGGTCATATCGATCGATCTCGATCGACGGCATGAGAACACGAGCACGGCGCTCGTCGTTGGGGAGCGAATCCTCGCATTGGTCGGTGTGGCAGCAATCATTGCGGCATTCATCGTCGTGTGACCGCTTGACGGATTGCTGAGATCGAGGCGAGACCTGAGTTCGTCGCCCGCAAAGCGGGACAAGGTTTGGCGTCCCCTGCTCTACAGCGAGGCGAGTTCTCGGGTGTCGTCGTCGGCCGGGCGCGGGGGCTCGATGAGGGTCGAAGGACGCACAAGGCCGCGACGCCAGGCGACCCATCCGCCCCAGACGCCGATGACCGTGGCGATGACGGCGGCGATCACGAAGACGTGACCGTTCGAGCCGATGACAACCGATCCTCCATCGAGCAGCGGCGAGCGGCCACGGTTGGGATCGAGTGCCCACGACGCGACACGGAACATCAGGGCATAGGTCAGTGCCGAGATCACGACCCTGGTCGAAAGTGTCCGCACCATGGCGTACCGCCGATCCGACAGCATCACGGCGAGCACACCGAGGCCAAAGAGCAAGAAGGCCGACAGCATGACGACCTTGGTGAGGAACGTGCGCGCACCGTCCACGGCGTCCACGATCCCAGCGGCCTCCCCCGTGTCGAGCGCGATCGCTCCTGCGCTGTCGAGCACATTGACGATGCGGTCCGGTTCAACCAATACATCCCGCCTCTGGGCCTCAGCAGCTATGACGGGGACCAGAGGTGTCAGAGCCTCCTTGAAGTCCACGGCTGGCCGTTCGCCGGACTCGGCAAAGAGGCCGGCGATGAAGTCAGCAACGATGACATCAACGGCATGCGAGAACTCCGGTCGCTCGGCAACCGCAACGGCAACACTGCGGGCTGCGTCACGGTCGGTATCGGTGGCTTCCCGAATACCGGACTCAAGCCACGAATACACCCGCTGGGTCGCGATGTCGCTGTCGATGATCGCCGCCGCGGACTCGGCCATCGTCCCTGAATCGATGGTGACGGCACGCCCCCACATCCCGATCAGGAGGAGCGACGTGGCAAACCCGAAGGCCCACAGGACAACCGGAAGCACACGGCGGCGCACGCGCAGGGATCGGGGTTCGAGGGTCGCTTCGGGCATGACTGATGGAGGTTATCCCGCCTGATCCGTACGACCCATGTGATCCGATCGGTCAGCAACCTGAAACACCGACGGGGGCTCAGAGCCTTTCCGACGTGAAGACTGTCTTGCGACCACTCTCCGTGGCAACTCTCTCGTACACGAACGTCTAGCATCCGCTATGTTTGGGCCGGGCTCACACACAAGGGAGGGCGTCTTGACAGCGCTGACACAGAAGGCATCAGGTCGCGTCGCGGCGATCCTGATGGTGAC
>JAQAZV010000203.1:0-12123 GCA_032127155.1 Acidimicrobiia bacterium
GAACTCAGTTACGCAAGAACGGGGGGTCTCGGCGAAATCGGCTGGACGAGCCGTCACGCATCCTCGAGACACGATCTCGCACGTCGGGGTCACGGGCAGATCGCAGTGTCAGGCCCTCGCCATGGTCTTCGGTGGTTCGTAGACGTGGATCTCCACCCTGCAATCGGCGACACGATCCCACAGGAGTTCGACAACGCCGGCGTCATTGATGATGTGGGTCACGCCAGCAGTGTCCGTGAAGGACACGTCGATGGGGGTGCCGTCGATACCGGCGATGAAGATCTGACCCGAACCATGCAGGAGCGTGGTGTCGGTGATGACACAGTCACCGCGTTGAATCCACGACGGCTGGCGCTCCCCATCCGGTTGGATATCGAACCAGAGGTCAACGGTTGCGTGTATTCCGGCGCTCACAAACTTCCTGACCGACATGAACATCGTACGCTCTCATGGCCAACACAGGAACCCGAAAGGAGTCAACGACGATGCGAGTTGTCGCTCACCTGCGTGCAATGGAAGGACTCGGAACCGAGCTCGGGGACCTCCTCCAGAGTTTGGTCGAACCGACTCGAGCCGAACCCGGCAACGTCAGCTATGAGGTCTTGGCGAGCCTCGATGACGAGAGAGACTTCACGAATGTCGAGGAGTTCCGAGACAGCGACGCTCTTGACGCTCATTTCAGAACCCCTCACATGCAAGCCGCCCAAGCCCGACTCGCCGAGCTCCTCGATGGCAAACCTGACATCCGCAGGTATCGACGCGTCGGCTGAGGCGCACAGGCCGATACCAAGTATGGCGCGCGTCGAGGGGACATCCCGCGAAGTGCGCAGTGGACGGAGGGCGATCGATTCAGGAATACCCGGGTCAGCCGATCGTTGGAAAGATGACCGCGCATCGTCGAAGTAGGACCCTGTGACCACTGAATCCCAACACCGAATGCCCACCCTGTTCCTCAGCCATGGGGCGCCTCCGCTAGCCGACGACGCGACGTGGACGAGCGAACTCGCCTCGTGGGGTCATGACCTGCCCCGACCCCGGGCAGTGCTCGTTGTGTCAGCACACTGGGAGTCGGCTCCCCTGACGGTCGCAGCAACCGAGACGGTCCCGTTGTTCTATGACTTCTACGGATTCCCACAGAGGTACTACGACGTAACGTACCCGGCGCCCGGTGCCCCTGACCTCGCTGCATCGGTGGCCAAGCTCGTCGCGGCTCCCGGCACCCCGATCTATCAGGACCCGGATCGCGGCCTTGATCACGGTGCCTATGTCCCGCTTGCCGAGATGTATCCGGACGCCGATGTGCCCGTGCTCCAGGTCTCGATGCCCACACTGGATCCCGCTGATCTCTTCGCCCTGGGTCGACGGCTCGCACCACTTCGAGACGAAGGAGTCCTGATCCTCGGAAGCGGGTTTTCGACCCACAACCTCCGTGAGATGAACATGGCAGCGCCACCGGATGCCACGCCACCGTCGTGGTCGAGCGAGTTCGACGACTGGCTCGATCGCACCCTCAGGGACGGAGATATCGACACCCTCATCGACTTCCAGTCCCAGGCACCAGCGGCTGCCCTCGCACACCCTCGCACCGAGCACTTCGCACCACTCTTCGTGGCACTCGGCGCGGTTGCCGACGATCGGGTGGAGCCCACCACTGCGATCGAAGGGTTCTGGTACGGCCTATCGAAGCGGTCGGTCCAGTTCAGCTGAACCCAGCTACCCAAACGGTGAGCGCCACACCGGGCCGGGGACGACGAATCCCTCCCCCCGTTCAACAGCGTCCGAAGTCCAGGTCGAACATCCTTGACCGGTCGAGAATCGGCAGCTGCGTATGCGGGAAGCCATCCGGGAGGGGCCACGCCATCGAACGCGGGACCCGTTGACCGGGTTGCGGGTGTTTGCGATCAGCCCGAGATATCGCCATTGTCGACACGGTGTTCGATGCGACCGCACTGAATTGGCTCGATCCTCCGCACAATCGAGAAGGGTTTCTGCGCGTGGCCGATCTGACGCGTGTCGTCCCGATCGCGCGGGGGAACGGTCAGGTCGCTGCCCTCCCACGGAGTCAGCGAAGCCTGGATGAGTTCCGCGTTGAGATCGCGGGTCGGAGCCTCGACCTGGACACGTGGCTCGACAGGACGTTCACGGATGCACTGATGGTGATCCACGATGGCAAGGTCGTCATGGAGCGATACGCGGGCATGATGGTCGAGGCCGATCGCCATCTCCTGATGTCGATCTCGAAATCCATCACGTCCCTCCTGTGCGGTGTACTCGTCGGCAAAGGAACCATTGACGTGACAGACCGGGTGACCGATCATCTCACCGAGCTCCGATCGACCGCATGGGAAGGGTGCACCATCGAGCACCTCCTGGACATGTCGACAGGCGTGGAGTGGGACTACGACCGAGATGAACTCGACATCATGGACGTGTCGGACTACCGACGGACAACCCGATCCGATCTTCCCCCCAGCACCGCATCCTGGATCCGAACCATCGAGGCCCACGGGAGCCATGGGGACGAAATGCGGTACATCTCGCTTGTGACGGACGTCCTCGGCTGGCTCCTCGAACGAGTATCCGGTCGCCCCCTCGAGATGCTCATCTCTGATCACCTCTGGTCGCACATTGGTGCCGAGCACGATGCATCGATCATCGTCGATGCCGACGGGTTCCGGATCGCCGAAGGAGGCATCTCAGCGTCGCTGAGGGACTTGGGACGGCTCGGCCTCATGTGCCTCCAGGGTGGCTTCATCAACGGGCGCCAGGTCGTGCCACCGGATTGGCTCATGCGACTTCGGATTCGACGAGACGACCTCATCGAGATGTACCGCTCCTCGGCCGAGTACGACCCTGACATCCCCGATGCGTTCTACCACGACAACTGGTGGATCACCGACGCAGAGGATGGGCGGCACTCTGCAATCGGGATTCACGGCCAACGCCTTGCCATTCACCATCCATCACGCACCGTCGTCGTCAAGCTGTCCTCCCAACCAGAGATGGAGGACCCCTCGACGGTCCGCCTCGACAGCCTCGGAGTCGAGGCAATCTGTTCGTCACTGAACTCGTGGTGACCCAACGGGCCGACACCAGGGACACGGAAAGGACCCGGAGATTGTCGGCATGAGGGCTTCGGCATTGTCGTGAAGCCGACGATGAACGGATACGTCGTGGAGCGGCGATCGATCGAACCCCCAGCCTTGTGATCTGCCGTCGGTCCCACCGTCTAGCCTCACGTTCGAGCAGCTCGCGCAGGAGATCGGACGGGTAACCAGAATGGAGACGGGCACCATACGCGTGGAATGGTCATCCTCCCCGAAGATGACGGTAGACCGCCGAGCCAACGCGCCTCGGAGGCGCGAGGGATCGGAGACGTCGCTGGCCGTGTCCTCACCGTCGCTATTCGAAGGCGAGCTCACACAGGCACGGTTGACCTTCGAGCACCTGTTCGCGGGTATCTCCGACCGCCAGATCGCCGCTGAGCACGGATTCCGTGCCCCGACCCTGGATCCCAAGCCATGACCGTTGGCGACCAGCCTCGCCATGACGATCCCGCCGTCGCGGACCTCGGCGAGCGAACCACTCCCGACACGAGCCCCTTCGTCGATAGGGACGGAGAACGCTGGTACACCGTTCACGACGTGGATCGGATGCCGCCCTTCCTGATGTCGATCGTGAGCGATGGTGATAGGTGGATGTTCCTATCGAGCAGCGGCGGCGTCACCGCCGGTCGACGTGATGCGACCCAGGCACTCTTCCCATACGAGACTGATGATCGCCTCCATGACCTCGGAGGTCTCAATGGACCGGCCACGACCATCCGGGTTCTCGATGACGGCGATGAATGGCACCCGATGAGGGGTGAGACAGGATCCCGGCGTCGCCGCACGTTGTACAAGTCCGTCATCGGTGACTCGGTGATCTTCGAGGAGCGCGACCTCGACAGCGGCATGATCTTCGAGTACCGGTGGGGGTCCAGCGATCGATTCGGGTTCATCCGGACAGCGACGCTCACGAACGGTGGAAAGAAGCCGTGCAGCGTGGAGTTGAGGGACGGATTGCGAAACATCCTCCCCCACGGCCTCGACCCCTCCCTGTATATGACGATGAGCAACCTCACGAACGCGTACAAGCGGAGCGAGCTGATCGACGTCGATGTGAAGATGGCTGTGTACTCCCTGGAGTCCCTCGTCACTGATCGCGCGGAGCCAGCGGAGGCGTTACGGGCGACCGTCGCGTGGTCCGTCGGTCTCGATGACGCGCAGCTGTCCCTCCACCCGCAGTCACTCCGCAACGACACCTCCAATCTGGACCTCGAAGCTCGACTGGTCACGGGTATGCCCGGTGCCTACTTCCTGAGCGACGCCCTCGACCTGGCCCCAGGCGAGAGCACAACATGGTCCATCGTCCTCGATGTTGGGCTCGATCAGGCAGACGTTCTCGCCCTTCAACGAGATCTGCGATCGATGACCGACCCAATGGCGGAAGTCGCCGCGTCCGTGCAGCGCACCAAACGATCACTGGTGGAGATCATGGCGCGGGCAGACGCCTTGCAGATCACCGCCGACGAGCTCGCCACGGCCCACCACTTCTCCAACGTCACCTACAACGTGATGCGCGGCGGACTACCGATGGACGCATACGACGTCGAGGTACGGGACTTCGTGGACTTCCTGGGGCGCCGAAACCGTATCGTGGCGGACCGCCACCGAACGCTCCTCTCCGGACTGGGTTCGATCGTTTCGCGAAGGAACCTCCTCGCCCACATCGATGGCACCGGGGACATCGACCTGAAACGGCTTGGCCACGAGTACCTCCCGTTCTCCTTCTCACGACGCCACGGCGATCCGAGTCGACCCTGGAACGCCTTTTCGATACGCATCAGGGACTCAGACGGGAACCCGTTGCGCTACTACGAGGGCAACTGGCGTGACATCTTCCAGAACTGGGAGGCGACCGCCATGAGCTATCCCGACTACCTCCCTGACATGGTGTCGGTGTTCGTCGACGCGTCGACCGCGGATGGATTCAATCCCTACCGGATATCCACAGACGGTATCGACTGGGAAGTCCCAGATCCCGATGATCCATGGAGCAACATCGGGTATTGGGGCGATCACCAGATCGTGTACCTCCTCCGCCTCCTCGAGGCGAGCGACCGATACCAGCCCGGCGCCATCGAGCAACTCCTCGGCGAGGCTCGCTTCACCTACGCCGATGTGCCATACCGGATCGTTCCCTACGAACGTCTCGTTGCGGATCCGAAGACCACGATCGAGTACGACACCGAGGTTCAGCGTCGAGTCGCTGACAGGGTGAGTTCCGTCGGTGGGGATGGACGACTCGTTTGGCGTGACGACGGTGTCTACCGGGTGACCCTCGCCGAGAAGCTGATCGTCCCCGCCCTCGCCAAGCTGTCCAATTACGTCCCCGGCGGCGGCATCTGGATGAACACCCAGCGGCCCGAATGGAACGACGCAAACAACGCCCTCGTCGGCTTTGGGCTTTCCATGGTGACGCTCTTCCAGCTGCGCGCATACCTCGAGTACCTGCGCGACCTCGTGTCGAGGTCCACCGATGACGTTGCCATCACGACAGAAGTCCACGACTGGCTCGCAGAAGTGACGCACATCTTGGCGTCGGGTCCCGTTGCCCCCGGCGAAGAAGCGACAGAACGCGAGCGCATGGAACTCATGGATGCCCTCGGAACCTGCTTCTCCGACTATCGGGGCCGCTACTACGACCACGGCTTCTCCTCGACCGCGCTCGTGCCGATCGCTGACATCATCGAGCTGTGCAGGGTCGGCATCGCCCACCTCGATTCGACGATCGACGGCGCCCGCCGAGCTGACGGCCTCTACGACTCCTACAACTTGGTCCGTTTCTCTGACGATGGCGGATCGGCATCAGTCGATTCGCTGGGTGAGATGCTGGAGGGCCAGGTCGCTGTCCTCAGTAGCGGAGTCCTTGGGTTTGATGAGGTCGCCGATGTCGTGGACAGCCTCTTTTCGAGCCCGCTCTACCGCGCTGATCAGGCAAGCTTCATGCTCTATCCCGCTCGGTCGTTGCCAGCCTTCCTCGATCGAAACATCATCCCGCGTGGAGCCGTCGACGACAATCCGCTCCTCGCGGAGCTACGTACTCGGAAGGACCGGTCCGTCATCCTCGAGGATGTCGCTGGGCAGGTCAGGTTCGCTCCCGACCTGTCCACTCGGGAACGGCTCGAGGCCAGCCTCGATCAACTCGCCGGATCCGATCTCTACGGTGACCTGGTCGATGCGTGCCGTACGGCGACAGTCCAGACATACGAGAACGTCTTTGGGTACCGCTCCTACACAGGACGATCCGGATCGATGTATGGGTACGAGGGCATCGGTTCGATCTACTGGCACATGGTGGCGAAGCTCCTCGTGGCCATTCAGGATGCCGCCTTCGCCGCGATCAGAGCCGGCGCGTCGGAGCACACCCTCACGAGAATCGTCGATGGCTACTGGAGGGTGCGCGCCGGCATGGGTTACACCAAGACACCAGAAGAACACGGCGCCATCCCCATCGACCCCTATTCCCACACACCGGCTCACGCCGGCGCACAACAGCCTGGGATGACAGGACTCGTGAAGGAGGAACTCCTCACACGTCCTGCAGAGTTGGGAGTGATCGTTGAAGATGGTGACATCCGGTTCGACACGACTTTCCTTCGAATGTCCGAGCTCGTGCCGGAGGCCGATGAGTTCAGGACCCTCGACACTGCGCTGGAATGGGTTGGCACTGACCTCCCCCCTGGCTCCCTGGGGCTCACCGTCTGTCAGGTACCGATCGTCGTTTCGATCAGGGATGGCGAACCCCTGGTTGAGGCCGATCTCTCTGATGGAACGACCGTACGGGTGGAAGCACGATCGCTCGGAACGGCGCTGAGCTCAAAGATCTTCGATCGCACCAGTGAAGTAAGCCGAATCCGGGCAACCATGCCGCCCCAACCATCGAAGGCCCTCGGGGGCTGAGCCACTTCCGGCGGGCGCCGTTCAGGCATGCATCTGCGCTGTCATGGAGGAGTCGCTCCGCCGTTAGGGTCAGGACCCGTCGATCGGAGGTTGCCCTTGGCACATCCCGAAGAGCCGCTGGCAGCGTTTCTCGCCGAGCCGTCGAGGATCGGCCAGGAGATCAGTTGACCTGGTACAGAAAGCCACGCAGGGTCGCGCCCTCAGACTGAAACTCGACGCAAACCGGCGTGAACTCCAATCAACCATTGCCTCACAACCTAGCAACCACGCTTTGCGCAAGGCCCATGGGCAGCAACATGCCAAGTCCGGACGGCACCGATATGGGCGGTCACGACCAGCGGACGCGGAGGTTGTTGTGCCAAGTGTCGAGTAGCTCGTGGTTGCCCGAGACGGTCAGGTTTGAGTCGTCGCCCCGGTTCCACAAGGCCAGGTAGAGGTCGGATGCATGTGCGGCGAGGGTGACATCGGCCGGTCCGTCGTTGCGGACCGTGGTGATGCCAGTGGTCGTGATCGTGACGTGCCATCGTTCGCCGGTGTCGGTGGCGTGGACGACCATCGCTTGGGGGCTTGCCACCGGGAAGTCTCTCTTGCCCGATGCGAAACCGCTCAACATTTCGTCAATCCCGTCGGAAGCGAACACGGGATCAAAACCGGACGTGCCCTCGGTCGCCGACTGGGCGTCGAATCGGTGTATCGCTGTTTCGTGTGCTTGGCGTCTGGCCCACATCGCCAGAGGAGTCGGTGCCGGGAGGAATGTCCACGCTTGGACATCGGATGGCGCTGATTCAAGGGAGTCGACGAGGTTGCGGTTCGTCTGCAGGTACCACTCGATCAGATCCGGGTCATCGACCCAGAAGGTCCCGAGCTGCGGCCAGAACCTTGTGAGATCGGCGAGCTGGTCACCTTCGGAGGCGTAGTCTGGCTCGTCGTGGGGTTGGGCGATGTGAGAAGCAGCCCACAAGTGAACCATGCCCAAGTGGCGTACCAGATCACGTAGGTTCCAACCCGGACAGGTGGGTACGGGCGCGTCAAGGCCGCCACGCTGAGCAGCTTCCGCAAGGTCGTTCCCTTCGTCGGTAATCGCTGTGATGTGCTCGGCAATGTCCACGACGGCGACCTCCCTGGTGGGTTGGGACTGATGCGGCAATCAGGTGAGGTCCTTGCGTCATCCGATTCGCCACTACTGCATTGTGCAGCATACTGTACCCGGACAGTACCGCACACCCAAACAGTGGACGATGGCGAGCGCGCTGGCATGTGGTCCGGACGGCCTGATACGAAGATGTCGAGGTAGTCTGGCCGTCCCTCCACGCCCCGGTGGGGTTGCCGTCCAAGGAGCCAAGACATCCACTCCCGCCACGCACTTGCCGGGCTTCTTGCGGCGGCATTGCTCATCGTCGCATGTAGCACGGAAGGTGCACCCGAAACCGGCATACCTCCCCAGGACGAAACGCTTGTCGCAGAGGGCGACGTTCTCTACCAGGCAAACTGCGCTGAGTGCCACGGCTCCGATCTCCGGGGAACCGACAAAGGGCCATCGCACTTGTCGATCGTGTATGAGCCAAACCATCACGGTGATGGTGCGTTTGCCCTTGCAGCGATCAACGGGGTCCGACAGCACCACTGGCCCTTCGGGGACATGGATCCTGTACCCGGCTTGGACGAAGCCGACATGGAGCGGATCATTGCGTACGTTCGCGAGAACCAGAGGCTTCATGGCTTCGAGTCGTATCCGCCGTGAGATCGCGCGCCTCGTGGGCGGCTCGAGGGGAGTGCACCTGTGCCGGCACGTCCGGTCGCTTGGCACTCGGAATCGCTGTCGGTTGGGACGTGATGATGAGGTAGACATCACCGGCCTCCCAGCCGTCAGGCGCCGCTCCCCCCGCCTGGAGGAGCGTTCACGACCTCAACGAGAACACGTTCCCTCTCGGTTCGTAGGTGGAGGATCTGTCCGCTGGAGGTCACCTCGTAGGCGTGCGGTACATCAACGAACTGGTCAGACACCTCGAAGGACGACGATCCGACCAGCTGCCCTCGCTGATATGTCCGGATCGTCTCCGTCACCTCGACCGTGTCGCCGATGTGGACGTCGGTGACGAGCAAGTGGATACCGCCATGAATGTCGACGCCAATCAGCTGCACACCGCCGAGCTCGGAAGTCCGGAGGACCGTGAAGCACTCGGCTTCAACGCAGACATCAGCGGATCCGCCATCGGATGCTCCTACGGTGACGGCCGTTCCGTTCCACGATGGGACATCGAGTCGATCGATGGCCGGATCGGAGCCAAGTCGCCGGTACCAGGCGCCACCTTCGAATTCGAGAAGGATGCCGTCATCGTCCCACGCGAGCCCGGATAGTCCGTCCTCGAATCGGTATCCAGCAGGGAGCACGGTTGTCTCGACGAGCTCTCCGTCCGGGTGGATGCGATGTACCCGATAGAGCTGGAACTTGACGTCGACGTCAAGGATTGCAAGAGCTGTCCCATCTGTGGCGATATCGACGACGGATGCCACCTGCAAGTGGCCGAGGTCAATCGTTTCGAGCGGGTCGCCCGTTGCGGTGAAGCTGAGCAATCGTGCGGGCCCGTCGCGGACGGCGATGGTGTCTGCCACATAGACCGTTCCGTCATTCGCTACCGCAAAGCTCGATGGGCCGCTCGCTGGCTCGCCATCCAAGTCGTACGTGATGGACTTGGCACCCACAGGGATCGAGAAGGTCGCGATCTCAGCCGGTGGGGGGATCGGCGTCTGGCCGAGAGTCGTCGAGGACGAGGCCACAACCTGACCATCTGTGACATCCACGTGACCAACGTCTGATCCTCCCCCTAGTGTAGCCGCCGGTGCTTGGACGCATGCGGAAACCAACACCGCAACCGCCAGCGCCACGAATGTTCTGTGTCGAGGTGCCGAATGGGATGCGCCGGTTCTCATGAGGATGTGACGATCATTCACGGTGATAGGCAGGGACGTGACCGATGCCAGCGTATCGGGCAATGGCTCCCAGCGAATGCCCTACTGCCGCCATTGCTTGCCGGTGATCCGTCAGCCACCTTGCGGATGATCACGTCGGGCCCTTTGCGCATATTGGGATTCGAGCGAAGTGCAGGAAGGTGCCGGCGAGAAAGAAGAGCGACGCTTCAGATCCGTCGCGCCCTCGCCGGCCCTGACCAACTTGAATATCGGCCCGCAATCGGCTCATACTTGCTCGATGGATGCACCCGGCCCACCCAGCGAAGACCTCGCAATCCGCACACGCCGGCTCACGAAGACCTACGGCGACACCAACGTCGTGGACGGTCTGGATCTTGTCGTGCCGCGCAACTCAGTGTTCGGATTCCTCGGCCCGAATGGCGCGGGCAAGACAACCACGATGAAGATGCTCCTCGGGCTGATTCGACCATCGAGCGGATCCGGTTCGGTGTACGGTCTGGACATCGTCGACGAGAGTCCGGCTGTGCGCCGACGAATCGGGTACTTGCCCCAGGACCCGAAGTTCTATGGGCACATGACGGCCCGAGAGACACTCAGGTTCGCCGCACGATTCTTCTTCATTGGGCCCCAGGACGGCATCGACCTGCGGGTCTCGGAGATGCTCGAGCTCGTCGGACTTTCCGAGAAGGACGATCGGCCGGTGAGAACCTTCTCCGGCGGGGAGATGCAGCGTCTTGGCATCGCGCAAGCACAGATCCACAAGCCGGACCTGCTCATCCTCGACGAACCCGCGGCTGCCCTTGATCCGCTTGGAAGGCGCGATGTACTGGCGATTCTGGACAGGCTGAGGGAGGATTCGACCGTCTTCTATTCCACCCACATCCTCGACGATGTGCAACGGGTCAGCGACGCCGTGTGCATCCTTCGCGAAGGGAGGGTTGCAGCCCAGGGATCCATCGCCGAGGTGCTTGCTGGCAACGAGAACACCACATATGAGGTCCAGGCACACGGAGACCTCGATCGGGCAAAGGGTCTCCTGGAGACCGAGGCGTGGGTGGATGCGGTCGCCATCGAGGGGGACCACTCCTCAGGGACGTTGCGCATTCGCGTGTCCGACAACGATCAGGCGGAACTGCACCTCCAGCGTCGGTTGCTCGCCGATGAGTCCCTGGTGATCAGCGAGTTCAAGCAACTGAAACCCAACCTCGAGGACGTGTTCGTCTCGATCGTGGAAGGAGCCACCGATGACGAGCGGGATTGACGGGCTCCAGCCATCGATGGAGTTCGGCTGGCGAAGCGGTCTCTCCCCCCTCATGAGGGCAGGCTTCGGCTCGTGGTGGACCACGAAGCAATGGTGGATCAATGCGCTGCTTTGGACCGCTGTGATCAACGGATCGGTCGCCGTCGCGGTCTGGGGCGATGCCCCAGACGAGCTGGATGCCTACACCCTGTACGGGGTGATGACGATGTTCGGCGCCATCGCCGTCGCCATCCTGATGCAGGACACAGTCGTTGGGGAGAAACTGAGTGGCACAGCCGCTTGGGTGCTGAGCAAGCCAGCCTCCAGATCTGCGTTCATGCTCTCGAAGTTGGTGCCGAACGCAGTTGGCGTGGTCGCGACCATGATCGCAATTCCCTCAGCCGTTTTCATGGTCCAGCTCGTCCTGGCCGATGTCGGAGTTTCAGCTGACCGGTTCGTGCTCGGCGCCTGCGTGGCGGCCCTCAACCTGATGTTCTACCTGACGCTGACGCTGATGCTCGGAACCCTGTTCGACACGGCGGCCGCTGTCATCGCCATACCCCTCGCGTTCGCGTTCGGCCAACAACTCCTTGGGGGGATCCCGGGCCTCATCCCACTCCTCCCATGGGCGCTCGTCGTTCCCGTCGATGGGTCAGATACGAGCGTGGTCTCGGCGGTGATGACAGGTCAAACCATCGCCACACCGGGCGCCATTGCAGTGGCAGCCTTCTGCTGCGTTGGGTTCACGATCGTCGCGTTCCGGGCATGGAGCCGAACCGAACTCTGAAGCTTGGGCATCGGCTTCCCACACGATGGACATCGTCCGTGACGCCGGCTTCCAAGACTTAGGACATCGTGACATGTTCGCCAGCTAACGTCGAGTGACATGGCGCAACTGGAGGACCTGAAGCGGGGAGCACGTCTGGCTGGCCTTGTCGCGGGCGAGGC
>JAQAZV010000204.1:0-28234 GCA_032127155.1 Acidimicrobiia bacterium
GGGTCTCGACATCGACTACTACGCCCTGATCGACATGGCGGCCTTCGTCGACCTCGTTGACGCCATCGGCGGAGTCGACATCTATGCCCTGGAGCCGTTGGAGTCAGAGGTGTCCCCGCCGCGTGAAGGGGAGCCATGGGCCTATGTCAAGGTCGAGCCCGGATGGAACCACCTCGATGGACCACAGGCCCTTGCCTACGCTCGGGCAAGGAAGGGATCTTCGGACTATGCGAGGATGGCTCGCCAGCGGTGCATGGTCAAGGCTGTCGCCGCCAAGTCCGACCCATTCACGCTGCTCAGGGCCTTCCCTGCGATCGTCGACGCGATTCAGAATTCGGTGGTCACCGACATGCCCCTCACGTTCGTCCCCGATCTCATCGAGGCAGCAGCAGCCCTGGATTTCAACGACATCGAGACGGTGGGCATCACGCATCCCTACTGGATGCCAGAGCGGGACTACAACGGCAAGCCGATTCCTGATGTCGATCGCATCCGAAGCAAGGTGCGTCGTGTGATATCGGGCCAGAGCTCATCGGACGACACGGAGACAGTGTCTGCCGAATGCGAGGTCTGACCGTTCCCCACGGACCCTGAGCGGGCCAGAGGGTCGATGTCGCATCGGACCCCGCGGTCAAGCGCTCGATGCCACCAGCCGATACCTAAATGATGTCTGCGATCTTGTTCGCGCGCAACGAACGTCACCGCCTCATGGGTCTTCTCCTGAAGGTGCGTGTGGCGGTCTATGCGTTCGTCATGATCCCGATCCTGGCCGCGACCGAGGTCGACTGGTGGATGCGACTCGTCGCCGCAGGAATCCTGGCCCTCGCTGCCGGAGTTCCCTTTGTTGTTCGCCGGGGGGGCCGCTACTCGGGCGTGCGTCTCTCGGCAGGGATCGATGTGATTCTTGCCTACGTCCTGTGGGTGGTGCTCCCTGGAGCGGCGGGCATCACCCTCGTCGTCGCGATCTGGGCGGTCGGCGTCGTGGTCTTCTTCAGCCGCAGGTCAACCGCGTACCGGTTCGTCGGGGGAGTGATCCTCCTCGAGCTCTCGAAGATCGGGTTCGTTGTCTTCGCACCTGAGATCGTCGAGCGCGGCCAGCAGGGCCTCATATGGTTCATCGTCGCCAGGGCGCTCGCGATCGCCGCAGCATTCATGGTGATGCTCGCCCTCGATACGTACTACCAGAGGCTGAGCGTGGCAGCGGAGACAGGTTCGGAGCGATATCAGCGCTTGATGGACTCCGCTCCAACCGCCTTCCTCGTTGTGGACGCAGGCATCATCGCGTACGCCAACCAGGCAGGCGCCCTCCTTCTCGACTCGACACAGGACGAGCTTGCTGGAGCACCCTTCGACGGGTTCGTCGTTGAGGCCGAACGGGGTTCCATTTCCGATCGCATCGCTCGATCGGTCGATCGTCTCGAACCCTTCTCGATACAAGACGTCGGAATGGTCAGCGCGAAGGGTGAACGCCTCCATGTGGATGCCGCGGCGACCCCGATCGACTTCGATACCAACCTGGCCGTTCAGATTGCCCTCCACGACGTCTCTGCACAGCGCAAGGCAGAGGACGAGCTCGTCGAAACGAGATTGAACTATCGATCGTTCTTCGAGCGGATCCCGGTCGCCCTCTATCGCTCCCGTCCCAACGGAGAGATCATCCAGGCCAATCGCGCTCTCGTCGACCTCCTCGGTGCCCGCTCCGAGTCTGCGCTCGTGGGTGTCAACGCTCGGACGTTCTACGCAGACGGGACCGACAGGGACCATCTCACGTCGATGCTCTCAGAGCAGCGTGTCGTTGTCGGGTACGAGGCCAAGATGCGCAGATTCGATGGAACCGAAATCTGGGTGCGTGACACCTCTCGGATGATCGACTCTGATATCGGTGATATCTACGAGGGTGCGATGGTCGATGTCACGGGCCGTAGGAACATCGAAGACGAACTGTGGTCTCGCGCCGTGCAGCAGGAGGCGGCAGCGTCCATTGGTCAGACGGCCCTGGAGGGCAAGGACATGGCGGCTGTGATGCGATCGGTCACGGAGAGCGTTGCCAGGGTCCTGAGAACCGACGGAGCCGTCGCGCTGTCGCGTGATCCGTCTGCTGCGTTCCACATCCTCGGGCAGAGCGCTCATCTCGACCTGTCCGCCGAGAGCGTCTCAGCGCTGGCTGATCGGGTCCACATGACAGCGGCTCCAGTGGTCCTGCGGAGCCCTCAGGAGATCGAATCTGTGGCGCCGGCGCTGGCATCGGCCGGAATCGAATCAGCGGTCGCTGTGATGATCCCCGGTACTGACATGGACTTCGGAACCCTTCTTGTGCTTTCCAGGAGCGAGCGTGTCTTCACACCCGATGACCTGAACTTCCTCCACTCGGTCGCGAACGTCCTTGCTGCTGCCGTCGACAGGGCGAGCGCCTATGAGCGGCTCGAAGAGCTCTTACGTTCGAAGGACGCCTTTGTGGCTTCCGTGTCCCACGAGCTGCGCACGCCGCTCACGGTGGTGAGCGGGATGGCCCTCGAGCTCAGTGAACGTTGGGCGGATCTCAGTGCCGAGGAGATGGCCGAGTTCACGCTTCTGCTGGTGGAGCAGAGCCAGGACATGTCTGATCTGATCGAGGATCTTCTCGTCGCAGCGAGGGCGAACATCGGAAACGTGACGGTCGTGAGCGAACCCATCGAGCTCGAACGTCAGGTCAAGAGCGTCGTAGCGAGCATCAACGCGCCTGCGGGTCGTCGAATCTCAACCCACCTGAACCGGGGCATCGTCGACGCCGACGCGATTCGCGTCCGACAGATCGTCCGCAACCTCATCACAAATGCCATCCGCTACGGCGGCCCGAATGTGGACGTGGTCATGAGCTCCACGGCAGGTACGCACGTCGTGGAGGTGATCGATGATGGGCAAGGGATATCCCTGGAGGACAGGGACCGAGTCTTCATCGCCTATGAGCGAGCCCACCACGCAGAGGGCCAGCCGGAATCGGTTGGTCTCGGCCTCACGGTGTCGAGGACTCTCGCTGAGCTCATGGGTGGTTCCCTGACCTACGCCTTCGACGGTCACTCGGTCTTCAGACTCGAGCTGTCACGCAACGTCGAGGAGGAGCGGAAACTCCACTCGCTCCGTGGACCCAAGGTCTCCCCGGCTCAGGCAGCCGGCGCCGTCGGTGTCGGGAGAATCGGTGTTGATCTCGGCGTAGCCGAGTGAACAGATGACAGGCGTTGCCGCCTCACGCTGAGATGGCACGGACGATGGTCGAAGCTGCCTGTGCAATTGATTCGTTTCCCAGATCGATCGCAATCACCGTGCGCGCTTCCTCGTCGAGTGCCATGCGGTCGCCGGCGGCCTGGGCAGCGATGAGCGCGTTGAATGTGTAGTCGGTTTCCGGCACGGGAAGCACGACCCCTGGACTGTCGACCAACTGGATGAACAGTCCCCCAGGAGGGCCGCCCTTGTGGAGTTGTCCTGTGGAGTGCAGGAACCGCGGGCCGTACCCGATCGTGGATGGGATGCCGTGGTCGTTCATCAGGACAGCCCGCAGCGCCTCGAGCGTTTCGTTTGTCTCCTGCGTTGAGGCGACATACGCCTGGATGGCCACGTACCGCGGATGGGCGGCGATCGCAGCTCGAATGTCATCGATGACCATTGGGTCCTCGATCAATCTCACGACCGTACTGCCCGTCTCGAGCGATCCCTCCATCGCCTGATGGGCAAGAGCCTTCGCTTGTTGGACGTCAGGTTGGTCGAATGGATGGATTCCAATGATCTCCCCAGCAACAGCAGTCGCGAATTCGAGGATGAACATCACACCAGCAACGTCATAGGGATCGTCTGCTGCAAGGTGAAGGGCTGCCGCGTCGTCGTACGATCGTCCGATGGAGATCGTCATGACGTCGCTTCCCTCCTTCGGCGCCGGGCCAGCAGCGATCGGAACGATCCCGCGACCCTCCTTGCCGGTTGACTCGGCGATGAGTTGCTCGATCCAGATGGGGAGGGTGGCGACCGGCTCGGATGACGAGAACCGCACGATGTCGCGTCCGATTGCGGCTTGGGCGCCGAGGGTGGCCCCGAGGACGAACCCCGGATTGTCCATGAGGGCAACGGATGGTCCACACGCATCCGCCGCGTCATGTGCGACGTTGAGGAGACGCCGGATATCCGCACCCACGATGCCGGTTGGCACGAGCCCGAATGCGCTGAGTGCCGAGTAGCGGCCTCCGACGTTCGGATCAGCGAGCACGACGGCCCGAAAGCCTCGCTCTTCAGCGAGGCGCTCGAGGGACGAGCCGGGATCCGTGACAGCGACAAAGTGGCGTCCCGGCTGGTCGAGGGCGGCCGACGCCTGCGCCCAGAAGTGTCGGAAGAGGGAGACGGTCTCGAGTGTTCCGCCCGACTTCGAGGAGACGAGATACCACGTGGTGACGGGGTTCGTCCGTTCCGTGACAGCTGCAATGGCATCAGGGTGGGTGGTATCGACGACCGTCAGGCGAGGCGAACCGCTGCCATGGGGAATCGTCGCGGCGAACACTTCCGGGGCGAGGCTGGATCCACCCATTCCGCAGAGCACGAGGTCCGTGATGCCGCCGCTCCGAGCATCGGCGGCGAGCGTCTCGACCAGTGGCACGATGGATTCGGAACTCCTCGGGAGGTCGAGCCACCCCAATCGATTGCCGATCTCGTCCCTCGGTGGGTCGAACCAGACCGTCGGGTCCTTCCGCCAGAGTCTCGCCGCTCGGTCCTCATTCGACCAACGGGCGACAACGGCGGAGATGTCGATTCCTTGAGCAATGGACGTCAGCCGCACCGTCATCGGGCAAGGGCCTCCTGCTTGTCGCGAATTGCGACGAGGAGGGCTTCGTAGGCGTCAGAGAATGAAGCGACGCCGTCGATCTGGAGCTGCGCGGTCACGCCTTCGTAGTCAACGCCGAGCGACGGGAGGGAGTCAATGAGTACGACAGCGGCGTCGATGCCTTCGATGATCGAATCGCGTGTGACGACACCGTGGTCCTCGAAGGCAACGATGGTCGCGGGGGGAGCGGTGTTTACGGTGTTCCTGCCGACGAGCTGCTCGACGTACATGACGTCCCTGTATGCGGGGTTCTTCGTCGACGTCGACGCCCACAGCGGTCGCTGCGGCCTGGTCGATCGCGCTGAGAGGTCCTCGAACGCTTCACCTTCGAAGATCTCGAGGAATCGCCGGTAGGCGGCCTTGGCGTTTGCCACGGCGATGGTTCCTCGAAGTTCGAGCGCGCGGCTGGTCCCCACGCGTTCGAGGGCGGCATCCATGGAGGTGTCAACGCGGCTGACGAAGAATGATGCGACAGATGCGAGGCTGGCAGGGTCAGACGCTCGTCGTGCCCCTGCGACATAGGCACCTGCGACGGCCTCGTAATCGCCGAGTGAGAACATCAGGGTCGCGTTGATGTTGAGCCCCGCAGCCGTCAACTCCTCGATGGCAGGGATACCCGCTGCTGTTGCGGGCACCTTGACCATCAGGTTGGGTCGCTCGACCAGGGCCCAGAGCCGCATCGCGTCCGAGATGGTGCCCGCGGTGTCGTGTGCGAGCCGAGGAGACACCTCGAGGCTCACATATCCATCGACTCCTTCGGAGGCTTCGTAGACGGGTGCCAGGATGTCTGCTGCTGCCCTGATATCGGTGATGGCGAGTGCTTCGAACGCCGCTTCAGGTGTGACGTCCCCAAGCTCGATGATCTGGTTGTCGTACAGGTCGCTTCGAGCGATCGCCTGTTCGAAGATCGAGGGGTTGCTCGTCACGCCGCGGATCCCCTCTGCGACCAGCGCAGCCATTCTGCCGTCGGAGAGCATGTCCCTTCGGATGTAGTCGTACCAGACGGATTGGCCGTTCTCTGCGAGCAGGTCCAGCTTCGTCATGATGTGCCTCACCTCCTCGTTCGTCGGATTCGACCGTGTTGGATCGGTCACGGGTCTGTGATGCAGTCTTGCACCCTCAGGTCGCTGGGGTGCGGTCTTCGTCGACGATTCGTTGTGCCGCAGCCCTGATGGTGGGGGCGAGGGATGGTCGTTGGTTGGCGAGTTCGATCGTCGCTTCGATGAAACCTTCCGGGGATCCACAGTCGTAGCGCTTTCCGGAGGAGCGCACGGCGTGCAGGGTGCTGGTCGCGATCGACGTCCGGATGGCATCGGTGAGTTGGATCTCCCCACCGGCGCCTGGCTCGGTGTCGTTGAGGATGTCCATGACCGATGCTTCGAGGACGTATCGCCCGATGAGGGCGAGGTTGGACGGTGCCTCTCCCGGTGCAGGCTTCTCGACGACGGTTGAGACCTTGATGGGCCATCCAGCGGACCCATCTGCCGGGGCAATGATTCCGTATCGATCGGTTGCCGACGGATCTACCTCATCGACGAGGACGACATTGCCCCCTTCGCTGTTGTGGACGTCGATGAGCTGCTTCAGGCACGGTGTGTCATCAACGATGAGTTCGTCGGCGAGGAGTACAGCGAACGGATCGTTCCCGATGAGGTTCCGGGCGCACCACACGGCATGCCCGAGGCCAAGCGGCTCCATTTGCCTGACGAAGGCGAACTGGCCGGGATCCGCGGGTCGAAGGTCGGCGAGAAACGTCGCCGTATCAAGCTGGCCACGATCGATGAGCTCCCGCTCGAGTTCGTAGCTGACGTCGAAGTAGTCCTCGATCGCTGCGTGGCCACGACCCGTGACGAAGATGATCGATTCGATGCCGGACGCAAGCGCCTCGTCCACGGCGTACTGGATGAGAGGGCGATCGACGACAGGGAGGAGGACCTTCGGCATTGCCTTGGTCGCTGGGAGGAACCGTGTTCCGAAACCGGCCACGGGGAATACCGCGGTTCGTACAGCACCCATCAGGATACCGCCGTAGTCATGATGCGCTCGGCGTGGCCTTTTGCCCTCACGTTGTAGAAGGCGTCTTCGATGGTGCCATCGGCATCGACGAGGAAGGTCGACCTGATGATGCCCTGGTACTCCTTGCCGTAATTCGTCTTCGTGCCCCATGCACCATACGCCTCGGCGATGATGTGATCGGGATCGGAGATCAGATCGAACGGGAGGGTGTGTTCCTTTCGGAAGGCCTCGAGTCGATCGGGAGTGTCTGGCGACACACCGACGATCTGATACCCGGCAGCCGCCAAGGTCTCGTGGCGATCCCTGAAATCGCACGACTCCGTCGTGCATCCAGGTGTGAAGGCCTTCGGGTAGAAGTACATCACGAGCTTCGTCCCTCGGTATTCACCGAGGCTTCGAAGCCTTCCGGTCTGATCGGGGCCCTCGAATGCAGGCGCAGGCATCCCCGGTTCGAGGCGTGTGGTGTCCTGAGTGCTCATGACCTCAGGCTACCGGTGTCAGCGAGTCGCCGATCGGACGCGAAGTTGGCCGCACGCGGCATCGATGTCCTGTCCCCTGGTGTCCCTGAGGGTCACATTTGCCCCTTCGCGTTTGAGTGTTCCGATGAAGCGCCGAACACGGTCAGCATCCGGAGGACGGTCTGCACTCAATGGCGTCGGATTCAGCGCGATCACATTCACGTGGGCATGGATCAGGCGCGCGATCCGAGCCAGCCCGATCGCCTCCTCGTCGGAATCGTTCTCCCCGTCGATGAGTGTCCACTCGAGTGACACGCGTCGACCCTTCACCGAGTAGTACTCGCCCGCAACGTCGATCACCTCGTCGATGGGATACCGATCGTTGATCGGTACGAGCTTCGACCGTTCCGAGGGAATGGTGGAATGCAGGCTCACGGCGAGATTGAGTGGCCACGGCTCGGCCACAAGTTTGCGCATGCCTGGTACGAATCCGACCGTTGACACCGTGATTGCGCGCGCCGACATGCCCATTTCCTCGATCATGCGTCGAATTGACTCGATCGTGTTGCTGTAGTTCGCGAGCGGTTCGCCCATTCCCATGAACACGACGTTGGTGACACGCCCGGGGCTGTGGGGAATGGGGTTGGCCCCGAGGTACGCGTTTGCGTAGGCGACTTGTGCGACGATCTCGCCGGCATCGAGATGTCGGTCGAATCCGAACTGTCCCGTGGCGCAGAACGTGCAGCCCATTGCACACCCGACCTGGCTCGAGATGCACAGGGTTGTCCGATTGCGATACCCCATGAGGACGCTCTCGATCGGTTCTCCATCCGTGCACCGGAAGAGCCACTTGATCGTCGTACCGCGGTCTGCTGTCTGCTGGATGTCGACCGAGAACGGCCACAGGTCGTCACGGAGGCGTGACCTGAGGGACTCAGGCAGGTTTGTCATCTCCTCGGTCGTGAGGACGGGCTGCTGGTAGAGCCACTCACGGAGCTGGTCGGCGCGGTAGCGGGGCTCGTCTTCAAGGAGGTCTCCGAGACGGTCTGGCTCGGACAGATAGAGCATGACGCCTCAGGTGATTGTTTTGGCGGCCGCAATCCAACGACGAGCGACGGTTTCGCTGACGCCAGCGGCGGTTGAGAGGTTGCCTGGAGTGCTGGCCGCGATCGTCGCGATGTCCGCAATGCCAGCAGAGGTCAACTTGTCAGCAGTCACAGGGCCGATCCCCTTGATCTCGGTCACGTCTCCCGTTCCCTTTGCAGAAGTCGCTGTCGGCGCCTGTGACGGTGCCTCGCGGAATCGTGGAGGAGGCTCATTGTGGACTTCCGGTGCAGGAAGCAGACGATCTCGCATCGCCCAAACGGCCGCACCGATACCGGCGACGACGCCTGCTACGCGGATGAGGTTCTTTGCAGTGTTGTTCATCGGGGTCGAATACTACGCCGGTCGAGGTCGACGGTGGCGGAGGTCACGACTCGCAGTCGCCGAAGAAGGGGTTCACGGACCACGGTGCATACCACGGGCTGGCGTTCCTGGCGATGTGCCATGCAGCCGCGATGTTCGCCTCGGCGTTGTACGGAGTTGCATACAAGCCATTCGAGTCCCGGAAACCTGCGGCCCCTGCGCGTCCCTTCCAGTACTTGCTCAGGTGTTGGAACAGGCCTTCGGCACCGACCCCGCTGTTGTAGGCGCGTGGATCACCTCGGGATTCGAGGTAGATCACATTGAGGGCGCACTCGACGAGCTCGGTTGGCCAGTACTTGGAAACGAGAGGGCGCCACGCCTCGACGTCGCGCGTGCCTCCACCGTCGGCCGGCCAGAGCGGAGACCATTTCGGTGCGCTCGGCGTGGTCGTGGTCGGCGTCGAGGATGGCTGGGTCGTCGTCGTAGTCGGAGGCGGCGTGGCGTTCGGCGGGTCATAGGTGATCACGAGCCTGAGCGACGTCGTGTTGCCTGCCGCATCGGTTGCCGTCAATTTCGCTCCATTGAGTCCTTCGGACATCGTGAGCAGGAGCGACCACGATCCATCATCGTTCATCTCCGCAGGGAAGGGGCCGGAGCGAACGGTTGCCCCTGGTTCCGATGTCCCCGTGAAGAGGACGAGACGATCTGTCACGGTGTCGCCATCGTCTGGTGACGTGACGTTGAGCTGTGGCGGCGTCGTGTCGGCCTTCGGGGCTGGCGTCGTGTCCACGGTTTCAACGATTGGTGCCTCGGTCGTCGTGGTCGTGGCTTCGGTGACGGTGGTGGTCGCTGTCGAGGCGGGTGCTTCCGCCACAGTCGTGGTCGATTCCTCCGGTGCTTCAGCTACCTGCGTGGTCGCTGTTCGGTTCTCGGCATCGGACACGCGCAGGGCCAGCACGGCAGATGCGACACGCGCTGAGGCCTGGACGTTGGGGTCGATTGTGATCGCAGTTTCGGATGTTGGTTCGTCCTGCGATCCACTCGACGGTGAGAACGCAGCAAAGCCAACAACAGCCACGAGGGCGATGACGAGGAGGCCAGCGTATGTGAGCGGTATCCGAGGTTTCACGTGACTCCGCAGTTGGCAGATCGTTCTCGTGCGAAACCGACCAACTGGTCGGGGATTCCGGACGACACCCAGCGCGGGGGGTCCGGCGATTCGCGAGATTCAGGGTATCGGTGCGGACCGGATAGAGCAACCCCGCGTCTGGAAAATACTGCCAACTGTCACTCGTGCAGTGACGGTTCTCAGCGATGGAGGCCGCGCTGGATGCGATCACATCTGACACCGAGGCACATCGCGACGATCACGGTGAGGAGAACATCACGTGTGGAGGGCAGAACTCGTCGAGATCCTTGGATCAGCAGCTCCCTTGCCTCCGTCCGTCGGATCGATCGTCGAGACGGGCCCCCACCCCGGCATGAAGGAGCCAGCGCTCTCGACGCGGTGGCCACGGTCGACCAATCCCGCAACCGTGGATGGTGCGAATCGAGCCTCGATCGACAGCGAGCTGTCCGTACCGGGAACAGGTTGCTCCATGTACCACCGTGGGTGGGCCTGGGAATCCTCGATGCAGAGGCCCGCGTGGTAGTGGTGCGCTGCAACCTGAGCGAGAAGCTGCGGTTGCTGATCACCACCGCGGGTACCGAGGAGGAGATCGAGGTCACCATTGTCCGTCCACAGCGTTGGCGACAACGTGTGGAGCGGCCGTTTGCCAGGGGCGTATTCGTTCGGGTGCCCCTGGATCAGGTTGAATCCAGCGCCTCGGTTGTGGAGCCATACGCCGGTTGCTCCCGCGGAAAGGCCCGAGCCGATCCCTGCGAAGTTGGACTGGATCAGCGAGATCCCAAGCCCGTCTCCATCGCGTACCGTCATGTACGCCGTTCCTCCGGGTGCCGGAGATGGCATGGGCCATCTCGTGGTCCGGTCGCGTGATATCCGTTCAGCCCTCAGCGTCAGGCGAGACCGACCCAGGAGATCATCGACGTCGACCTCGGCCGAGCGAGGATCTCCGACGGTGTCGGCGCGTTCCCACGCGACCGAACGGTACGCCTCGATCAGAAGATGGTGGTAGAGGGGGTCGTTCGGATCCTTCGGAGGATCGAGCTGTTCGAAGATCCACAGGGTGGCAAGTGTGAGGTAGCCCTGGCTGTTCGGAGGGATCGTCCATGCGGTGCGGCCGAAGATGTCCAGTGACGCGGGGCGGATCCAATCCGTCTGTCGAACGGCGAGGTCCTCCGGCGTGACGGCGCCTCGTGTGGCCTCTGTGATGCCAGCTCCGGGTCTGCCCGAATAGAAGGCAGCGCGCCCCTGTGAGGCGATCTCTGTGAGGGTGGTGGCAAGAGCTGGCCTGGTCACAACCTGCCCCGCTGCCGCTGGCTGGCCGGACGGGTACAGCGGCCCAGAGGACGCCTGCGCTGAGATCAACGGTTCGAGTCGCTCGAGGGACCCTTCGAGTTCACGGGACACCTCGAAGCCGTCCTCCGCAAGGGTGATGGCAGCGGTGAGGCAGTCGGCGAGTGGCAGACTTCCGAACCGATCGGCCAACGCCTCCCAACCGTCGACGCAACCGGGGACGGTGACGCTCCAGGGGGACCGATAGGGGATCTCGCCGAACCCCATTGATCGGAGAGTCTCGGCCGTCACGCCGGAGCCCGCCCGCCCGGAGGCGTTGAGGGTTGTCGGCTCAGCGACGCCCGGCTGGTGGATCAAAGCAAACAGATCTCCTCCGGGACCACAGGTATCCGGCGCGACCACAGCGAGTGCAGCGTTCACGGCTATCGCCGCGTCGACAGCGTTCCCTCCGCGGGTGAGTACGTCGATACCCGCCCTCGAAGCGAGGTGATGGGGGGACACCACGACTCCGCGTCCGGTTTGGACCGGTCCCGTCGCGAGGTTGGCGCCCTGTGGGCGGTTCATTCGACCGCGTTGGCGATGCGTCGATTCAGGGCGTTGAGAACCGCCTTCACGGCGGCATCGTCGTGATTCCCAGTCGAGATGGCCGAGCCGACGTTGAGATCCTCGCCGCCCCTGTTTGCAGCAGTGATGACGATCGCCACAACAACGTCACGGGTGCCGACCTTCGTCGCCGTCACGGAATCCAGGGCAATCGGGGGCATCGACGGAAACGTCTTCTCGATGGCATCGATGGTTGCATCCCCAACGAGCCTGAGCCTGGCGGATGCGACGGCTGGCCCGATCGCCTGTCCCACATTCTCTGAGTCCTCGTGGCGGAGGGTCACTTCGATCGTCGTTCGCGTGCCGTTCGGGGTTTCGGATATCCTGGTGAGGGCAGCTCGTGCTGACGCTGCCACCACGAGATCGTGCGGGCTGATCTGGACGACCGAGATGACCCGGTGGTCGATATTCACCCCGAACCGAGCCATCGCAAGGCTCTGAACGTCGCGAACGACCTGCTTTGCGGGCTTGTCGGCAGCGGCGATGACGTGGACTTCGGTGATGCGTTCACCCTGATTGACGATCCGCGCGGCATCGACCGATTCGAGGCGTGTGAGGCCTTCTTCGAGTTCTTTGAAGTTCACCGACATGATCCACGAGCGTAGCCGATCCACTACCTGCTGTGGTGGTTCTGGTGACGAGACGATTGACCTACTGGCAGGTATTTCCTTGCGGGTGAGCCCCATCCACGATATGTTGTTGCAGACTGTCGGTAGAGGCAGTCGGGCCCTGGGCGGGGTCTGAACGGGTTGCCGCGCTGAGCGCGGCTTCGTTTTCGGTTGGGACAGGCATCGAAAACCGAAGATTGAATGGATTGCTCAGGGAGATATCCCTTGGGCGATGGAGGTGGTGGAACCCGGGATAGCTCGAAACGGAACTACTCCAGCGAAGCGGAACGCACGTTCCCTGAGTCGACGAAGCGATGTCGACGATGAGGAAACGACACTGGAGACCCACGTGAAGAGCAGAGTTCTCAAACTCGCCCTGACACTCGGCGCTTTGGCAACAGCATTGTTGGCTGGCGCCGCGACTTTCAAGGTCGGATAAACCGAGTCCCCGGGCGCCCCTCCTTCCACTCCATTCACAACCCGAGGAACCCATGTTCCCAAACGAACTGGTGCGCCAGCAGAAGGCCAAGGTGCGACTTGCGATCGGCTTCGTCGCCGCTGGCATCCTCGTGCTTGCCGTGCTCGCCGTGGTCCAGGACTTCCCCCAACCACTGTGGCTCTGGGCGCTCTTCGCGGCCGCCTTCGTGTTCTTCGAGTGGAACACGGTCGAGGTCAACGACAAGCTCTTCGCCAGCCCAACGGTGATGGTGATCATGACGGCCGCCGTCGCGTTCGGGTACGAGTCAGCGATCCTCGGATGTGCGGCGGTGGCAGCGCTCGGACCACTCCAGCCGAAAGATGTCCGTGAGCGTCGGTGGTTCCAGCCGGCCGTCAACTTCGGTCAGATGGTGATCACCGTGACCGTCGCCGCCTCGGTTCTCGTACTTGTCCTGGGTAGGGAGCCGGTTACGACGTCGAATCTATGGAGGGTCGCCCTTGCCTCGGCGATTGCCGCCATCACCTACGGTTTCGTCAACTACCAACTTGTACTCTTCATCGTGAGGTCGGTCTACGGTCAGCGCGGTGCCGCATGGTCGCATATGGCGCAACTCGTGGTGCCGTACGTCGGAATGGGCTTTCTCGGCGGCCTGCTCGGTGCGGCGTATCTTCTCGTCGGCCCGGCATCGCTGCCGCTTATTGGGATCGTCTTCTACACCGGATATATGGCGTTCGAGTCGTATGCCAAGCTTCGTGAGGCTCAACTCTCGACCCTCGCAGGGTTCATCAAGGCGCTCGAAGCCAAGGACCTGTACACGCGGGGCCACACCGAACGCGTTGCCTATTTCTCGAACATGATCGGGCAGGCGATGGGGTTCAACGGCACCCAGCTCGAGAAGCTCCGCTGGGCGGCCCTCATCCACGACGTCGGGAAACTCGCTGTTCCGCGGGAGGTCATTCGGAAGAAGGCACGGTTGACCGACGACGAATACGGTGAGATGCAGGCCCATGTGCATCACGTCGAGGACCTCCTGAATGAGGTCGAGTTCCTCAGGCCCATGGTCGACATCGCCGCGAATCATCATGCCCACTTCGACGGGAACGGGTATCACGGTTCGACAGCTGAGACCGGGGAGACGCCTTCGCTCAAGGCCCGCATCCTTGCGGTTGCCGACTCGTTCGACGCAATGACATCGACGCGGTCGTATCGCGTCGCTCTCACGCAGGAGTATGCATTTGCCGAGCTACGCCGCCACGGGGGCACGCAGTTCGATCCCGAGGTCGTCGAGGTCTTCGTTGACGCCCTTTCAGCGTCCGGCGAGCGCTACGGGTCACCGATCGAGATCTCTGAGGAGGAAGCTCGGCGGCGAGCGGAGCAAGGCATCGGCCACAGCCACGCTGCAACGGAGTCACCCCACATGAACACCAATCGCGGGCGTGGGTCGGAGGCCGCCCATGGCTGAGACCCGACTGCGAACCATCAGCGTCATTTCATGGATTGCCCTTGCCGTTGCCGCCGGCGTGTTCACGTTCGTCGGTTTGACGAGCCCCGATACTGCCCAGGACCTGTGGCTCACCGAGGCATTGCTGTGGTTGGTCGCGATCACATCGGTGTCCCTCATCAGCGTGCCTGCTCCGTCCGGACTTCGCATCAGCCTCGGAATCGGTGCCATCGTCTCCGCCTCGATCCTGATGACTGAGGTCACCGCCTTCGGTGCCGCCGCAGCGGCAGGAATAGCAATCGCCTGGACGATCGAACGCCGCTTCGACGTGTGGTCACATCGCGCTGACGGCGACTTCCTGGCAGAGGCCCTCGCAGCGGCTGCATACGGTGTGACCTTCGTGTACGCCTCGACCACCCTCGTCGATTCGGGATTCGACAATCTCGGGTGGAGGTCGGTCGCTGCCGTGTGTCTTGCCGGCCTTGCATGGTTCATCGTACGAGCGCTCGTCGCAGCCTTCGTGGGGGTGGAGCGGACCGATCTCGCAGGCCGGTACCTGTGGCTGCTCGCACTCGAGGACTGGGCAGTCGTGCTCGCCATCATGGCCGCTGGTACCCTCTTCGGGTTGACGTGGCCCGTCATGAATGTGTGGGCCTTCGCCGTCGCCGTCCTTCCCTATGCGTTCGGGCATCTTGCGTTCGAGCGCTACCACTCGACCAGGGTCACCTATGGACAGACGATTCGTGCGCTTGCCCAGATCCCCGAGGTCGCCGGTCTCGCTCCCCGCGGTCACTCGACGAGGACCGCCGACCTTGCCGTCGCTGTGGCGCAGGAGCTCGGCCTGCACCCGAATGAAGTCGTCGAACTCGAGTATGCGGCGCTCATGCACGACGTGGGCCGCATCACCCTCAATGAGCCTGCGATCCTCAAGGCTGGATATACCGACGAGGACATCGCCCGATGGGGCGCCCAGATCATCGCGGAAGCACCGTACCTCGAGCATGTCAGCACCCTCGTCGAACAGCAACACCGTCCGTATCGGTCGCCGGGTATCGAGATCGATCCTGACGTTCCAATGGCCTCCAAGATCATCAAGGTCGCCTCGGCCTACGACCAGGCGCAGATCGAGCTGCATCTCTCGCCCATCGAGGCACTCGAGAAGATCCACCAGGGATCGGCATACGAGTTCGATCCGCAGGTGGCCGCATCCCTCAGACGAGTCCTTGTCTTCAGGGGTGCGATTCCGTACTAATCGGAGGGCGGACCACCGACCTACTTCTCAGCGGCGGAGCCCGGCACCCCGGTCACCCTGTGTGCGAACAACGTCAGGGGCTGACGGGTCTGATCCTCGAGGAATGCCCCCACACCGATGGCCAGGAACACATCCCCAAGGGACAGCACGGCTCGGGGGAGCGGGATGATGTCGGCGAGGAAGGGGAAGCGTGTCGTCTCGGTCAGGAGCACGTGCTTTGCGTCGAGGATCAACTCACCTGATTCCCCGGCAAGTCTTGCCGCCTCGAGGAGCACGGGCATGCCACCGTTTGCGATGATCACGGTGAAGTTCATCAGGATTCCCAAACCGGCGATCCAGATCCCCGTCAGGTCGCGGTTCAGCCACACGAAGAGCAGCAGCGGAAGGTACGAAACGAGTACGACCGCCACCGCAGCGGTGTCGTAGCGCACGGGGATGAAGTTCGATGCCGTGAGGATCAGGAATCCGACCGGGAGTAGCCACCAACTGTTGACCCTGATCTCGGTCAGATTCCTCAGTTTGCCTCCGCGCATCAGGCCAACGATGACCGAGACGGCGAGCACAAGGAGGATCCACAGCATTCCCACACGATAGTGGCGGCGGCTCCATCCCCATCGAGTCCCAACAGAGAATCTGGGTAGTCTTTCGCGCTCCGACCACAGCGAGGCATCCGTGATCACCTACAGCGCCGCGAGCGGGGTTGCAACCATCACCATCGACGACCCTGAGCGTCGGAATCCGCTGTCCAACGAGGCTATGCAGGACCTCCGTGCGGCGGTCGAGCGCGCTGGGCAGGATGACGGTGTCGCCGTCGTGGTCCTCACGGGGGCTGGTGACCGCGCGTTCTCCGCCGGTGGCGATCTCTCGGGTGGCTTCGTCGACTCGCCACTCTCGAGCCACGAGGAACGAAGCAGCCTCGCTGATCTGTTCAGGGCGATGCGCCTCAATCCGAAGCCGATCATCGGGCGGATCAATGGTTTGGCGCTCGGCGGGGGATTCGGTGTCGCCGTTGCCTGCGACATCACGATCGCGGCTGACGACGTTCGCATGGGGACACCCGAAGTCGGGCTCGGACTGTGGCCGATGATGATCTCGGCCGTGCTCGTGCGGGCGATGCCCCGCAAGGCCTTGATGGAGATGATGATGACCGGGCGCATCATCGACACTGCGACCGCATTGGACCTGGGACTGGTGACGTCGGTGGTGCCGAGGGAATCCCTCGACACTGCGGTCGACGAGACAGTCGCCACGCTTCTGACCAAGTCGCCTGCCGCTCTTGCCCTCGGTAAACGTGCCTTCTATGCCATGAGCGACATGGATATCGACACGGCCCTCGACACCATGCACCTCGGCCTCACCGCCGCTGCGGCAACGGAGGACGCCGCCGAAGGTGTTGCGGCCTTCCTCGAAAAGCGCGATCCCGAATGGAAGGGCCGTTGACCTCCCCGTTCTTGCGTAACTGAGTTCCACCCTGGGCGGAACTCAGTTACGCAAGAACGGAGTCGATGAGCCACGTGAGGAGCCACAGGGCGGGGAGTCCGACGAGGATGGCCGCGCCGATGCTCTTGGTCCGCCATGCGGCGAGGCCACCGACGATCGCGGCTGGCAGGAACGCGTTCCACGGGTCGAAGACGGCACCGGGAGCGAGGATCGCCGGAAGAGTGATCGCAGCGAGCACCGCTGGGGCGACATATCTGAGCGCTCGTTCCATCGTGGGAGGAACATCGACTCGCCCGAAGAGTGCGATGAAGGAGAACCGCATGGCGAAGGTTGCGATGCCAGCGAGGATGACGACAACCCACGCGGTCATGCGAACCAGCGCTCCGATGCCATTCCCGCCACAACACCCGCTGCGGCTCCGACGAGGAGCCCCAGCGAGTAGGGGAGGCCGACGCCCATCACGGCAACGGAACCGCCCACTATCGCGGCAGTGAGACCGGGCTTGTCCTTGATCGCAAGGACGAGAAGGGCCATGAACGTGAGGGGGATTGCGAACCCGAGGGACCAGGACTCGGGGATGGCAGCCCCGAGCACCATGCCCGCACTGGTGCTGATCTGCCAGGTCGTCCAGAGACTGACGCCAGCCCCGAAGTAGAAAGGGAGGAATCCGTTGCGCTCGAGCGGGCTGGGAAACCGATGAGCTGTCACGAGATAGGCCTGATCCGTCAGGAGGTATGCCATTGGAACCTTCGAGCGCCACCGGTCCGAAGCGGTGTATCGACCCATGTCAGCCGAATACATCAGGTGACGAGCGTTGATGACGATCGCCGTCAGCAGAGCGACGACCGCCGCGCCCCCGCCATCGAGGACGTCGACGATCGCGATCTGCGACGCACCGGCAAACACGATGAACGACGAGGCCCACGCCGCCCAGTGGTTCACATTGGACGCGATGGCGGTGACCCCGAAGATCAAGCCGAACGGAGCGATGCCGAGTATCAGCGGGGAGACCGCCTTCATGCCATCGGTAAACGTCGCTGGGCGGGTCGTTGGGTCCATGATCGTTCGGTCACCGTCGGGATGGTTGGACGATGGAACCTAGTCCCTGCCGGGCAACCTGACGGTCGACCCGTTACCCGAAGTGCTTCGAGAACTTCTCGTCGAGGTCGGCTTCGGTGACCTTGCCGAAGATGCGTTCGAGGATCACCCCGTCGGCCGAGATGATGAATGAAGCGGGCAGCCCGAGTGGCGTGTAGGCCGCATCGACCGTGCCCTCCTCATCGAACCCCAGCGTGTACTGGACGCCGATCTCCTCGGCGAACGCCGTCGCTTCGGCCGTCGTGTCCTGGACGGACACACCGATGAATGCGACTTCGGGATGGCTGGCGGCAGCTGCATCGATCGCTGGCATCTCCTCACGACACGGGAAGCACCAACTCGCCCACAGGTTCAGGAAGACAGGCCGGCCGTCGTTGGCGAGGTGTTCGGACAGCGAGAACGTCCCGTCGGTCGTTGGAACGGTGAACATCGGCGCCACCTCGGAAGGTGCCGCGCCGGTGGGGGACGATCCATCTGTCGTCCCGTTGCTTTGACCGCTGCAGGCAGCGATGGCAATCGCCGTCAACCCAACCATGATGGCGACCCGTGAACCCGAGAACTTCATGGACCGGACGGTAGAGCGCCTGCGCGGATAGTCGGCTGCTGCATGTCATGTGGCACCAGCCGGCGTTCGGGATCCATTTTCATCGGCCTACGCTGGAATGATGTCGTTCTTCTCGAAGAACCGTGACGAGCTCGAGGCCCTCGGAATCTCCCCCGATCGCCTGCCGCCCGGTCAGTATCACACGAAGCGATTCCCCGTCCTCCAGGCGGGAAGCACACCTGATGTCGACCTCCCCACATGGGACTTCGTGGTCGACGGGCTTGTCTCGGAGCCGAAGCGGTGGACATGGGACGACATCTCGGCACTGGCTGTCGACTCGATGACGGCCGACATCCACTGCGTCACGAAGTGGTCGAAATTCGATACCGAGTGGACAGGCATTCCTGTCCGAAGGATCTGGGACTTGATCGACCCAGCCCCAGATGCCCGATTCGTCATGGTGAACGCCTATCACGGATTCACCGCCAACCTTCCGCTCGAGGACTTCCTCGCCGACACCAGCATGTTCGCCACGGCGTTCGGAGGCGAGCCGCTCACCCTCGATCACGGGTACCCGATGCGGCTCGTCGTTCCGCATCTGTACTTCTGGAAATCCGTCAAGTGGGTCCGTGGTTTCACCGTCACGGCCGACGATGCGCCAGGCTTCTGGGAACGCAACGGGTACCACATGTACGGGGACCCGTTCCTCGAACAGCGCTACTGGGGAGATTGAAGTCGGAGTTGTGAGTTGTGAGTGGTGAGTTCTGAGTCTCGAGACTCTTGCTTCACTCATAACTCATAACTCATAACTCATCACTCATCACTCATAACTCACAACTCACGACGCAGTTTGGTCAAGCTGAATGGGCTTCTTGGGTCTTCTAGGCTGTTGAATGGGACCCAATGACACTGCCAAGCCAGGAGACCTCGCCGTGACCCATGATCCTTTTTCCGCCCGTGACACCATCGATACACCGCTCGGGCAGCGAGAGATCTTCCGGCTCGACGCGTTGCGTCATCTCGGTGATGTCGATGCCCTCCCCTATTCGATCAAGGTGCTCCTCGAATCGGTGCTTCGGAACCACGATGGCCGTGTTGTGCGCGACGAGGACCTCACAGCGGTGGCGCAGTATGACGCAACGAAGGTGGGGACCGACGAGATCGCGTTCAAACCGTCCCGCGTCGTCCTCCAGGACTTCACGGGAGTCCCCGCGATCGTTGATCTCGCGGCGATGCGGTCCGCAATCGTTCGCATGACAGGGGATGAGGCTGCCGCAGCCAAGGTGAATCCGAGGGTGCAGTCAGACCTCGTCGTCGACCACTCGGTCCAGGTCGACGCGTTCAATTCGCCCGACGCCCTCGGCATCAATTCGGACTACGAATTCGAACGGAACCAGGAGCGATATGAGTTCCTGAAGTGGGGGCAGTCTGCCTTCGACAACTTCTCGGTTGTGCCACCTGCAACAGGGATCGTGCATCAGGTCAATCTCGAGTACCTCGCCAAGGTCGTGTGGGACGAGGGCGGGCGGCTCTTCCCGGACTCGTTGGTAGGAACCGATAGCCACACCACCATGATCAACGGGCTGGGTGTGGTCGGCTGGGGCGTTGGCGGTATCGAGGCCGAGGCTGTCATGGTCGGACAGCCGATATTCATGTTGCTGCCCGAGGTGGTGGGCTTCCGACTCACCGGAGTTCTCCCTGAGGGTGCGACAGCTACGGACCTCGTACTCCGAGTGACCGAGATGCTCAGGGAGCATGGTGTCGTTGGGAAGTTCGTTGAATTCCACGGACCGGGGTTGTCGACGATGCCGGTTGCCAACAGGGCGACCATTGCGAACATGGCCCCTGAATATGGAGCCACTGTCGGGTTCTTCCCCGTCGACGACATGACCCTCGAGTACCTCCGCCTCACGGGACGTTCCGACGAACTCGTGGCCACCGTCGAGCAGTACTACCGCCTCCAGGGGATGTGGAGGGACGACAGTCGGTCGATTCGCTACAGCGCAGACCTCGAGCTCGACATGTCGACGGTGGTCCCTTCGCTTGCAGGACCGAAGCGTCCACAGGACCGCATCGCGTTGACGGAGATGAAGCAACAGTGGCACGTCGACCTCGACGGGCACCTCCGCCCTGACGGCGGCAGGGGAGTGGCTGGGGATGTTGCATACGACGATGCCGTGTTCGACCTCTCGGACGGAGATGTTGTGATTGCGGCGATAACGAGCTGCACCAACACATCGAACCCCGATGTGATGGTGGGAGCTGGCCTCGTGGCAAGGAAGGCCCGCGAGCGCGGCCTCAACCGCAAGCCGTGGGTCAAGACCTCGCTCGCACCGGGGTCGAAAGTGGTCACCGATTACCTGATGCGGGCAGAGCTGCTCGAGGATCTCGAAGCGGTGGGATTCTTCACCGTCGGCTACGGTTGCACCACGTGCATCGGGAATTCGGGACCCCTTCCCGAGCCCATTGCCCAGGCCATCAGGGACAACGGCCTTGTGGCAACATCGGTGCTGTCGGGCAACAGGAATTTCGAGGGTCGGATCAGTCCGGACGTCCGTGCTAACTACCTTGCGAGCCCCCCTCTCGTCGTCGCGTATGCCCTTGCGGGCACGGTCGACATCGACCTCGACACGGAACCGTTGGGCATCGATACAGATGGCGCCGAGGTCTTTCTCAGGGATATCTGGCCCACGCAGCGCGAAATCGACGAGACCGTGGCCGCATCGGTCACCAAGGCGCAATTCTCACACGAGTACTCCTCGGTCTTCGCTGGTTCCCCGCAATGGCAGGCGATCATGACCTCGGGGGGCGCCCTGTTCGACTGGGTCCCGTCCTCGACGTATGTGCAGGAACCACCGTTCTTCATGGATCTCGGCCCCGAACCGACTCCGATCACTCCGATCTCGGACGCCAGGGTGTTGCTCATGCTTGGTGACTCGGTCACTACTGATCACATTTCCCCCGCTGGCTCGATCGGCGCCGACACCCCGGCTGGTCGCTTCCTCCTCGACGCAGGGGTTCCACAGCGCATGTTCAACTCGTACGGGTCGCGCAGGGGTAACGACCGCGTGATGACTCGAGGAACGTTCGCCAACATCCGGGTCCGCAACCGCCTTGCTCCAGGCACCGAGGGCGGATATACGACCGACTTCACCACGGGTGACGTGACCTCTGTCTACGAAGCAAGCCTTCACTATCAAGCCGCTGGCGTTCCGCTCGTGGTGCTCGCCGGCAACGACTATGGGATGGGTTCATCGAGGGACTGGGCGGCCAAGGGCACGTTCCTCCTCGGCGTGAAGGCGGTCATCGCTGAGAGCTTTGAACGCATCCATCGATCGAACCTCGTGATGATGGGTGTGTTGCCGCTGGCGTTCCCTGACGGCGAGAGCGCCGAGACGCTGGGGCTCGACGGTACGGAGATCTTCAGCATCGACGTCGATGACACACTGGTGCCGAGGCAGGAGGTTCCGGTGCGTGCGACACGCGCGGACGGTTCGGATGTGACGTTCAACGCCGTCGCGCGGTGTGACACGCCGATCGAAGTCGACTACCTCAGGCACGGCGGAATCCTCCATATGGTCGTGCGTCAGATGGCGGCGAGCAGCGATCCTGGGTGACTCAGGGAGTGTGACCTAGCGCGCCGCAGCGTCGGCGTGACCGACCTGGAGGGGAACCGGGCGTTCGGCAGCGCTTTCGAGCAGCCCACGGATGATTCCGTGATCCACCGCCTGGATGATGGCTGACGTCCCGACCGCGTCCTCGGCCATCGGACAGAAGTGTGCGACGATCCGATTTTCGCCAGGAATGGTCGATGCACCAAGGCCTTTCGCCATCATCGCGGTCGCGACCGCCATCGCTGCAACCTCATATCCCTCTTCTTCCGGGACGCCGATCTCGGCGCCGAGTGATCGGCCATAGGTGTGTCCCACTTCCTCGGCGATGACGAGGGCGGTTCCATCGTCCAATCGTTCGATGATTGTGGTGAGAAGTTCGGCAAGGGTGTCGTACTTCGTTGCGGAATACTGCACGGTCACGGACTTCTCGGTGACCTCGTAGCGCTTGGCTGGTCGACCTGCGGTTGGTACGGTCGGGGCGCGATCCGAGATCCTGATGAAGTCGTTGCTGACGAGGCGGTCGAGATGGTGGCGTGCGACATTCGGGTGGATGTCGAAGGCCCCTGCGATCTGGGCAGCCGTAACGGGTTCATTCGATTCACGAATCATCACATAGATGCCGCGCCGGGTCGCATCACCGAGTGCACCGGTGAGTTCCTGGATCTGCTCGTCGAATGAACGGTCAGCCATGTCCCTCCTGGCTCCATGATACGGCGGGCAGGTGGTTCGGGCATGTCGTCGGTCGGGTGGATTCACCGCGTCGCTAGCCTCGCCGCGTACCGGACGAGGAGAATGTGTGGTTGAAAGCGGTGCCATCAGGGCGGCGATCGGGGCGGTCCATGATCCCGAGATCCACCGGTCACTCGGCGATCTCGGGATGGTTCGCGAGCTGTCCGAGGACAGAGGCGCGGTGTCGGTGCTCGTCGCGTTGACGACGCCCGGTTGCCCTTTGAAGGATCAACTCGAAGCTGACGTCGTTGCCGCCGCTCGGAGTGTCGCGGGTGTGACCAGCGTCGATGTCTCGTTCACCTCGATGACCGATGAGGAACGCGCCAACCTCGCAGCCGACCTCAGGGGCCCGCAGGGCCAGGCTCGGGAGGTCACCATCGGGAAGTCGGGAAGCACAACGAGAGTCATCGCGGTGGCCTCGGGGAAGGGCGGCGTCGGGAAGTCGTCCGTTACCGCCAACCTCGCCGTGGCCCTCGCAGCGAAAGGCCACCGTGTCGGGATCATCGATGCGGATGTCTGGGGATTCTCGATTCCCAAGATGATGGGGATCGATCGACCACCGACCGTCATCGAGGACCTCCTCCTGCCCCCTGAGGCGCACGGTGTTGCTGTGATCTCGATGGACTTCTTCGTGCAACCGGACCAGGCCGTCGTTTGGCGTGGTCCGATGCTCCACAAGGCCCTCGAGCAATTCCTCGTCGATGTCTATTGGGGAGACCTTGACTACCTCCTCATCGATATGCCGCCCGGCACCGGTGACGTTGCCATCTCGATCAGCCAATACCTGCCTCGATCAGAGATCATGGTGGTTACGACGCCGCAGCCAACGGCACAACGAGTTGCCGTTCGGGCAGGTCTCATGGCCAAGAAGGTCAACCAGGACATCGTCGGCGTCGTTGAGAACATGTCGTGGTTCACGGGGGACGACGGCACCCGTTATGAGCTGTTCGGAGCCGGAGGTGGTGAGGAGCTTGCACGGGAATTGGATGCGCCCCTGCTCGGCAAGGTTCCCCTCGTTCCTGCTCTCCGCGAGGGAGCGGACATCGGGAAGCCGATCATCGTGGTCGAGCCCGATGGCCTGGCGGCGCGGGCATTTGCCGATCTCGCGGATCAACTGATCGCGAGGGGACCGAGGCTCAGGACCCATCCGGAGCTGGTGATCTCGTAGCGGTACGATGCCACCTGCACAAAGGGGGACGAATGAGTGAAATCTACAAACTGAGAGTCGGGATCGCTTCGGCGCGTGAGCTCGAGATCGAGGTCGAGGACACGAGCGCAGTCGTCGAAGCGTTCGAGCGAGCCGTGAAGAAGGGCGAACCGGTGTTGTGGGTCAACGATGTCCGCGGTCGGCGCTTCGGGATTGCCGTTGGCTCGATATCGTTCATCGAGTTCGACCGTCCACAGGATCGCGGAGTCGGTTTCGGGCCGACCTGAGGCCGTGTCGCCATGGCGTGGGAACCCATGGATCGCGTCCAGCTTCTCGCGGGATCGCTGGAAACGGACAGGAAAGGTCAGCTTGCCTGACGTGCCCTGCGTCGTTCGGCAAGCCAGCGCTTGCGGAATCGCCTGCGGTCATCCTCAGGTAGACCACCCCAGACGCCAGCCTCCTGGTTCGTCTCGAGGGCGTAGAGAAGGCACTCTTCGGACACGCTGCAGGAGCTGCAGATCGCAGTCGCTCGCTGGATCATGTCGACAGCGGGCCCGGTTGTCCCGATGGGAAAGAAGATCTCGGGATCGGAGTCGCGACACGCGGACAGTTCTCTCCAATCGGTCACAGTGAGCACGGGTCGACTCCTTGAAATCATTCTGGGGGCGGTGCTAGTGAAGTCTTTCACAAGCGCTTGGCGGTGTCAAACAGTTCTTCCACCGCGACTCCACGGAGTCTATTCGTGACCTGCTGTACCGGCCCGGTGTCTTTTCGCGGCATGATCTGGCCTCCCGTACCATGGGCCAGGACACCGCGAAGGGACGTACGTGAGCATCGAGAACACGCTCCAGAATGATCAGCGCGCAGCAATGAAGGCCAAGGACAAGGCGACCTTGAATGCCATACGTTCGATCCAGGCCGAGGTGGCGACGGCGAAATCCGCTCCTGGCTTCTCCGGCGCCGTCGACGATTCGCTGTATGTCGCAACGATCGCCACCTATGTGAAGCGAATCACCAAGGCGAAGGACGAGTACGAAGCCCTGGGGGAACGTGGTGAGGAGCAGGCGGCAAAGCTGGGTTTCGAGATCGACTACCTCTCGAATTACCTGCCGAGGACGCTCGACGAGGCATCGACCAGGGCTCTCGTCAGCAGGGTGATCGCCGACCTCGGAGCCGATGCGTCAACACCGAAGGGCCAGGTCATCGGCGCGGTGATGCGTTCGGGTGAAGACCTCGACGGAGCGCTCGTCAATCGATTGGTGACCGACGAACTCGAATAGCCAACGGATGGCCACTTCGAAGTGCGCCCTGCGCCGTTGGGGCGTGCCCCAGGCAGGATTCGAACCTGCGCGCCCGGCTCCGGAGGCCGGCGCTCTATCCCCTGAGCTACTGGGGCGCCAGCGGATTGTAACCTTGCCCTTCCGCCACCACCCCTGCGGGGTGTCCATCCCACACGAACCGAGCCCATGTCGATCCAGTCAATCCTGACCGAACGTTTTGCCGAGGCGTTCGCAGCCAACGGCAGCGATCCGTCCTTCGGTGAGGTCGTGGCGTCACAGCGGCCCGAGCTTGCCGACTTCCAATGCAACGGCGCGATGGCTGCAGCGAAGGAGGCCGGCAGGAACCCACGGGAGCTGGCCGAGGCCGTCGCGGAATCCGTTGCGGTTGCAGATCTCGCTGACGAGGTATCGGTCGCTGGTCCTGGTTTCATCAACATCGTTCTCAGTCCCTCGACGCTCGGTGCGTGGATGCAGCGCATGACGGACGATGATCGCCTTGGAGTTCCGATCGTCGATCAACCCCTGACCGTTGTGGTCGACTACGGCGGGCCGAACATGTCAAAGGCCCTCCACGTCGGTCACCTGCGTGCCGCGGTGATCGGAGAGTCGATCAAGCGCCTGTTTCGGTTCCTCGGCCACGCCACCATCGGTGATATCCACATGGGTGATTGGGGCATGCCGATCGGCCAGCTGATCGTCGAGCTGTCGGATCGCCAGCCAGGGCTGCCCTACTTCGATGCCGAATACGACGAGATCGTCAATGGGCCCTATCCGAAGGAGTCCCCGGTCACGCTCGATGACCTGTCGGACATGTACCCGGTCATCACCCAGCGTTGCGTCGATGACCCGGCCGTCGCTGAACGGGCGCGGACGGCGACATTCGACCTCCAGAATGGTCGCCCCGGCTATGTCGCCCTGTGGAGGCACTTCCATGACGTGTCGGTTGCCGAACAGCGGAAGGACTTCGAGGAACTCGGCGTCGAGTTCGACGTCTGGTACGGGGAGTCAACGGTGAACGATCGGCTCGAGGGCATGGTGACCGGCCTCCTCGAGCGCGGCGTGGCACGCGAGAGCGAGGGTGCGGTGATCATCGATGTCGCTGAACCAACGGACAAGAAGGAGCTGCCACCTTTGCTCCTGACCCGATCCGACGGGTCCTTCCTCTACTCGACGACCGACCTTGCGACCATCCAGATGCGTATCGAGGACATGGAGATGGATCTCGGGTTGTACGTGGTTGATGCGCGCCAGGGCCTCCACTTCGAGCAGGTGTTCCGTGCCGCTCGCAGGGCGGCCATCGCAGACGGGGACATCGGTCTCGAGCACGTCGGGTTCGGCACGGTCAATGACACACATGGGAAGCCCTTCAAGACGCGGGAGGGCGGCGTGTTGCGCCTCGGCGACCTCATAGCCCTCGTGTCGGACGCCGCCCGCGACCGCCTCGACGAGGCCCACATCGCCGAGGACTATCCGGAGCCAGAGCGTGACGCGATCGCTCGGAAGGTGGGTATCGCCGCTCTCAAGTTCGGCGATCTCTCGAATCATCGGACATCGAATTACGTCTTCGACATCGACCGCTTCTCTGCCTTCGAAGGCAAGACGGGACCGTACCTCCAGTATTCCGCTGTCCGGATCATGTCGATCCTCAGACGGGCAGGGGAAACAGGACTGTCACCGGGTCCCATGGTCGTTCCCACGGTGGATCAGGAGCGTGCGCTCATGATGCGACTGGTGCGTCTTCCCGAAATCCTCTCCAGGGCGGCCGACCTGCGTGCACCGAACGTCATCGCCGAGTACGCCTATGACGTCGCCACCGACTTCAGTCGGTTCTACGAGCACTGCCACATCCTCAGCGAACCCGACCCAGAGCGGCAGGCATCCTGGCTGACGCTCGTCGGGGTGACGCTCAGCACACTTCGTCTGCTCCTCGAGCTCCTTGGTATCGAGATCCCGGAACGGATGTGACCGCCTCACCGGTTCCGTTCTCGTTATTGCCAGACTCGTCGATGTCGATCGACGGGCGACTTGCGATTGGCGGGTGTGACGTCGTCGACCTCGCCGACACGTTCGGAACCCCCGTGTTCATCTACGACGAGCAGCAGTTGATGGACAGGTGCGCCGAAGCTGTGGCCGCGTTTCCCGACGGCGTTGCGTTTGCGTCGAAGGCCTTCCTCTGCACGGCGATGGCCCGCATCGCATACGAAGCTGGCATGCACATCGACGTCGCGACCGGCGGAGAGCTCCATGTCGCTCTCGCCGCGGGCGTGGCCGGGGGACATCTCGTCATGCACGGCAACAACAAATCGATCGCAGAACTCGAATATGCGCGTTCGGCCGGCGTCGGCACGATCGTCGCCGACTCCTTCGACGAACTGGACAGGATCGAGGCAGTCGGTCGTGGAGAGACGCACCGCCAGCGCGTGCTCGTGAGGTTGAACCCTGGGATCGAGGCGCATACCCACGAGTACCTCCAGACGGGGGCCATCGACTCGAAGTTCGGTTTCCCCCTGGTCGAGGGCCTCGCACAGATCGCGATCAATCGGGTACGCCAGTCCTCGACGATGGACTTCGGGGGCGTCCACGTTCACATCGGGAGTCAGGTGTTCGAGACCGACTCGTTCCGAAAGGCGATGGCCGTCCTCGCCCCGATCGTCAACGACTCCGGCGCAGAGGAGTTCTCTGTTGGCGGGGGCCTCGGCGTTGCGTATGTCGAGGGCGAGTCGGCCCCGACGATCACCGAGTGGGCCAGGACGATTCACGATGTTGCGTCCTCGTCAGGCGTCACTGCCAGGATCACTGCTGAGCCTGGCAGAGCCATCGTTGCTGACAGCGCCATCACCGCATACAGGGTCGGAACCATCAAGCACATACCTGGGGTCCGCGAGTACGCCGCTGTGGA
>JAQAZV010000205.1:0-4831 GCA_032127155.1 Acidimicrobiia bacterium
ACCTGCTTGTTCTCATCCCTGATGATCAGACTCGGCCACAGGAACATGTTCCACGTGTACACGAACTGGATCACGAAGAGCGCCGCGATGACGTTCCACGAGAGTGGGATCAACACCTTGGTGAGAAACTGGACCGGCGAAGCTCCGTCGATCTGAGATGCCTCGAGCAGTTCAGAAGGCAAGTTCGCGAAGTGCTGACGGAACAGGAACGCTCCGGTGGCAGAAGCCAGGAATGGCACGGTGATCGCAGCCATCGAGTCCTGCCAACCGAGTCCCGATACCAACCGGAACATCGCAAGGATCATGACCTCCGTGGGCATCATCAGCGTGATGAGGACGAGGAAGAACACGATCCATTTGCCCCGGAACTTGAAGTAGACGAACGCGAGGCCCGCCAGAAGCGAGAGCACCGTCTTGCCCGTCGTGACCAGGATCGTCTGGATGGCCGAGTTCCGCATCGCACCGGCGAAGTCCCTCCCGAACCAAACCGCATCGAAGTTCGACCTCAGGGCACTGCCCGGCGTCAACTGGAACGCGAAGATCTCCGTGTTGTTCTGAGTAGCGATCAGTGCGGCATACAACAGCGGGAAGGCGATCACGATCGCCGTCACCGTCAAGCCGACGTGGTAGGGCCACTGTCGACCCCTGAAGTGGGTCCTGCGCTTCACTCCCGGTGTGAGCCCCGCCATCACGAACCCCCGTAGCTGACTTTGTTGCCGGTCGTTCGGAACTGCCACACCGTCACCGCGATGACGGCCGCGAACAAGAGAACCGACTGGGCGGCGCCTCGACCAAGGTCACCGTTGTTGACACCAACGCGGATGATCTCGTAGATCGCGACCGATGTCTTGCCGGCGGGAGCACCCTTGGTCATGAAGTCGATCGTTGCGTAGACCTCAAAGAATGCGTAGGTGAGGTTGGTGACGAGAAGGAAGAACGTGATCGGTGACAGCGCGGGCAAGACGATCTTGACGAATCGCTGCCAGGTCGACGCCCCGTCGATGAGAGCCGCCTCGACCTGATCGAGCGACACGGTCTGGAGTCCCGCGAGGTAGAAGAGGATGTTGTACCCGAGGATCTTCCACCCGCTTGCGAGGATGATCGATGCTTGAGCGAGCACCGCGTGCTCACGGTAGTTGGGGACATCGATACCCAACACGACATCCATCGCGTGCGTGAAGATGCCGGCGGTTGGATCGAAGATCATGAAGAAGAGAACACCTGCGACGGCAGGCGAGATCGCGTACGGCCAGATCAGGAAGGTTCGATACAGACTCCCGCCTCGGATCTGCCGAAACGCGAGATAGGCAACGGCCAATCCTCCGACCATGCCGAATGCGACGATGCCCAGGGTGATGATGACGGTGTTGAGGTACACGGGTCGGTAGGCGACCTGCCCGCCACCGCCGGGCGAGAACATGGCATACAGCGCCACGAAGACTGAGAGCATTGCGAACACCGAGGCAATGTCCGCCCCCTTGCGGCTCGATGTGCCGGGTGCAGAGTTGCGAAGCCAGAACCTTGCACCGTAGACGGCGGCAACGGCGAGAAGCGGGTAAGCGACCAGCTTCCATGGTTCCGTGATGAAGAGTTCGGTGAAGTTTCCGAAGCAGACGTCGATCGACTTCGGGGCGCCCAACTTCGTCAGCTTCGTCGAAAGCGTGAACGTCTGGATCGCAGGGAGGTACAGGAACCAGACCAGGATGATGAGCGTGGGAGAGAGGAGCGCCCACGGCACCCACCATCCGATGCGGAATCCACCGGTTCGGATCTCACCGGCCATCCCGGCGCCCTCCGGCTTCTTGCCGTCTGCTCGTTCGAAAAGAGACTGCAGCGCGATCAGTGCAAGCCACGCACCGCCGGCCATGAGGCTGTAGGCGAGAAGGCGATCAACGCCACTCGAGCCCTCAGCGAATGCACACCGACCCATCGCGAGCGGTGTGACTGCTGCGCCGAGGACGGCAACGGCCGATCCTATGCCATACCGCTTCACCGTTGGATGGTCGTTGTTCTGCCATACGTAGAGAGGACCAAGAACGGCCGCGACCACGAGACCGAGAATCAGCACGAAATGTCAGGTTTCATACGTGAACCCGCCAATCGGTTGGGATTGGGGGCGGAGCATGTGCTCCGCCCCCGATCCATGTTCGTGTCGATCAGCCTCCGTAGAGCAACTCGTACTCGGCCAGCGACTTATTCGCTTCCTCGTTGGCCTGCGCCATCCGGGTCGCAACGTCGACGTCGTTGACGAGGATGTCCTCAATGGCCATGGTGATGACGTCACGGATACCGACGAAGTTGCCGAGCAGCGCACCGAGCGATGCCGGTGTGTTCTGGGATGCCGCGAGTTGGTCGGAAGCAACCTTGCTGTTCGGGCTCTCGGTGTACCAACCCTCAGACTCGAGCAACGATACGGCAGCCTTCGTGATCGGAATGTAACCGGTCAGTTGGTGCCATGCCGCTGCGTTCTCTGGATTCGAGAAGAAGTTCAGGAACGCGAGCGCTCCGTCTTCCGTCGTCGCATCCAAGCCGTTGAGCATCCAGATTGTCGCACCACCGATGAGATTGCCGACGTAGGGGACGTCCCCGTTGTACGGCATGAAGCTGGCGACGTTCGTGAAGTCTGCGTTCGTGTCGAAGAACGTCGTGTCGGAGCTCGAGTAGACGAGCATCGCAGCCTCCTGAGCGAGATACTGGTTCGACGTGCCGTCCCAGTCACGCTGGAGACCCGTGTACGCGTAGTAGCCCTTGTCGTTCAGGCTCTTCCACCAGTTCACGTAGTTCATGACGCCATCAGACTCGAGGAAGACCTCGGTTGCGCGGCCGGAACGGCCGTTGTCGTTGTTGGCGAGCAGTTCACCCTCCTGGCCAAGGCTTTGCTCGAGGAACCAGGAGTGGTTCGGCCATGCGATGCACGAACTCGGAGCATCCGCAAGCGCCATGATCGCATCACATGCAGCGTCGACTTCCGCCCACGTCGCCGGTGGTGTGGTGATTCCTGCCTCGTTGAGCATGTCCATGTTGTTGAACATGACGGTGCTCGACGTGTTCCACGGCATGGAGTAGAACGACCCATCCGCCGTGTAGTAGTTGCGTGCCGCGTCAACGACGTCATCGAGCACGACCGGCTCACCGAGGATCTCGGTCCGTCCGGCAATCGCCTCGGTGACCGACTTGAAGATCGGGGCGCCATCGGCTCCAACTGCGTCGAGTGCCTGCCGGGTGGCAGCCTCGAAGAAGTGAACAAGGGCCGGGGGCTGTCCACTGTCCACTGCGAGCACGGCTGCGTCGAACGCATCGTTGTACGACGCGAACGAAGTCACCTGAACGTTGTACTCAGGATGGAGTGCGTTGAACTCAGCGGCCTTGTCATTCGAGAACCCAAGGCGTGCCTCATCGGAGAACGCAACCCAGAAGTCGATGGTGGTCGCATCTCCAGATGCCGCCGCCGTCGTCTCAGTTGCGACCGTCGTTTCGGTTGCTGCCGTCGTTTCGGTTGCTGCCGTCGTTTCGGTTGCTGCCGTCGTCTCAGTCCCAGAATCAGAATCATCGCTCGAGCAGGCAGCGGCAACAAGCATCACCACTGCCAGGAGCGCCAAGTATCTAAATAGACTCTTCACGAGCCGTCCTTCCTCATTGGCAAAGCGGCACGAGTGCCGCGTACTAGATCGATCTGCACGGCGCCGGACGGCGCCATACAACGAACTCGTTCATCTTATACGAACTGCAAACAGGCTTGCGCTGCTTCTCGAGGTACGGTGGATCCGATTGGCTGGACACGAAACGAGGGATTCCGAGACGGTGAGAGATCGAACCGCGAGGTACCTGTCGTCGATTCATCGGGTGCTGTATCGCAGCACCCGCGGAATCGTCGGTCGGCGCCTCGTCGACAACGACGTGTGCCTGCTCACTACGACTGGGCGCCGATCCGGGAAGCAACACACCGTGCCTCTCCTCTATCTCCGGGACGGCAGACGTCTCGTCGTGATCGCTTCGTGGGGTGGAAGGGACCGGCATCCCGAGTGGTACCTGAATCTTCTCGCTATTCCGGCGGGGACCGTCCAAGTCCTCGGTGACCGATGGGCGGTCGAGGCCAGAACCGCCACTGCGGACGATCGGGTGGTTTGGTGGCCCCGAATTCTGGCCACCTATGACGGATACGCGGTGTACGAGTCACGCACCGAGAGGGAGATCCCCGTGGTGTTCCTCGACCCCGTCGCCGCTCCACCGTCGTAACCCGGACACGCCGCCCCGAAGCGTGCAAGATTTCTCGGCTCGACAACGCCTTCACATGCCGGCTTGTACCACCGACTGGATCCCCCGACGCGTGACACCCTTCGAGATCGACATCCGGCGGGGACCGGCGATAGCGACGAGATTCATACCGGTGAGGGCCTGGGCCATTCGCCACTTCGTGGCGACCGACGCGTCGCGCAGAACAGTGGCCGGGGCGATGACGAGGTCGGTCGGCCCGATCTCGTCGAGGACCAACCTTCGCGAGTTGCCGATGATCTCGAACTCGACATCCTCCATCTCTCCAAGGTTCCCCTCAACGAACTCACGGTCGCTAGTGAACACGAGCAACGGGGTCTTCTTGGAGCGACGGATCCGCCGCACCGCAGCCAACGCGAGAAGGGCGTCCTCCTTCCGCCAGTCGGTCTTCGTGTCACCGATCACGGCGATGATCCGATCCCACGGACGCAGCACATGGGCGGCCATCGTCGGCACCGGTGATGCCTCGCCCACCTCGTCGATGTCGTTGCCAAAGACGAGGTCGGAGGGGAACCGGACACCCTGCCAGGAGAGCAGGACGAGCGAGACCTCGTCCTGC
>JAQAZV010000206.1:0-4133 GCA_032127155.1 Acidimicrobiia bacterium
CGCCTCCATGCCCGTGTGCGGTGGTCATGACTGCCTCCTTGTCTCGCGCGGATCGATGATTCCTCGCCGTATCTTGGATCGCATGGACTGCAGGGGTGTTGCAGGCGGGTTGCATCCGCGTTGCATGCTGAGCACATGAAAAGGGCAAGCAATGTGTCGCGACGCTTGGACCAAAACTCATCGCTCCACCGGACTCTGCCGACAACGGACCGGCGCCTCCGATGGGAAGCGTCACTCCTCGAGCAGAGCATCCAGTGAACAATGCTTCTGTCAAGAAGCGTCGTGGTGCGACGGTTTCGTCCGCAAAGCGTCGCGATCCTCCGTGGCAAGGCCAGCGGGATCGCCCGAGCCTGCGCTTCCTGCAAGAAGCGCTGCAATGACCTCTTGCGGCGACAGCACATTCGGGTGGCCTTGGGACTCGGTTTCAACCGCTCAAATCGCCGGTCGCCGGTGGGCAGTGGTGGAGGACTCCGCCTGTGCTCTGGCAGGCGGTCCGCGTGGACGGGCGTCCCGCGCCTTCGCGGTAGGGTTGCCGCGTGGCTTCCGTGTCGGGCACCGTTCTGATCGATCTTCCTAGGGACGACGTCTTCGCCTATGTGAGCGATTACGAGAATGATCCGCAGTGGCGTTCTGGAGTATCGGAAATGCTTCACGAGCCGCCGGGCCAGATCTCGATCGGAGTGCGAACTCATGAAGTGATGCGTTTCATGGGTCGTGACATGGCCACGGAAGCCGAGGTGGTCGAGTACGAGCCTGGGTGCAAGATCGCCTTCCGCACGGTCTCAGGTGCTCTTTCCGCCCAGGGCTATCGGCTGGTCGAAGACGCAGGAACCGGCACCAAGTTGACGTATCACGCTGATGCAGACCTGACCGCCGCCTATCGGCCATTCACGGCGTTGATCAAATGGGCGTTCAGCCGTCGTGTCAGCGCAGACCTGACAAGGCTCAAGGCAATCCTGGAGGGTTCGGGGACCTCAACGTAGGAAGGCGCATGCAACCCTGTGAAAGACACGGCATATTGCAGGACGTCACTGCCAGAGATCATACGGAGGTGGCCGGAGTCGTCGCCATCTGGATCACGAACCACCGACAACCGATAGCCAGCTGTATCCGTCGGGAACGACTCGATCCCCAACACGACACCGTTCAGATCGAGCGCCGCTGCCACATGCACATCGGCATGCGTATCCACACCACCAACCACTCCAGATACCATCGACATGACCGCCCCTTTCTCTCGCTAACAGGCGGAAGGGGTGGCACACGCCACCGGAACGGCGGACCGAGACCAACCGAACTGCTCGCAACCGTTCAACCGGACCCTCACCGCCCGAACAGGGCGTGCAACCCCACCCACATCATCCCAAATCAATACACCCAGCCGGATGTGTGCGTGTAGTGTTTCGTGCAGTTTCACTTGGGGGTACAGGACCGGATGTATGAACTGCTCTTGTTCGTTCACATCCTCAGCGCCATCGTGTGGGTCGGTGGTGCCATGTTTTCCGAGGCTCTTGTCGCGATGAGTCGCCGCAAGGGTGAACGCAAATATGTCGCCACGTGGACGGCTGTGGCGGACGCCGGTGCACGGGTCTACCCGGTGGCGACGGTCCTTCTCATTGGAACGGCGATTGCGATGGTCGTCCAGCGGTGGTCGTTCGGAACGATGTGGATCGACGTCGCCTTGGGTCTCTTCGTCGTCACCTTCGTCCTGGGCATCGCCTATTTCAGCCCTCGCGGGAAGAGGATCAGTCAGGCGTTCGACGCCGGCGAGGAGGTGTCGAGCCTCGTGGGGAGGATTCGCACCGTTCGGACGATCCAGCGGATCGACCTCCTGGTCCTCACGGCGATCCTCATTCTGATGGTCTACAAGCCGAGTTGAAACTCCGGTTGACATTTCGGCTTCGGTCGGGGGACCTGACCGCCCATAGCGGCACATATGCATGCCTGGGTCAGCCGTGCATGGTGCCGGATGTGCGCGCGGGTCCGGCGAACCTCTAGTTCGGTGGATTGCGGGTCGTGCTGACCACGTAGCATGTCCGCGCCTGACTGAGGAGCGACATGTACGAGATCAACACCGACCTGATCGATCGGTTCGACATCCCGCCCGATCGATTCGCCGGTCAGACGGCGGTCGTCACGGGCGCCGCTCGGGGCATCGGCGAGGGGGTCGCCACCACGTTGGCAGCGCTTGGAGCCAAGGTAGTGCTGGTCGACATGCGCGTAAGTGCCCATGAGGTCGCCGAGGCGATCACCGCGAACGGCGGCTCAGTCGAGGTCGTCCTGTGCGATCTGAGCGATCTGGACGATCTCACACGCGCTCTCGCGACGCTCGACGACCTCGCACCGTCCGTCGATATCCTCGTCAACAACGCACTCCACCTGCACTCCGCGCCCGTCGTTGCGCTCGAATTGGATGAATGGGAGAAGACGTTTGCGACAAATGCACGGGCTCCCTTCCTGCTGATCAAGCACGTGCTGCCGGGGATGCTCGCCCGTGGCAACGGGACGATCGTCAACATGATCGCCTACGAGGGGTCCCCGCTCGCCGCCGCGTACTCGGGGACGAAGAGCGCTCTGCGATCGCTAGCGACCACCGTGGCCCGCGAAGTGGGCAACGACAGTGGCGTTGCATCCTTCTCCTTCATCCCCGGGATCGTGGAGACCCCGCTGATGCACGAGTACGTCATCCCGACGGTCGCCGCAATGATGAACATCACCGAGGAGGCCGCCCTCGAACTGGTCGCCCACAATCCCGGATACGACGGATTCATGCCCGTCGACCATTGTGCGACGGCGCTGGCCTATGCGATCGCACATGCCGACGAGTACCACGGTCAGGTCGCTGATCCATTCGAACCGCTCGACCGCATCGGCGTTATCGAGATGCCGACGTTCGACCAGCCGGAGGAGATCGACGTCTCGGGCCCGTTGTCAGGCATCTACATCAAGCAGTTCCTCGGGTCGGTGTCGGCCACGAATCGGGAGCTCGAGCACCGGATTGATGTCCGGACCCGCGAGCTCGTCGCGGAGAAGGAACGGTCCGAGCAGTTGCTGCTCAGCATCCTTCCGCAGCCGATCGCCAAGCGACTGGAGGCGGGCGAGGAGCTGATCGCCGACTACTTCGAGGATGCAACGGTGTTGTTCGCCGACATCGTGGGCTTCACGACGCTCTCGGCGACCATGGCGCCGCCACGTGTGGTGCAGGTCCTCGACGTGTTGTTCTCGCGATTCGATTCGATCGCTGACAAGTACGAAGTGGAGAAGATCAAGACCAACGGCGACAGCTACATGGCGGTTGGAGGTGTTCCCACGCCTCAGGCAGACCATCTGGATCGGGTCGCGGCAATGGCGCTGGAGATGGTGCCAGTGATCGATGCGATCGGGGTGGCGTTCGACCTTCCGATGTCCGCTCGGATCGGGATCCACTCGGGCAGCGTGGTTGCAGGCGTCATCGGACGCCACAAGTTCATCTATGACCTGTGGGGTGACACGGTCAACACTGCGAGCCGGATGGAGTCGTACGGCGAGGCCGGCCGGATCCACTGCAGTGATGTGGTCCAGGCCCGCTTGGGCGATCGCTACGCCTTCGAACCCCGCGGTTCGATCGAGATCAAAGGGAAGGGCGAGATGCCGACGTACTTCCTCACCGGTCCACGGGCCTGAAGGGACGTCGACCTCGCAAGACCCCGGTCCCATACATCGGCGTCAGCCGTCCGTCACCGATCCCAAGAGCCGCCCATATCCGGTGCGGTCTCAGGGGGTGAACGCAACACCTATGGGTGCGTGAGCGGGATCGTTTCGAGAGGGCGGGGCGTGACGGCTCGTGATCTGCCGTGATTTGTTGCGGTCGAATCTCAGTCCTCGTGAACGCGTCGGGCGCGGGAAGGGCCGACTTGGCCGGATCACCTCGATTACGTGCATGGGTTTTCGATCTCCACGCTCACCCACGAGAATGGGATATGGCTGGTTGGCCAGACCCGGTGGATCGGGGAGAACGTGCCCCAACGCTCCACGCCACATCGAGACTCACGCCCCCCGCAACTCGGCACGTATGGACGGCCTCAATCCTTCGACCAGCGAGTGCATCGCTTTGAACGAGAAGCGTCGTTCCCACTGAACGGGATAGCCATTGG
>JAQAZV010000207.1:0-16947 GCA_032127155.1 Acidimicrobiia bacterium
TCGATGCGCCTCGGCATCGTCGGCATCGTGTTCTTCGCCCTGCTCGGCCTCCTGACGCTTCGCCTCTGGACCATGCAGATCACCGAGGTTCATGCCTACGAAGAGCGCGCCCAGAACAATCAGGTCAGAGTCGTTCCGACACCCGCGCCGAGGGGCGACATCTTCGATCGGAACGGGGTGAAGCTCGCTGGTACGCGTTCGGCGCTCGCCGCCGTCGTTGATCTCGCGCTCGTAGAGACCGAGGAACGTCCGTGGCTTGCGCAGAATCTCGCGGCGTTCCTCGATGAGTCGGCCTCACAGATCCTCGACGACATGGAGAACAAGAGTCAAGGAGCCCTGCTCACGGTTGCGAAGGATCTCACCGACGGGCAGGCGACGTTCCTCGTCGAGCACCGCGAGGAGTTTCCAGGGGTGAGCATCATCCCGCAACCGATTCGAACATATCCCGCTGGTGAGGTCGGGGCGCATGTCGTCGGGTATATCGGTCGACCGAATGAGCAGGATCTCGAACGTGAAGATGTCAAGGGAACGGACGTCGTCGGAAAGGCAGGCGTTGAGCGTTCATACGACTCGATCCTTCGAGGTACCGAGGGTGTGATCCAGTACCAGGTCGATGCCAGCCGAAAGGTCTTGTCGCTGGTCGGTGAACGTGCACCCACAGCCGGAGGCAGCCTGATTCTCACGATCGATGCCGCCCTTCAGGAGCAACTCCAGAACTCGCTGCGCGACGGACTTGCCCAAGCGCGGAAACTCGAGATGGACGAGCGGGCCTCCTCACTTGCCGGGTCCTCGATCGCCGAACGTATGTCCCTGGCGCTCAATGAGGCGCGAGCCGAAGCCAGGGCAGCAGCCGCGACGGATGTCGGCACCACGACTGAGAACAGCACCGCTGAGAGCACCACAACCACGGGAGGGGTCGGGCTCGATGATGACGACGTTGCCGTGGCACCGGGCGAGGTCACCGTCGATGCCGCAGAGGTTCTCGCATCGCTCTACCCGGGTCTTCCGATCGACGACAAGGGTGTGTGCGTGCCCGTCGAGCGCGTCACCATTCCGGCGGGGGAGTCCGGCGCCCTTTCGGGTAGGGAGCCGCGGTTTGCACGCGTTGAATCCATCGCCGAGGACGGCGACGCATTGGTGGCGACCATCTCGATCGGACTTGATCGGTTCACGGTTGCTCGAAACGACTCTTTCGCAGGCACGCTCCAGGTTCTCGACGTAACCGATGACGAAGTCATTCTCTACCACACCGACAAATGGTGTCCCGTTCGCGCCGTCGGTGTCGTGCTCGACCCAACCGATGGTTCCGTCCTGGCGATGTCGTCGTTTCCGACGTACGACCCGACGGCCTTCGTCGATGGACTGAGCGATGACCAGTGGGCATCGCTCGGGACGGTGTCAGCCTTCCAGAACTTCGCCGTGCAGGGGCTCTACGCGCCTGCGTCGACCTTCAAATCTGTTCCGTACGTGCTCGCATTGGAGGAGGACTACTACCCACCCGATCGGGCAGCGGGCGTGAAGGAAGTCGGTGACGACACGACGACTGACCAAGGGGACGGCACATCGGTGGTCGTTGCCGAGGCCGCCCCGCTCCTCTCGTACACGGACGAGTACAACTGCACGGGTGAGTTCAAGTTCACCCTGAATGATGGGACGGTCCAGACGAAGCGTGACTGGCGCTGGCCGCAGGGTCATGGTCCGCTCGACCTCGGGGGTGCCCTGCAGGCATCGTGCGACCTCTACTTCTGGGACCTTGCACTGAGGCTGTGGAACGAGCGCAGTGACGAGTCAGGAGTGGACAAGGAGAATCTGCTCCAGGCCTATTCGCGGTCGTTTGGATTTGGTGCGGCGACGGAAATCGATCTCCCGTTCGAACGCGACGGGCTCGTCCCCGACCGATCATGGTTCACGGAGGAACAGAGAAGCGGAAGCGGCCGCGTCAGGTCCGACGGTCCCTGGGTCGGTGGAGACCTCATGGATATCGCCGTGGGTCAGGGCGCCATCCTCTCAACACCGTTGCAGCTTGCGAATGGCTATGCCGCCATGGTCAACGGAGGGACCGTGTGGAGGCCACGGGTCGTCCGTGAGGTCGTCGACACGTCCGGTGAGGTAATCGAGGACTTCCCGAAGACCGTGTTGAACAGCGTTGACTTGGAACCGCGGACGGTCCGGCTCCTCCTCGAGGATCTCCAGCAGGTCGTCAACAACCAAGAGCGTGGTACGGCAAGGGCGGCCTTTGCGAATTTCGGACCGAATGTCGAGTTGGTCGGTGGCAAGACAGGCACCGGAGAGGTGATCAAGGCTCCCCGTTCCGAGAAGTTCCGCCAGGTTGACAACGCGTTCTTCGTCGGAGTCGCGCCCATCAACAATCCGAAGTACGTCGTCGCCGTCGTGATCGAGCGCGGCGGTTCCGGGGGTAGGGTGGCCGCACCCGTTGCCCGCCAGGTCCTCCAATACATCTTGAACGGACCTGAGGGTGTGACGGAGTTGGCTCCGGGATTGGACGCCGACTGATGGCGTACGCAAGCACCGACCGGGTCCCTGTTCTGTACGACCGCGATCAACCACTGCGACCAGACCTCGTCCTCGTTGTCACCTACCTGCTGATCTCGGCCATCGGGTTGCTCATGGTGTATTCGGCAACAGCTCCCGGCCTCGAGGCCAGGGGAGCCGATCCGACACGTGTGCTCAAGGAGCAGGCGATCTTCGTGGTGATCGGGTTCATTGTCTTCGGATTCATGTCGTCGATAGATCTCACCGAGATCAAAGGTTTCGTCGGTCCGATCTATGCGATCTCGATCGGGCTGCTCGTGGTTGTTCTCACCCCACTCGGCGACAGCGAGGGAATCGCACAACGCTGGATCGACCTCGGTCTCGTGCAATTCCAGCCTTCCGAGATCGCAAAGATCGCGGTAGTGCTGATGCTCGCAGCATTGCTGTCGACGGCGGACACACCTCTCAACTGGAAGACCATCGCTCGCGCGCTCGCGATTGTTGTCGTTCCCTCGGCGTTGATCTTCCTCCAGCCGGATCTCGGGACAATGCTGGTATTCGCGTTCGTGCTCCTCGCGATGCTGTTCGTTGGTGGATCGACGCTTCGTCAGCTCGGGTTCCTGGCCCTGGCAACCATCATCGGTACGGTTGGCCTGTTCCAACTCAACCTCATCAAGGACTATCAGATCACGCGCCTTACGGCATTCATCGATCCGGGAACGGCGTCTCTGGATGCCGTGTACAACCAGGTGCAGTCCGAGATCGCCATTGGCTCCGGTGGTCTCATCGGGAAGGGATTGTTCGAGGGATCGCAAACGAACCTTCAGTTCGTTCCCGTGCAGTCCAGTGACTTCATCTTCACGGCGGTCGGCGAGCAATTCGGCTTTGTGGGAAGTGCATTCGTCCTCGCCCTGTTCGGCCTCTTGTTGTTCAGACTCTTGATGATCGCCCGATCGGCGCGGAGTCGGTTTGCGTTCCTCACTGTGACGGGGATCGCTGCATTGCTCGCATTCCACGTCTTCGTGAACGTCGGGATGACGATCAGGGTCATGCCTGTGACCGGGCTTCCCCTGCCGTTCATGTCGGCCGGTGGAACGGTGTTCGTTGCATTGAGCGCTGCCCTCGGTCTCGCCCACGCCGCGTGGATCAGGAGGAACACGACGCTCGCGGAGCGCCTCGACTGAGGACGTCGGATCGTCCTGCACCTGCGGTCCCGCGGCTGACTACTGTGGCCCTCGATGAATCGACGAGCAGATCAGGGTTGGATCGAAGTCATCGCGGGTCCGATGTTCTCGGGCAAGAGCGAAGAGCTGATCCGCAGGGTCACTCGCTATCACCTTGCTCGGGTACCGACCCAGACGTTCAAACCCTCCCTCGATACGCGCTACGCCGTGCGTGAAGTCGTGTCCCATTCCCGCTTGTCGACGGCAGCCAAACCCGTGGCCGACTCGGCGGAGCTTCTGCGCGCCGTAGAGGACCGCACCGTCATCGTTGGCATCGACGAAGGTCAGTTCTTCGACGATGGGTTGGTAGAGGTCGCTGAGATCCTCGCTGGTGCGGGGAAGAACCTGATCATTGCTGGGCTCGATCTCGACTACCTGGGGAGGCCGTTCGAACCGATACCGTCTCTCATGTTGCGTGCGGAATACGTGACGAAGGCCCTGGCGGTGTGTCATCGGTGTGGAGGTCCCGGCCTGTTCACCCAACGTGTGGTTCAGTCGGATGAACTCGTCGTCCTCGGTGCAACGGATTCGTACGAGGCGCGATGCCGTCGCTGCTACGACCCGCACGAAGCGGAGCAGCAGACGCTCGATGTCGCCGTCGCGGATTGACGGAGAGAGTCACCACCTTGCCGCGACTGCTTGGTACCATCCACACAACACCGCACCTCTTCGTGCGGTGACGAAGGTTTCCGACCAAGGACGGGAATGCACGACGTCCTGCCGATTGCGGCTCTGACGCTGTTCTCACAGCACCGCTGCCGATGCGCCCCAACACGTCGCATCGCACACTCCGGTGCCCACGATTCGCATTCCCCGCTCGTCGTCGGTCGTCATCGATTCCAGCAGGAATGCTGCTACGAGCGACCGGTCCCCATGTCGGATCGCACACCGACGTGCCGTAGACGGCACGCGAAGGAGTTGATCCATGGGACTCTTCAGGAAGAAGACACCCACAGTCATTCGCAGCGGCAGCGAGGACGAAGTCCTCGAGGTCCGAACCATCGGCGGGGAACAGGTCACGGTTCGCCGGTCCAGTCGGCCTGAGGCGTCAGCGCCGACGGCAACCGCCACCAAACGAAAGCCTCGCCAGAAGTCGTCGTCAGCCAAGCCTCAGACGCGGCCACAGCGGTCGTCTTCGAACCAGCGCCGCAGGCCACCCGTCGAGATCGTCGAACCACCGGAGACTGCCCGCAAGCAGATGCTTGTCCGTCGCAGCCCCCTCCAGACCCAGATCGTCGTTCTCGAGGGCCCTGTTCTCGTGGAGCACTACGTCGCGCGGTCGGATCGGAAGTCACTTGTCGGCAATGTGTATCTGGGCAAGGTCCGCAATGTGCTTCCGGGCATGGAGGCTGCGTTCATCGACTTCGGCGAGGGCAAGAACGGCGTCTTGTACGCCGGGGACGTGAGTTACGGCGAATTCGACATGAGCGGGAAGCCGAAACGGATCGAGAACGCCCTGAAGGCAGGAGATCCGGTCCTGGTCCAGGTCGTGAAGGATGCCATGGGCCACAAGGGCGCCCGGTTGACGAATCAGATCAGCCTTGCCGGTCGGTACCTCGTGCTCGCTCCCGATGAGAGCGTGCGAGGGATTTCCCGACGACTCCCCGACGACGAGCGGAGGCGACTCCGAGAGGTCGTTGGTGAACTCAGACCCGATGGCACAGGCATCATTGTGAGAACTGCTGCCGAAGGTGCGACCCACGAGGACATCGCTGGCGACATCGAGCGACTGAAGGCGATATGGGAGCAGATCGAGACCGATCGGGCGACCGCCGTCGCCCCGCAGATCATCTACCAGGAGCCGCCACTCGTCATCCGCGTGATTCGGGAACACTTCACCAAGGACTTCCGCAGGCTCCTCATCGACGATCCGGAAATCCATGACCAGGTACTCGAGTATCTGGCCGGAACAGAGGCGGATCTCGTCGAGAAGGTCAAGATGTACGAGGACGAGCTCGCCCTCTTCGAGCGCTATCACGTCGAGGATCAGTTGCGAAAGGCGCTCGATCGCAAGGTGTGGTTGCCCTCCGGAGGACACCTCGTGATCGACCGAACCGAGGCCCTCACGGTGATCGATGTCAACACCGGGCGCTTCGTCGGGACATCGAACCTCGAGGAGACCGTCCTCCAGAACAACTTGGAGTCCGCAGAGGAGATCGCTCGCCAGCTCCGGCTGAGGGACATCGGTGGCATCATCGTGATCGACTTCATCGACATGGAGGACACGAGGAACCAGGAAGCGGTCCTGCGACGATTGCGTGAGCACCTTGCCAAGGACAAGACACGAACACAGGTGTTCGATGTGTCCCATCTGGGACTTGTCGAGATGACTCGCAAGAACGTGTCCGCTGGGCTCCTCGAATCGTTCTCCGAGGTCTGCCCGCAGTGCAGCGGCCGCGGCGTCCTTCTTCATGAGGAGGCAGCTGCGACAGGGATCCCGGCCCACGACCACGGGGCGGCCGAGCTCGCAGAGGACTGAAACCCTCCACCCCTTGGACAGGCGGGGTGCGCACTGACAGCGGAAGCTTGATACACTCTCCATTCGCCCCTTCGGGGCCACATCACCGCGCTGGGACCACCAGGGTCCCGGCCCACGACAACCACCTGAGGATCATGTACGCGATCATCCGCGCCGGCGGCAAACAGGCAAAGGTCCAGGAGGGCGACGTGCTCTCCGTGGAGCGCATCAAGGACACGGACACGGTGTCGTTCACCCCATTGCTCATCCGCGCGGACGATGGCACGGTCATCTCGGATCCGGCCATCCTCGGCACCTCGACGGTGACCGCTGAGGTGCTCGGGGCAAGTGCTGGCCCGAAGGTCGACATCTTCAAGTACAAGAACAAGACGGGCTATCGGCGTCGTCAGGGCCATCGTCAGAAGTACACGACGATCAAGGTGACCTCAATCGCGATGCCGGGTGGCAAGAAGGCCGCGAAGGCGACGAAGGCTGAGGCTGACTCGGCCGAGGCGACTGCAGCGAAGAAGAAGCCTGCTGCGGCGAAGAAGGCGGCAGCCCCCAAGGCCGACACGACCGAGAAGAAGTCTGCTGCGGCGAAGAAGCCGGCAGCCCCCAAGGCTGCGAGCGAGAAGACGGCTGACAAGGCTGCGAAGCCTGCGGCTGCGAAATCTGACACGACCGACAAGGAGTAGCCATGTCAAAGACCAAGGCAAGCGGCTCAACCAGGAACGGTCGCGACTCAGCGGCCAAGCGGCTCGGACCCAAGGTGTTCGACGGTCAGGTCGTCAACGCCGGGGCCATCATCGTGCGCCAGCGCGGAACCCGCATTCATCCAGGGGACAATGTGGGCAGGGGGAGCGACGACACGCTCTACGCCCTCCGGCCCGGAACGATCAAGTACGGCTCCCGCAGGGGACGTCGGCAGGTGTCGGTGCTCGTCGAGGGTTGATCCCCAACACCGACCACAGTCATCCAGAGGGGCGGGCCTGACGGTCTGCCCTTCTGACGTATCTGGCCACCAGTGGTCAGAGAGGAAAGCATGTTCGTCGATAGTGTCACGATCAAGGTGAGAGGAGGCAACGGCGGTGCCGGTGTTTCTGCATTCCTTCGCCGCAAGGGCCTTCCCAAGGGCAAACCCAACGGTGGCTCCGGTGGTCGGGGAGGGGACGTCATCCTGATCGCAGACGCGAACATTCCCACCTTGCTGCGCTACGAGCGCCATCCGGTGTGGAAGGCAGCAAACGGTACCCACGGGGAGGGCGACCTTCGCCATGGTCGCCATGGTGAGTACCTCGAGCTTCCCGTTCCGTTGGGGACCATCGTCCGTGATGCCGATGGCATTCTGATGGCGGACCTCGTCGAACCCGGACAGAAGGTTGTGGTCGCCAGAGGGGGTCGAGGCGGGAAGGGAAATGCCGCGTTCGTCACCCCGGACCGCAAGGCGCCGACCTTCTCGGAACAAGGCGAATACGGCGAAGAGGTCGAAGTGGGACTCGAACTCAAACTGCTCGCTGATGCTGCGCTGATCGGCTATCCGAATGCAGGCAAGTCGACGCTGATCTCGAGGCTTTCATCGGCGAAACCCAAGATTGCGGACTATCCCTTCACCACGCTGACACCCAACCTCGGCGTTGCGACGGTCGGTGACCGTGAGATCGTCATTGCGGACATCCCCGGCCTCATCGAAGGCGCGGCGGAAGGGAAAGGTCTCGGTCATGAATTCCTGCGACACACCGAGCGCGCGCGGGCGCTCGTGGTTCTCCTCGATCCTTCGTCGCTCCAGACCGACTCGCTCGATCGCCAGCGCGACGTCCTGTTGAAGGAGCTGGAGTCGCATGACGCCCACCTCGCGTCGCGTCCGCGCATCATCGTCGTGTCAAAGGCGGAACTGCTGTCGGACGCAGAACGTGCTGCGCTCGAGCGGGCTGACGACGTCGTCCTGATCTCGGCGATGACCGGAGAGGGTCTCCCCGCACTCCTCCACGCGATGGCCGACATGGTTGACGTCATCGAACGGGAGGCTCCTGAACGTGAAGGCTTCGTCCTTCATCGACCACTTCGCGAGGACTTCACGATTCGTAGGGATGGCGCGGAGTGGGTGGTGGAAGGTATCGGCGCCACGCGCGCCGTCAACCTCGCCGACCTGACCGATCCCGATGCCGCAGATTTCGTCGCGGGGCGCCTGATTCGCTCCGGAATTGTTGCAGGCCTCACCGAGGCTGGCGCCATTTCGGGGGACGATGTGAGGATTGGCTCCATCGTCTTCACCTTCGATCCGGATCAGGAGACGGTCGAGGAGCTGTACACGTGAGGCGCCCGGTCTCCCAGGGGCGACCCGTCGTGGTCAAGGTCGGGTCGTCGAGCCTGTCGTCGGCATCGGGCATTGACGACGATTCGCTCATGCGGGTGGTCGACCAGGTTGCGGCACTCGCAGCGGGAGGGAACCCGCCCGTACTGGTGACCTCGGGTGCGATAGCCGCCGGCTACGCAGCTCTCGGACTCGCCTCGCGCCCGACAGACATAGCGGATCTCCAGGTGGCAGCAGCCATCGGCCAGACTCGGCTGATGCAGCGCTACGACGCGGGCTTCGCCACCCACGGGCTCATCGTCGGTCAGGTGTTGCTGACGAAAGATGTCCTCGGCAATCGAACGCAGTACCTCAATGCGCGCGCAGCACTCTCACGCATGTTGGAGCTGGGCGTCGTGCCGATCGTCAACGAGAACGATACGGTCGTCGTCGACGAGGTGAAGGTCGGTGACAATGATCAGCTGGCAGCGATCGCATCGCATCTGGTCGGAGCAGACATGCTGATCATCCTCACCGACACTCCAGGGTTGTTCACCGATGATCCTCGGCTCACCGAGGATGCGCAACTGCTTGGGGCGGTGAAGCACTCCGACGAGGTTCTCGATCGCATCGCCGCGACGTCGTCGACTGGGATCCTTGGCAGTGGGGGAGTCGCAACCAAGGTTGCTGCAGCCAGGATGGCGGCCTTCTCCGGCATTCCCACGGTCGTTGCACCTTCGGGTGATCCCGACGTTGTGGCGCGCGTCGTTGCAGGTGATGAGGTCGGTACGTGGGTCGACCCGAGATCGACAGCGTTGCCAGCGCGCAAGCTCTGGATTGCGTTCGGGCTGCGTTCGACCGGCACGATCACGGTCGATGACGGTGCGGCCGACGCCGTGGCGCGTGCAGGAAAGTCCCTCCTCGCCGTGGGTATCACAGCAGTCGCTGGGTCCTTTGACCGATCGGATGCCGTCGAAGTGGTCGATCAGTCAGGTGACCTGGTGGCCAAGGGCATCATTCGCCTGGATGCAGCCGAGGTGCGTGACGCCGTCGGCCGACACAGCTCGCAGATGGGCGGCGAAGTCATCCATCGAGACGACCTGGTCGTTCTCAGATCCTGACCCCGGTTCGCTCGCGTTATCGAGCGGTGACCTGCGGTTACGATGGCTGCATGCAGGCAGACTGGCACTCACCGGACGACGTACGCGCAGCCCTCGGTGGCACCGGGTATCTCGCCGATGCTCGGATCGCGCAGGTTGTGTATCTGGCGGCACGGTTGGACAAGCCGATCCTCGCCGAAGGGCCGGCAGGCGTCGGGAAGACCGCCCTTGCCCTCGCCCTCGCGGAAGCCACGGGGAGGAGACTCGTGCGCCTCCAGTGTTACGAGGGACTCGACGAGGCGAAGGCCCTCTATGAATGGGACTACCACAAGCAGCTCCTCCGCCTGCAATCCGACGAGGGTGCCCAATGGGACGATCTCGAAGGTGACATCTTCTCGGAGTCGTTCCTTCTGACCCGCCCCCTCCTCGAAGCGATCCGATCGCCAGAACCCGTCGTGTTGCTCGTCGACGAGGTCGATCGAGTCGAACTGGAAACGGAGGCCCTGTTACTCGAGATCCTTGATTCATTCCAGGTGACCATTCCCGAGCTGGGGACGATCACTGCCACGACAAAGCCGCTCGTCGTCCTCACATCCAACAACACGCGTGAACTTTCAGAGGCCTTGAAGCGGCGGTGCCTGTACCTCCACGTCCCCTATCCGACGATCGAGCGCGAACGTGCGATCCTGCGCGCCCGCGTGCCGGACCTTCCCGAGGACATGGGCGAACGAATTGCGCGCACGGTGGCATCCATCCGCGGCATCGGCGCGAGGAAGCCCCCGTCGGTGTCCGAATCGATCGACTGGGCGAGAACACTGCTGGCGCTTGGCATTGCTGAGCTGACCGATGAGGCAACGTCGAGCACACTCAACGTCCTCCTGAAGTACCAGACGGACATCGACAAGGTGATGAAGGAACTCTCGCTTCCCACCCCTGACGAGATCCAGAGCGGGTGAGGAACACACTCACGTCGTTCGTCGAGGAGCTCAGGGCGACCGGCATCCCGGTGTCGATGGTCGAAACCCTCGACGCCGCCGATGCGCTCACGCACACCGACCTATCAGATCGCGAGAACCTCAGGGCCACCCTTGGTGCCACCCTCGTGAAGAACCCCCATCACTATCCGGCGTTCGACGCCGCGTTCGACGTCTACTTCGGCGGACGCAGGTCGTACGCCGTCGTGGACGGGGATGATCGGGAGGATGAAGATGCCTGTTTGTCCGACGATGCCTTGAGGGACGAGGTCCTCGACGCGTTACTCGCTGACGATCGGGACGCCCTGAGGGCGTTGGTTGCTCGTGCCGTGGACCGCTACGCGGGGATGCAGCCGGGTCGCCCCGTCGGAGGGCGGTACTACTCGTACCGCGTGATGCGACGCCTCGATGCCGACGACCTCCTTCTGCGAATCCTTGCCGCTCTCGCGACGGTCGAGGAGGACTCGAGCCTCGCGGAGCGCATGCGGGCTGATGAGGCCGAAGGACTCATGGCACGGCTTCGACAGGAGGTAGACCAGGAAGTGACGTCCCGTCTCGTCGACGAACGCGGTGCATCGGAGGTGGCGGCGAGTCGACGTATGCCCCTTCTCGAGGACGTCGACCTGATGCATGCGACACGGACGGAGATCGACGACATCGAGCGGGTGGTGGCTCCTCTCGCACGAAAGCTGGCGACACGGCTCAGCCAACGGCGCAAGCGTGGACGGCACGGCAGGCTCGACGTGCGGCGGACCATTCGGGCCTCACTGGGCCACGGTGGTGTTCTCCTGGAGCCCAAGTTCAAGCCACCGCGAACCGCGAAGCCCGAAATCGTTGTCCTCTGTGATGTCTCCGGATCGATGGCGACCTTTGCTCGGTTCACCCTGCAGTTGACGTACGCGATCTCGTCCGAGCTCTCCAAGGTGCGTTCGTTCGCGTTCATCGATGGACTTGACGAGGTCACGTCGTACTTCAGCCACGACGTCGATTTCGCTGATGCCCTCATTGATATGACCCGATCGGCCTCGCTGGTGCGCAGGGACGGCCACTCCGACTACGGGCGCAGCCTGGAGGAGATGGTTGACAGCTACCTGGATGTGATCACGCCACGGACCACAGTGATCATCACGGGTGATGCGAGGAACAACTACCGACCGACCGGCGTGGACCACCTTGCGAAGGTTGCAGGGCGAGCCAGAGCGACCTTCTGGCTGAACCCTGAGCCGCGTCGATACTGGGATACGGGAGATTCGGTGATGTCGGCGTATGCCCCATGGTGCGATGTCGTGGACCAGGTCAGGACCTTGCGACAGCTCGAGCGGTTCGTCGAACGTGCGGCCCTACCGGTGACGCGGTCCACCCATCTGGTCTGAGTCAAGTCCCGGCCCCGACCCGTCGATACCAATGGCGTGGACGTCGGTGGATCCGGCTGGAGGAGAACATGAACAGGGTGCTGGCCGTTGATGACAGCCACGTCATCAGGCGACTTGTCGAGGTCTCGCTGCAGCAGCTCAATCTCGACGTCGAGACCGCGGCATCGGGTGTTGAGGCATGCGAGCTCCTGCGACGCACCATCCCCGACATGCTGATCCTCGATGTGGGCCTTCCCGACATGACTGGCTGGGACGTGATCGACTTTGTCAGGGAGGAACGGGCCCTCGACGGACTCCCCGTGGTGATGCTGACGGGGTATTCGGATGCGTCAGACCGCGATCGGGCCGACGATGCAGGCGTCGTGCGATATCTCGTCAAGCCGTTCCGTCCCGCAGATCTCCGGAGGGCCGTACTCGACATCCTGCATGCGACCGACGACCAGCTTGGGATTGTCGGCCCCGCTTGATACGGTTGCTGTGCGGCGGTGCGGAGATGACTCATGGCCGCCCTCATTGCCGTCCTCCTTGTCATCGACTCGTTGGTGCCAGCGCCGACCCTTGCTGACGGGTGTCACGGCCTCGTGGTTCCACCGACCTCTTCCGTTGTGAGGCCCTACGCACCCGTCGGACGCTGGGCCGGCCATTGGGGTGTTGACGTTTCATCCGAAGTCGGAGATGCGGTGACCCCGATCGGCTCGGGGACCGTCGTGTTCTCTGGAGTCGTAGTCCGCAATCGCACCGTTACGGTCGATCATGGTGGGGGAATCGTCACCAGCTATTCCTACCTCGCGAGGTTCGATGTAGCCCGCGGAGTTGAGGTGGGGCCGTCGACACGTCTGGGGCTGTCGTCCGTTCACGGCGGTGTGCCCGCGTATCACCTGTCTCTGAGGATTCATGGCTCGTACGCTGATCCCGATTCCCTGGTGAGGTGCCTGCGAAGTACGACGACGGCGCTGTACCTCGCCACGCCGATCGCAGGCGCACGCCCCTATCCTGCCGTGCGTGCACGGACTCCTCGGCGGAACCTTCGACCCACCCCACATCGGCCACTTGGCTGTGGCGAATGCTGCCCTCGAACAGCTCGATGTTGAGGTCGTCCGATTCATACCTGCAGGTGATCCGTGGCAGAAGCGGCACGAGTTCGTCTCCGAGGCGCAGCACCGGCTCGCCATGACCCGCCTCGCTGCCGCGGAGGATGATCGGTTCTCCGTTGATGATCTGGAGGTGCGGCGCGGTGGTCCGTCGTACTCGATCACAACGGTTGAGGAGTTCGGTCCGGGCTGTGTCTTGATCCTCGGGGCGGACGCAGCCCTCAGCATCCCGACATGGCATCGTGCATCAGACCTCCTGGCGATGGCGGACATCGCTGTCGTGCCGAGGCCCGGCGTGGATGCCGATTCGGTGAGGACGACGCTGGGCCGTGACGTCGTCACCCTGTCGATGCCCACGATCGATCTGTCAGGAACCCAGATCCGATCGCATGTGAAGGCTGGCTATTCGGCTAGGTTCCTTGTCCCCGATGCCGTGCACGACTACATCCATGGGAACGGTCTCTATCGATAACCGCCTGACGATGACGTCGTGACGCCCTATCATCGCCGCAGATGAGGAAGACACCCCGGGCAACGCCCGATGCCATCGAAGCGGCCCGCACCGCAGCTGCGACGATCGACGACAAGAAGGGTGAGGACATCGTCCTGCTTGACCTCTCCGGCCTACTCGTCGTCACGGATGTCTTCGTCGTGGCTTCAGGAACGTCGAATCGACATGTGAAATCGCTCGTCGAGGATGTCGAAGAAGCGTTGAAGGCCGCCGGCAGGCGCCCAATTCGCCGCGAAGGTGTCGACTATGGGTCCTGGGTGCTCCTCGACTACGGCGACGTGGTCGTCCACGTGTTCGACAAGGAGACGAGGGCGTATTACGAACTCGAGCGCCTGTGGGCGGATGCACCTGAGATCGCCTTTGAGCCAAGCAAGTCAATCATCGACGCCTGATACACTACAGGTCCAACTGGGCTGTAGATCAGCCTGGCACAGCACTTGACTGGAAGTCAAGGGGTCAGGGGTTCGAATCCCCTCAGCTCCACGTGGAGAGAGCGTCAGAATCCTCAGCTATTGCTGGGGATTCTGTCGTTGCGGCATTGGACCGCTCGTGCCCGATGGTGCCCGGTCGTGGGTGGTCTTGGTTGTCTGCTTGATCCAACGCTCGGATGGGCACGTGGGATCTGGCTACGGATCAGAAAGTCGGGGCCCGAGTCTCACCGGAATGCCACAATCGCCTCTGACCTTCCCCGGCCATCTCGACGAGGTCATCGGTATGGGCGTCCCCAAAGCCTCGCCTAGGCTGTGGCCAGCGACGTGCGGGGAGGATCAGCCATTGGATCCTGTGTACATACCGGGTGGCGAGTTCGCAATGGGTTCAGACGAGTTCTACCCGGATGAGGCGCCGGTTCGTCGTGTCTCAGTTGGTGCGTTCTGGATCGATCCATACCCCGTGACCAACGCCCGTTTCGCCGAGTTCGTTGACGAGACGGGATATGTCACCGTCGCCGAAAGGGACCTCGATCCCGGTATGTATCCGGGTGCTGACCCCTCCGATTTGGTGCCGGGTGCGCTCGTGTTCACCATGACGAGCGGGCCTGTGCCGTTGACCGACTTCCGACGGTGGTGGCGTTGGGTCGCTGGCGCATCGTGGAGACACCCCCTTGGTCCGGGATCGGACCTTGGTGGCCTTGCCGACCATCCTGTTGTTCAGGTCGCTCACGAGGATGCCACTGCGTTCTGCGAATGGTCCGGCGGGACGCTCCCAACCGAAGCCGAGTGGGAATTCGCCGCGCGTGGCGGACTAGATGGCGCCCGCTTCGCCTGGGGTGACGAGGACGCCCAAGAGTCCGATCCGGTCGCCAACACGTGGCAGGGAACCTTCCCTTTCGAGAACTCCGAGGTCGACGGATGGACGCGCACCTCGCCGGTTGGTTTCTATCCAGCGAACGGCTACGGGTTGTACGACATGGCGGGCAACACGTGGGAGTGGACTGACGACTGGTACACCGAGGACCCCGCCTCGCTCGTCGGTGAACCAAGTTGCTGTACCCCGCCCGACCCCAGGGGTGCTCGGAGGCAGGACAGCTTCGATCAAGCCATGCCGGGGACGCCGATCCCCCGAAAGGTTGTCAAGGGTGGCAGCCATCTGTGTACGCCGCAGTACTGCTACCGATACCGCCCGGCTGCGCGCCAGCCCCAGATGATCGATACCGGAATGAGCCACCTCGGCTTTCGGCGCATCGTCCAAGGGGCCTGAGAGCTGGCGCCTCGGCGCCGGGCCCACGCTCTCGGCGCGTCCCGTGCCGTCATCGTCGACGGCGCCGACTTCGGCGCAAATGCCTCCGACTTCTTCTGGGTCCTCGGATATTTCGCGGTGACCCTTGTTCTTGCGATCGTCCTCTTGGAACGCCGAATGATCGACTGATGAACCGGAATCGCAAGCCCGGCGAGGAATGAACATGGACGAGGCGAGGAATCACCGAATCCTGGTGGCCAAGCGCGGGGGATCAAGAGTTCCCGAGGTTGTGTCGAAGGCTCTGCCAGATCCAGGCCCCGTCGGCGATGGTTCCAGGGAGTGAAACCCCAGTACACCGGGCGAGGATGTCGTCGGGGTGGTGGACAAGGTGCGCAGAGCGACTGCGCAGATTCTCAACCCCGTCGACTCCTACGACCAGAGGATCTCGGTTACGGCGGTTCCCGATCTCGAGGTGATTGGTGGTCTGGCGCGGGCGAAACCGGTGCGAGGATGGCGGCACGATCGCAGTGGAGCCTTCTACCGATGGAGACTCGGAAACCCCGATCGGACATACCGGTTCGTCACGTGGACCGATGCATACGTCCGCGGCTTCCTTTTCTGGCTCTCATGCCCCACGACGCGAAACACCTGAAGATCGTCGATCACGGTGCCGAGGACCCCTAGATCCTTCGGGCGTTGCTCGAGGCGGTCACCATGTCCGATGCCTACGACGTCGAAGCGGTCGACCCCATGCTTGGTGTCGTCGATTCGGCAGTTCTCGATCGAATCGGGCTACGACGTGATGCGGCCGCTGAACGTCTGACGCGGAGATCGTTCATGATGCGCTCGACCTCCGCGCGAAGCCAGCCCCCCTGCTCAGCGCCATTGGGAGTACGACCTCATCGACTCCATGCTCGCCTGAAGGGAGAGCCATGCTTTGCCGCCTTCCGCTACCGTGTACCCGATTCAGGAGGACGACATGGATACGATCAATTGGCAGAACCTGCTCTTCGAATTCAGGGGACGCATCAATCGCGCCAAGTACTGGGTTGGCATCATTGTGTTGGCAGCCTTTGAGGCAGTACTGGTGACCGTGGTGGTTCTCGCCGACTCAGGTGCCTTCACCTACTTTGCATGGATGGTCGGAGTCATCCTGATCTGGCCCGCACTCGCCATTTCTGTCAAGCGGTGGCACGACAGGGGAAAGTCCGGGTGGTGGGTCCTCATCGCCCTGGTTCCTGTCATCGGTTCCCTGTGGGTCCTCATCGAGTGTGGATTCCTCGCCGGGGACGAGGGCTACAACGACTACGGGCCCGATCCTCTCACCCCGATTACCGACGCGACCACCTGAGACCGTCAGCGAGTTCGCGATACGGCTCGCCGGTCCAGCGTCGCCGACCGTCGGCGTCCACGCCGACGCTGCGGGGATGTGACAAGCGCCTTCCCTGTGACATGAAGGTCGACCTTGGACGGTGGGACAGTGCGGTCGCGAGGAATCCGATACGCGTGTCCTCGAAATGGGGCACAATCGGCTGGTACCCATGTCGCTTAATACGTCACACCGTCAGAAACTCATCGGTCTGATCGTTGCGCTTGCGGTCATCGCCATCGCTTGCACCGATACGGCAACCTCAGCCGAAGGCGGTTCATCCAACAGTGCGGCTGCGTGGGGATCAGAGGCCATCGTGTACGTCGACCGACTCGCCGAGGTCTACCGGGAGAATGATTTCTACGGGATCCTCGACTTCTACACCGCC
>JAQAZV010000208.1:0-2577 GCA_032127155.1 Acidimicrobiia bacterium
CACTGGAGGAACTCGCTGACGAGTACCGCGCCGTGGTGCGGGAGGTGCTCGACCAGCGCGGCATGGGAGGCGTTGGTGACCGACTCCTCGGGATCGAGGATCCGAGCCAGCTCGCCGACCTTGCGGTGTATTCGCCTGACCTGTCGCTCGACCAGAAGGTCGAGTTGCTCGAAACGGTCGACATTCGTGAGCGCCTCGGGAAGCTCATGACCTGGATGGGTGAGGTCCTCGCCGATCTCACCCTCCGTAAGAAGGTGCGCGACAGCGCAACGGAGCGCATCGACAAGTCGCAGCGTGACTACCTCCTTCGCCAACAGCTCGAGGCGATCAAGAAGGAACTGGGTGAGGAAGAGGGTGCGGCGTCCGAGTATCGCCTGAAGCTCGAGGACGCGAACTTTCCTGAGCACGCTCGGGAAGCCGTCGAGCGTGAGATCGACCGGCTGGAACGGATGTCTGAGCAGTCACCTGAGCACTCGTGGATACGCACGTGGCTCGACACGATGTTCGATGTTCCATGGGGTCAGACCTCCGAGGACCGCCTCGATCTCGAGGAGGCGTGGGCTGTGCTCGACGCCGACCACACCGGCCTCGCCGACGTGAAGGAACGGATCGTCGAGCATCTCGCGGTCCGCAAACTTCGCAAGGACCGCGGCCTCGAGGATGCCGGCAACCTGAGGGAGGGCGCAATCCTCCTCCTCGTTGGTCCTCCCGGTGTCGGGAAGACATCGCTTGGTGAGTCGGTTGCGCGTGCCCTCGGCCGCGAGTTCGTGAGGGTCGCCCTCGGCGGCATCCGTGACGAGGCAGAGATCCGTGGCCATCGCCGCACCTACGTCGGAGCGCGGCCCGGCCGTGTCGTGCGGGCCCTCATCGAATCGGGGACCATGAACCCGGTCTTCCTGCTCGACGAGATGGACAAGACCGGGTCGGATTGGCGGGGCGACCCCTCGTCCGCGCTTCTCGAGGTCCTGGACCCAGCCCAGAACCACACGTTCCGGGACCACTACCTCGAACTCGACCTCGATCTGTCCGACGTGCTGTTCATTGGTACGGCGAACGTGCTCGAGACGATCCCGGCGCCGCTGTTGGACCGCACGGAGGTCATTCGTCTTGACGGCTACACCGACCTCGAGAAGGTCGAGATCGCCCGTGACCACCTTCTCCCGCGTCAGATCCGTGGGGCTGGGCTCGAACCGGAGGAGATCGTCGTCACGGAGGATGCCCTCGCCGCCGTCGTGGATCGATACACCAGGGAGGCGGGCGTTCGGTCACTCGAACGCGAACTCGGGAAGTTGGCACGCAAGGTCGCGACCCGCGTCGCAGGTGGCGACGGGACCCCGATGGTCGTGGAAGTGGACGAACAGGACATCAAGGAGTTCCTCGGCAAGCCGAAAGTGTGGCGTGATGAGGCCAAGGACCGCACTGCGGTCCCCGGCGTTGCCACGGGGTTGGCCGTGACCGGAGCGGGAGGCGATGTTCTGTTCATCGAGGCGACGTCGATGGAGGGAGAGGTGGGTTTGACCCTCACGGGTCAGCTCGGCGACGTGATGAAGGAGTCGGCTCGGATTGCCCTGTCGTACATCGAATCCCATGAGGTCGACCTCGGCATCGACCCGGCTGCGTTGGCGCGGAAGTTCCACGTCCATGTTCCCGCTGGGGCTGTTCCCAAGGATGGGCCTTCAGCTGGCATCACGATGACGACAGCCCTGGTGTCCCTCCTGACCGGACGGAATGTGAAGAACACGCTCGGCATGACCGGTGAGATCACGCTTCAGGGAAGGGTTTTGCCGATCGGTGGCGTCAAGCAGAAGGTGCTGGCCGCCCAGCGGGCGGGTCTCACCGAGGTGATCCTCCCGAAGAGGAATGAGGCCGACCTGGACGACGTACCGGACAGCTGTCGTGAGGAGATGACCTTCCACCTCGTGGACACGATCGACGAGGTCCTCGAGCTCGCCCTCGAAGCGGTCTGATCAGCAATTCTCTGCCGGCGTCTGCGGCCACCGTTCCGGATCGTGCCCGAACTCGGGCACGATCGGGGGAGTAGTGTGCGACCACGTTGACTGCATGTCCGAATGGAGTCGAGGAGTTCAACCATGATCATGTCTGTTGCCCATGCGTCCGTTGATGCATCAGAGCACGCCAACGTGTTCGGTGCGTGGTCCGAGTTGGTCGTCGGGGACCGCCCAGATGGCCTCATCGATTGCTACCTGCTCGAAACCGAAGGAGCCGTCCAGATCACGGCGGTGTGGAAGACCCTCGAGGACCACGACCGAGCGGTCCACGACGAGGCCAATCACCCCGCATATGCAGTATTCGAGGCCTCCGGTGTGGATCCGGCCCACAACCTGTTCGCCGTCGTGGGCCACCTTCGCTGAAGGCAGGACCCGGCCACCCGTCGACGTGTGCCTTCGAATACGGTTCGTGCAGTTCCCTGACGGGAGCGAAGGGCGGTGCTGCTCGCGTCAGGACTGGTCGGACCGACCAACACCGGCCATGGTGAGGATCCCGATCAGCAGGCCAAGGGCAATGATCTGGACGACGAGGAGAACGCCGGGCAACGCATCGATCGAGGACGTTTGT
>JAQAZV010000209.1:0-2988 GCA_032127155.1 Acidimicrobiia bacterium
CCCTTGCTGCTCGGTGGCCACAAGCCACGAACGATGCGCCTCGCTGCAGAACACGCCGATATCTGGAGCGCGTTCGCAACCACCAGCAGCCAGCCCGAGGCGTTCGTCGACCTTCTCGGCCAGATCGATGCGATGTGCGAGGACATCGGGCGTGACCCGGCAACCCTCGGCAAGTCGATCGGTGTCGCCGTGGCTCCGCCGGGGGCCGAGCCAACGGGGCTTCTGGGAGATGACGAACCGATCTTCGGGTCAGTCGATGAGATCGCGGACACCTTCAACCGATTCGCCGAGATGGGCTGCACCCGACTCGAGATCATGGCTGCCGGGGACCAACGGCAAACGATCGAGGGCCTCGCGCCGATCATCGAGCGTCTCGGATAGGTGCGACACCACCCACCTCCCGTTCTTGCGTAACTGAGTTCCACCCTGGATGGAACTCAGTTACGCAAGAACAGCCAGGGTGGTCGACGGGACGAGTCAGGTCGGAGTCTCGGTCAGCCAAGACCTCCATGCGGTGAAGCCGCCCTCGAGGTCGGTCGCACCGGTGATGCCGAGGTCCTGGAGGCGGGCCGCGGCGAGGGAAGAGCTGTAGCCCTCGCTGCAGACGAGGATGACCCGCTGATCCGGCTCGATCTCCGTGATGCGGGTAGCGCTCGACGGGGCGAGCCGCCATTCGAGCACGGTGAGGTCGATCACGAGTGCGCCGTGGAGCGGTCCCTGCGTTGCCCGTTGGGCTGAGTCCCGAACATCGACGACGATCGAGCCTGCGTCGATCGCTGCCTGCAGGTCGGACGGCGGCACGCGATCGAGTCGTGCGCGAGCCGAGGCGAGGATGTCGTCGAGGGTTCTGGGCATCCGTCGACTCTACGCGACGAAGCGCTGCCGATGGCGCGATCTCTGTGTGTCCCACCGCATGCGTTGCTTGGGGTCGAAAAGGGGGCCCCTTCGATAGGGGCCCCCTTTTCCATCGAGTGTGGTTGTCGGGTTGTCAGCCCTCGACAATGAACTCGGCGTACTCACCCATCTGGTAGTGCGGGACGGTCCCTGCGAGGTCCTCGGCGGTAGGGGGCCCGTCGGCTGCCTGCTGTGCGGCGAAGCCGGGGTCGGCGCCGACCGGGATGAGGCACATGACGATGTATCTGCCCGGGTTGGTGATTCCCTGACCTGCAACTCCGTTCACTACATAGGACCCTCCGCCCGGTAGTGCCAGCATGACGTCCCCGAGCAGCCCGAATGTCGGGTTGTCGCCATCGAAGAGCACGTCGAGATCCGTGGCAGCGATCTCGGCTGCTGTGCGGGTGTCACTGTCGTCGACGTGGATGAACACGAGCTCATGGAATTCGTCGGTGCTGGCATTGTCCATGCGGAACACGGTGCCGACAGGGACGGTGGCAGGGATGCCCTCGTAGGCATAGTCGGTCGCGATCACCGTGATCTTCGGCGGTCCGGCGACCGGCGGTGTCGTGACGTTCGTTTCCGTGGCCGGTGCGGTTGTGGTTGCTGCTGCAGCGTCGCCTGCGGCGGTGGTGGTTGTGGCCGGTACCGTGGTCGGTGTTGGTTCGGATGCTGGTGGGTTGTCGCTGTTCCTCGTGATGAGGCCGAAGCCGAGTCCGACGATGACGACGAGCGCAAACGCTGCCGCTGCGACGAGCCAACCCCTGCGGGGTGGCTTCTGGGGCTCTTGGATCTTCTGTGGTTGTTGGGTCTGCACGTTCGTGCTCCTTTGCCAGGTCGTGGAGAGCAGAACGTTGAGATCGTCCGACTCGTCACGGAGCAGTCGCGTATCGGGAGCTGGATTCGCAGCCCGAAGACGGTCCATGGCCGTTTCGATCGACATCAGCGTTCGCCTCCTTTCTTGGCAGCACGGGGGGAAACCTGTGCGGGGAATCGTTCGAGAATCGTCGAGAACCGTTGCTTGGCTCGGTGCAGCCGCTGCTCGGCTGCCGAAACCGAGATGTCAAGGACGACGGCGATTTCAGGGGCAGTGAGTTCCTCCCAGACCGCCAGCATCAGGATCTCCCTGTCGCCATCGCGCAACTCAGCCAAGGCATCCATGACCTGCTGATCCTGCTCGCGTCGTATGACCACGACGTCGGGTGACTCGACCGTTGGTTCAGCGAGCGACCCGACCTTCTGGGTGAGTCGGAGGCGACGCGTGATCGACCGGCGTTGATTCGACAGGAGGCCTCGAGCGATACCGAAGAGCCATGGACGTGCCATGTCCCAGTCGAGATCATCGATACGCCTCCACGCTGTGGCGTACACCTCCGCTGCAACATCCTCTGCCTCCGATCGATTGGTCCTGCGAACGCAGAACCCGAGGACCTCGTCATAGTGATTCAGGAACAGTCGCGAGAAGCGGGCGTCGATGCCCTCTGACTTCCCGTGCCTGTTGGTTCTCATACCGAGGATTGTCCAGGTCTGGTGAATTCCTGACACCTGTCAGGAAATGATCCGATCCGGACAACTATCCCATAGACACCGCACACGCCGTGTCGCAGCAAGGGGGGAAGATCGGAGAGGCAACAGCCTCTCCGATCCTTGCGTTATGGGAAGCTCCTTCCGTCGATTGCGTGAGTAGGAGCCCGCTGATCTATACTCGCCTCCAGCTTCCAACCCTTTCGTACCGCCGCTTCGCGGTGCCTCGGAGGAGCCGCTAGCGGCAGGGAGCCGGGTCGGGTGTGAGCTCGGCCTTGTACCGCGTGAGCGGTGCGCGCATAGGGCGGCGTAGCTCAGTCGGTAAGAGCGCTCGACTCATAATCGAGAGGTCGGCAGTTCAAGTCTGCCCGCCGCTACGCACAATCGATATCCAGACATACTCGGTTCGGGAGGACCTGGCACATGGCGAAAGCGAAGTTTGAGCGGACGAAGCCGCATGTGAATATTGGGACGATGGGTCATATTGATCATGGGAAGACGACGTTGACGGCGGCGATTACGAAGACGTTGTCTGAGGCTGGTGTGTCGTCGTATGCGGGTACGGCGTTT
>JAQAZV010000210.1:0-3749 GCA_032127155.1 Acidimicrobiia bacterium
TCGGACAGCCACTGCTGCAGGCCGAAGAACACGATGGCACCGACGATCGGGCCCTCGATCGTGCCCAGCCCACCGATGACCACCATGAAGATCATGAAGGCGGAGAAGTTGACCGAATAGATCGATTCCGGGGTGATCCGCAAGGTGTTGGCCGCGATCATGCCGCCGGCAAGGGCGCAGCCCATCGCCGAGACGACGAACACGAATCTCTTCGATCGGGTCACGCGCACGCCCAGTGATGAAGCCGCGATCGAGTCATCGCGAATCGCCGTGAACCCGAGCCCCAAGCGGGACCGCATGACGAGGTAGGTGACGCCTACCGCCAGCACGACCGCGATGAGGGACAGCCAGTAGACGTAGGCGATGCGGCGTCCAGGCGAGAAGTCGCTCAGTGACGTCAGGGACATCCCGGATCCGGCGCCGAGGGCGTCGATCTGCATCGTGATCTGCTTGACGACCTCGGCAATGACCCAGGTACCGATTGCGAAGTAGCCACCAACCAGCCTGAAGGCGAGGAACGAGATCGGGATCGACAGAAGTCCGGCGATGACCACGGCGACGGGCACCGCGACGAACGGATCGAGGCCGACGGTGTCCGCAAGGTAGATCAGGCCGTACGCCCCGATCCCGATGTACGCCTGCTGCCCCACCGACACCATGCCGCCGTACCCGGCGAGGAGGTTCCACATGGTGGCCATGACGATGAGGGAGAAGAGGGTCACCAACTGCTGCTGGGTACCTCTCTCCACCAGGTACGGCCCAGCTGCGAGAACGAGCAGGATCGGGATCAACACCCCCATGCCAGCCCACGAGCTCTTCGTGGCTCGTCGCACCTTGACGTGCTCCGTCACGACAGCGTGTGTGGTGGTCATGTCGTCACCGCCTTCGGGAGCAGTCCTTGTGGTCGGAACGCGAGGATGGCCAGGAAGACCAGGTTTCCGATGAGCAGGCCGTACGACGGGTTGATCTGGCTACCGAGAGTCTGGGCCACGCCCAGGACGATGCCGCCCACGAGCGTCCCCCACAGGGATCCCAGGCCACCGATGATGACCGCCTCGAATGCGAAGATGAGGACCAGGTCACCGTAGGTCGGGCTGAACTGCGTCTTCATCCCGATGAACATGCCGGCCAGTCCGACAGTTGCCAGCGCCAGCGCCGTCGACAGGGCGTACACCTGACGGTTGTCGATGCCCATCAGCTTGACGGTTTCCACGTCGTCGCTGGCCGCGCGCATGGCCCGCCCCAGCGGGGCCTTGTTGAGGAAGATCTGGACCGACGCAATCACGAGGACGCCGACAACGAACGTGATCAGCGGGAACACCCCGATGTAGATGTCGTCCGACAGTTGGATGCTGTTCGTGCCGAGCAGGCCGATCTGGATGCTGCGCGTGTCAGCAGTGAAGAACTCCTGCAGAAGCTGGGTGAGCACCACGGCCAGGCCGAAGGCCACCAGCAGCGGGGCCAGGCCGCCCCGGCTGAGCGCTTTGTTGAACAGTCCCCACTGGAGGACGTAGCCGACCAGAGCCATCACCGGCACGACGATCAGAACCGCCAGGAACCAGGGGACGCCGAACGAGTCAACCAGTACATAGCCGACGTACGCGGCAAGCATGGCGAGCACGCCGTGGGCCAGGTTCACGATGCGCATTACGCCGAACATCAACGACAGGCCGGCGGCCAGGAGGGCGTAGAGCCCGCCCAGGAGCACTCCCTGGATGATGGCGTTGAGCCACTGCATGGATGCCCCCTAGATTCCGAAGTAGGCGGTCGCGATCTCATCGCGCGACAGGCTGGACGGGGGGCCCTCGAGAACGGTGCGACCCTCGAGAAGGCACTGGACACGATCGGCCACCCGCATGGATTGGTTCACGTCCTGCTCCACCACGAGAACCGTCGTCCCTTGGGCGGTGATCGACGGCAGCGCTGCGTAGATCTGCTCGACGGCCAGCGGCGCCAGCCCGAGTGACACCTCGTCTAGCAGCAGGAGGCGCGGGTTGCTCATGAGGGCCCGAGCGATGGCGGCCGCCTGTTGCTCGCCGCCGGACAGGTTCACGCCCAGCCGGTCCCTGCGGTCCGAGACCAGCGGGAACGCCTCGTAGACACTCGCGAGCGTCCATGGGCCCTTGCGTTTGGTGTGCGCCCCCACTTTGAGGTTCTCCTCGACCGTCAGACTGCGGAAGATGCGTCGACCCTCGGGCGTGAGAGCAATGCCCAGCGGGACGCGCTTGTGCGCGGGGGTGCGCACGATGCTCATGCCGTCGAAATCGATGTCCCCGGCCGTTGGCGAGAGCAGTCCGGCGATGGTCTTCATCAGTGTTGACTTGCCCGCGCCGTTGGCACCGATGACCGCGAGGGTCTCCCCTTCGTCGATGTGCAGGTCCAGCCCATAGATCGCCTGGAAGTCGCCGTAGTGGACATCCAGGCCGGAGACCGACAGCAGGCTCATGAGACCTCACCCATGTCGAAGGTCGAGCCGAGGTAGACCTCGATGACCTCGGGGCTGCGCATGACCTCCTGCGGATCGCCGATCGCAAGTACCTTCCCGAACGCCAGGCACATGAGGTCGTCGACCACTGCAAGGAGCGCATGCACGATGTGTTCGATCCAGACCACCGTCACGCCGGAGTCGCGCAGGCCCTTGATCATCTCGATCAACGGCGGCAACTCCTTCTCGGTGAGCCCTCCGGCGATCTCGTCGAGAAGGATCAGGCGCGGGCTCGTCGCCAGGGCTCGGGCAAGTTCGAGCCGCTTGCGGTCGAGCAGGCGAAGCTGCCCCGCGGGCACATCCGACATTGCCAGCATGCCCGTGATCTCCAGCGCCTCAGCAGCCGTGTCATAGCCGGCCTGACCGTGGCTCTGGCCTCCGAACGCCGCGCCCACGTAGACGTTCTCGAACACCGTCATGTCGACGAAGGGCCGCGGAATCTGGAACGAGCGGGCGATGCCGAGTTCGCTACGAGCTCCGGCGGACAGGCCCGTGATGTCGCGACCGTCAAAACTGATGATGCCTGCGTCTGACGGCAGGACGCCCGTGATCAACGAAAGGAGCGTCGACTTGCCGGCGCCGTTGGGCCCCACAATTCCAAGAGCGGTTCCTTGCTCGACTGCGAACGACACGTCCTCAGCCGTGATGACCTTGCCGAATCGCTTCGACAGGCCGTTCACCTCGAGGATCGGACTCATCCCACCTCCTGCTGCTTCGCTGCGACAGTGCGCGGATCCGACACTAGTGCGGCGGACGATGCCGCGAGCCTGGACAGGTGGAGCGGCGCCTTGACGCTAGTGGGCCCGTCGTTCGCCGGATCCATGGGTTCTGCAATGCGGAACATGACCCGCGTCCTCTCCGCCCGATGCCGTCGGATTTGACCAAGGAGGGGGTGAGCATCAGCCCACCCCCTCCTTCGTCGGTGAGATTGCTAGCTGAGCGGCTCGACCTCGCCACCGAGCGGAATCTCGGGTGCCAGTGAGTTCGAGACGATCACCATCTCGTACGGGAACTCACCACCATCGGTCGCGCGCCACTGACCGCCGGTGAGCGGCGTCTTCGAGACGTTCGGCACCGGGCCGGCCGTCCAGTCGAGCGGGCCAACGATCGTGTCGACCTTCAGCGTCGAGAGGGCCGTAGCCACCGCCTCCTTGTCCGGGCCACCAGCTGCAATCACCGCAGCCTGCATGACCTCGAACAGGGCCTCGGAGAAGCCGATCGGCTGGGTCCACTGCTTGCCCGTCGCATCGGTGTAGCCCTGGGC
>JAQAZV010000211.1:0-3686 GCA_032127155.1 Acidimicrobiia bacterium
CAGGTCGTCACATGGATCGCCGTCGCGATTGTCGTTCCGATCGCCTGGGTGAACGGGTACCAATTCGGTGTGTTCATCATCATCTTCTTCGCCTTCGCCGGTCTCCGCGAGTACCGCGACCAGACCCGGGCGATTGTCGCTCGCAAAGAGGAGGCGCAGCGGCCCGTGGGTCAACGCACCATCGATGTCACGACGCCCGATGACCCCCAGCCCGCGCCCCCCGCCGCTCCTACGCCCCCCGTGGCGAGTCCGAAGCGTCGCGACCCGCCCGAGTTCCCCATCTGAACGGTTCCACGGGCGTTTTCGCCTCTGTGGTATGGTTCCGACGTGACGAGGAGGGTGGCCGTTTCGGTCACGCTCGGTCGGGCGCGCCGTCGTATTGCGATTACGAAACGTGCCGGATATACTGCGTCCTGGATTCCCCATCCGAACCCGCTGATACCCTGAGGCGTCCTCGGACGCTGTTGTGTCGGAAGAGGTTCACACAAGGGATCGGTCCTGTTGTGCAATCCACAGCGAGGCCGATTTTCGTTCGTCAGAAGCTCCGATACCCGGGTGTCGGGTCGGAGTGTGCCGAAGAGAGAGACAGAGCAACAGTGCCAACCGTACAGCAGCTGGTCCGCCAGGGCCGGAAGCCGAAGCCGAAGAAGCAGAGGACCGTCGGCCTCGCTGGGTCCCCGCAGCGCCGCGGGGTATGCACGCGTGTCTACACCGTCACACCGAAGAAGCCGAACTCGGCCCTTCGCAAGGTCGCACGCGTGCGCCTTTCCTCAGGTATGGAGGTCACCGCCTACATCCCCGGTGAGGGCCACAACCTCCAGGAACACTCGATCGTGCTCGTGCGTGGTGGCCGGGTGAAGGATCTTCCGGGTGTTCGCTACAAGGTCATTCGCGGAGCACTCGACGCCGCTGGTGTCAGTGGCCGCAGGCAGGCTCGTTCCCGCTACGGCACGAAGAAGGATTCGTAACCATGCGTCGTGCTCCAGCAGAAGTTCGCAAGCTCGATCCGGATCCGATCTACCAGTCGATCGTGGTCACGCAGGTCATCAACAAGGTCCTCCTCGGGGGCAAGAAGGGTGCCGCCAGACGCATCGTGTATACCGCGATGGACATCGTCGAGAAGCGCACCGGTGCCGATGCGTTGGCAACGCTCAAGCGTGCGATCGACAACGTCCGCCCAACCCTCGAGGTCCGGTCCCGCCGTGTCGGCGGATCCACCTACCAGGTTCCCGTCGAGGTGAGGCCCCGACGAGCCCAAACCCTTGCCGTTCGCTGGTTGGTCGAGTCCGCTCGCAAGCGTCGTGAAAAGACGATGGCTGAGCGGCTCGCAAACGAGATCCTCGACGCTGCGAACCGCACAGGCAACGCCGCGAAGCGGCGAGAAGACGTCCACAAGATGGCGGAGTCCAACAAGGCCTTCGCCCATTACCGCTGGTAATCGAACATGTCACGCACCATCCCACTCAATACGGTCCGCAACATCGGAATCATGGCCCACATCGACGCGGGCAAGACGACGACGACCGAGCGGATCCTCTACTACACCGGTCGCACATACAAGATCGGTGAGGTCCATGACGGCGCGGCCGTGATGGACTGGATGGAGCAGGAGCAGGAGCGTGGCATCACGATCACATCGGCGGCCACGACGACCCTGTGGGATGGTCACACGATCAACATCATTGACACCCCCGGTCACGTCGACTTCACGGTCGAGGTCGAGCGGTCACTGCGGGTTCTCGACGGTGCCGTAGCCGTGTTCGACGCCGTTTCCGGTGTCGAACCACAGTCAGAGACCGTGTGGCGCCAGGCCGACAAGTACGGCGTGCCTCGCATCTGCTTCATCAACAAGATGGACCGGATTGGTGCGGACTTCTTCGCGTCGATGCAATCGATCGTCGACCGCCTCGGCGGTAACCCCGTTGCGATCCAGATTCCCATCGGATCAGAGGGCGAGTTCCGCGGTGTCGTGGATCTCGTCGAGATGCACGCCATCGTCTGGCACGACGACGACGGTGTGGAATGGGATCAAGTCGAGATCCCTGCCGAGCTCGTCGACCAGGCCAACGAGTGGCGGCACAAGATGCTCGACGTCGTCGCCTCCGAGGATGAGGACCTCATGGAGAAGTACCTCACGGAGGAAGACCTCACCGCGGACGAGATTCGATCAGTGATCCGGAAGGGCACGATCGCCAGGGACTTCGTTCCGGTGATGCTTGGCACCGCATTCAAGAACAAGGGTGTCCAGCCACTCCTCGACGCCGTAGTCCACTACCTCCCGAGTCCCGTCGATCTCCCTCCGATGGTCGGCTTCAGGCCGGGTCACGAGGAAGACACCATGGAACGCAAGCCTTCGGATGACGAACCGTTCTCCGCACTTGCCTTCAAGATCATGTCAGACCCCTATGTCGGCAAGCTGACCTACTTCCGTGTGTACTCGGGTCGAGCGGACAAGGGCGACAGCGTTGCCAATACGACCACGGGCAAGAAGGAACGATTCGGTCGACTCCTGCGTATGCATGCCGCAAAGCAGGAGGACATCGACGAGATCATGACAGGCGACATCGTCGCCGCAGTCGGCTTGAGCAACGTCCGGACGGGCGACACACTCTCGGCGGCCAATGCACCGATTCAGCTCGAGTCGATGACCTTCCCCGAGCCCGTGATCTCGGTTGCGATCGAGCCGAGGACCAAGTCCGACCAGGACAAGCTCGGTGCCGGACTCGGTCGCCTTGCCGAGGAAGACCCGACCTTCCGGGTCAATACCGACGAGGAGACGGGCCAGACGATCATCGCCGGTATGGGCGAGCTGCACCTCGAGGTGATTGTCGATCGCCTCTTCCGTGAGTTCAAGGTCGAGGCCAACGTCGGGCGCCCCCAGGTTGCCTACCGCGAGACGATCAAGCGCCCTGTCAACAAGATCGATGCGAAGTTCAAGCGCCAGACCGGCGGTCGAGGCATGTATGGCCACGTCGTCATCGACCTCGAGCCCCTCGAACCGGGCACCGGATTCGAATTCGAGGATGCCGTCAAGGGTGGCAACGTCCCCCGCGAATACATCCCCGCCGTCGAAAAGGGCATCAGGGAGGCACTCGACGGAGGCATCCTGGCCGGCTACCCGCTCGTGGACATCAGGGCACGCCTCATCGACGGATCGAGCCACAACGTCGACTCCAACGAGATGGCGTTCAAGATTGCAGGATCCATGGCACTTCAGGAGGCTGCGAAGTCGGCTGGAGTCAAGCTTCTCGAGCCCGTCATGGAGCTCGAGGTCGTCACCCCCGAAGAGAACATGGGTGACGTGATCGGCGACCTCTCCGCACGGCGCGGCAAGGTCGAATCCATGGACTCACGAGGTCAGGCCAGGGTCGTCAAGGCGTTGGTCCCCCTCGCAGAGATGTTCGGGTACGCAACCGACCTGCGGTCCCGTACCCAGGGACGCGCAACGTACTCGATGCAGTTCCACTCGTACCAGGAAGTACCCACATCGGCCGCACAAGAAATCGTGGCCAAGGTCAGAGGCGAATAGGAGAGCCACCATGGCAAAAGCGAAGTTTGAGCGGACGAAGCCGCATGTGAATATTGGGACGATGGGTCATATTGATCATGGGAAGACGACGTTGACGGCGGCGATTACGAAGACGTTGTCTGAGGCTGGTGTGTCGTCGTATGCGGGTACGGCGTTT
>JAQAZV010000212.1:0-9132 GCA_032127155.1 Acidimicrobiia bacterium
GTATCGGAGATGCAAGCTCGATCATGTGAGCCTGATGCGGTGTTTCGTCCAGGAGGGTCCCGTGACGTCCGACATACGTCCGAAGCGACATCACCAGCTTCTCCCTGATGGGATCCATGGGAGGGTTGGTCACCTGCGCGAACGACTGGTGGAAGTACCTCGTCAACCGCTGAGGCAACTTCGAAAGGGCAGCGAGACCTGTGTCGTTTCCCATCGACAACACCGGCTCGGCGCCCTCTGCCATCTGGCGAAGCAGCAGCCTCCGTTCCTCCGCCGTGTAGCCGAACACCCTGGCCAAAGCCTCTGCGTCGAACCGATCATCCATGAGATCGTCGAAAGGATCGCTGACGTAGTGCGTCTCTGTCGAGATCCAATCCTGGTACGGAGCCTTTCCTGCGAGCCTGCGTTTCACTGCATCGGAGAAGGCGACCGACCCCGTGGACAGATCGACCTCGAGTACTTCGCCGGGCCCGAGCTGGCCCGTGTCGGTTGCCCTGACCTCCATCTCTGGGGCGATACCCGCCTCGGAAGCAACCATCACGGTGTCGTCCGTGACGGTCCACCTTGCGGGTCGTAGTCCGTTCCGGTCGAGGCCGGCGATGACAGTCCTGCCATCTGAGGCCGCAATGGCCGCAGGTCCATCCCACGGCTCGACGAGGAACGCGTGGTACTCGTAGAACGACCGCAGATCGGGATCGAGATCATCGACGTTTTCCCACGCCTGAGGGATCAGCATTTCCTTGACATGGGCAAGATCGCGCCCTGATCGCACGAGGACCTCGGTTGCCTCGTCGAGACTCGCTGAGTCGCTTCCGAGACCCTGTCTGACAAGGGGGGCCAGCTGGTCAACGCGGTCTCCCCATACGCTGCTGCCCAGATCGTTGGACCGCGCCGCCATCCACACGCGGTTTCCCTGGACGGTGTTGATCTCCCCATTGTGGGCGAGCATCCGGAACGGTTGGGCCAGGGCCCACGAGGGCTGCGTGTTCGTCGAATAGCGCTGGTGGAAGACGACGAAGTCCGATTCATACACGGGATCACGCAGATCCCAGTAGAAGGCTTCAATCCGATCGGCCGTGAAGAGCCCCTTGTAGACGATGGTCCGGCAGGATGCCGAGACAACATCGAGACCGACGAGGTCCTCCCGCTCGATCTGCTTGCGAGCCAGCAGGAGCGAGCGTTCGAAGACATCAGGGTCGACACCGGATCCGGAGGAGACGATGGCCTGCTCGATGATGGGGAGGGAGGCCTTCGCCGTCGGAGACAGGACATTGACGCCGATCGGAACCGTTCTCCACGTGAGGAGTTCGATGCCCTGCTCGTGGAGGGACTTCCCAATGAGGATGCGAGCGTCATCCATCGCGTCATCCGGCAGGAAGCACATGACCACACCGAGACGATCCCTGGGTGGCGCCTGAATACCTTCAGCTGTGAGCTCGCGTTCGATGAGCCTGTGGGGAATCCTGGTCATCATGCCCGCGCCATCACCCGTTCCGTCTGCTGAGCGGGCACCCCGGTGGTCGAGGTTGTGGAGGCACTCGATGCCGAGCCTCACGATCCGGTGCGAGACCTCGGTGGTCCGCGATGCGACGAATCCGACACCGCACGCGTCGTGATGATCAAGCGGGTCGTACAGCGGGTACGTTGACATCGCGGCGCACTCCTTTCTCAGTCCTCATGGGCCCGAAGTGCACGGATGCGCTTCCGGGTCGGCTCCGGCCCGGGAAGGAGCGGGGAAGATATCACCTCGTGCCTGATTCCCTAAATCCCGGAGTCGGACCTCTGGATCTAGAACACCTGGTTGCACCATGGCGCCTGAACGGTACGGAACATGCGGTGGAGGCGGACAACCTCATCGGAACCACCGCGTATGCGTCCTGCCGCTGCGTAGGCGAGTGCATCGCCGCCACCGAGATAGAGGGCACCGAGGGCCTCTTCGTCAACCGAGAGGTCTGCATCCCCATTGATGGGTAGGACCGTTGCGTTTCCTCCCGCGACCGTCAGTCGGTATGTCCCTGACGTCGATGGTCGGAAGTCGTCGACGACATCGATCACCAGCGAATCATCCTCCTCGTACGTTCGTGCCTCCAAGGCGGCACGGACATCGAGGATTCGGATCCAGAGTGCATCGAACCGACCCTTCGTAGCAATGCGTCGCGGTTCCTTGACCATCATCGGTAGCGGGTCGTCCACAGGGACATTCCACGATTCCACGTTCGGGCAGAGGTCGATGCGGGTGAGATAGGCCCACAGGGAAGCGGTCGCCCCGGGTGTCGATGCGATGAGTTCAACAATGCTGACCTTGCCATTCGCATGGGAATCGTCGCCCTCGTCAGCCTTCTGGCGGTAGATCGCGTAGCCGTCGACGCCGTCGGGCCCATCGTGGACCACGTAGCGCTTCGAGGTTCGCCCACGCTTCATCCATTCCTCGTCCAGCAACACCTCTCCCCACCACGCCTCATTGCGGGCATACATACCGGCCCTCGTCGGAAGCACGGCATCGAATACCCGAGGGAGGAGATCCTTGGCGACGTCAGGGTCGATGCGACGGACTCGATCGATCGGAATCTCGTCGCGGAACGAGACGAGAGGGCCACGCATGTTCCACGAGTCGTTGTAGGTCGCGAGCCCATATCCGAATCGTCCGTAGATACCAGACTCCGACGCCCACAGCCCAGCGATCGGGTAGCCGGCGGCAGCGGCGTTCGCGAGGTGGCGGTCCATCATGGATCGCAGGAGCCCCATTCGCCGGTGCGTCGGGAAGACGGTGACCACCGTGGTTCCCTCCATCGGCACGGTCGAACCCCCAGGGACCGTGAGGCTGAGGTCGTAACCGCCGAATGTGCCGACGATCACCTCACCATCGAACGCGGCGAGCGTGCGTTCCGGGGGCAAGGTCCTCCTGATCATCGCAGGGAACGATTCCGTCGGAAGGTCGTCAGCGAATCCCTCGATGAAAGCGAGCACGAAGGCGGGGTACTCGGCGTCGGTCACAGGTCGGATGGAGATGTCGGGCATGGAGGGCATGGTACGGGCCTCGCTTTCGCTCGGCGTAGCAGATGGCAAGGAGCAAGTAGCCAAGTATCAGGGGGCCGAGCGTGGCTTGCCCATGGTTGAGGGTTCGGGCGTCTCGGCGGGAATGGGGCTGGGGTATCGTCCTCGCACCAGATGTCGATCCACCGAGGTATCCGTGACCCCCGTTCGTATTGCCCTCCAGATCCAGCCACAGCACGCTGACTATTCGACCATTCGGAATACGGCAGCAGCTGCCGAGGAAGCCGGCGTCGACATCCTCTACAACTGGGACCACTTCTACCCGCTGTACGGCGGCGAACCCGACGCAAACGTCGGCAAGCACTTCGAGTGCTGGACGATGCTGGGCGCATGGGCCGAGGCAACCGAGCATGTCGGCATCGGAGCCCTCGTGACATGCAACTCCTATCGGAACCCACAACTACTCGCCGACATGGCACGAACCGTCGATGTGATCTCGGGTGGGAGACTGATCTTCGGCATCGGGTCCGGGTGGTTCGAGAAGGACTACGACGAATACGGTTACGAGTTCGGCACCGGACCGAGCCGGCTACGCGACCTCGACGCTGCCATGCCGATCATCAAGGAGCGCCTCGCCAAGCTCGATCCCCAACCGGTTGGCCCACTTCCCATACTCATCGGCGGCGGCGGCGAGAAGGTGACGTTGCGCATCGTTGCCGAGCATGCCGACGTGTGGCATGGTTTCGGGGACGTCGACACCTTCATCCACAAGTCTGCGGTGCTCGACGAATGGTGTTCAAAGGTCGGACGTGACCCATCGCAGGTGGAGCGCTCGATCGGCGTCAGCCCTTCGAAGATCGAGCTCGCCGATGCGTATCGCGATGCTGGTGCGGTCGAATTCATGATTGGCCTGACAGGCCCCGATTACGACCTCGGACCCCTGGGCGAATGGCTCGCATGGCGGGACCAGGCGACCGCTTCCTAGATCTCCGATCCGGGCCGCGCATCCCCATACCGACGAACCGATTCCGGAACGTCGATCCCCGGCGTGAGATCCGGTGACGGCACCACCGGTCCTGCGATCGTCCTGAGTGGGATCACGCCTGCCCAAATCTCTGAGGACAGATCCTCCTCGTCGTCACCGGGCGGTCCCGTGCGCACCTTGGCGGACGCCTCGTCGATGGTGATCGCGAGAAGCTTTGTTCCCTTGTCCTCCTTCATCGAAGGGGTGCGTGCCTCATCCCACCGACCAGGGAGCATGTGCTCGGTGATGGCCCTGAAGGCTGTCAATCGCTCCTCAGGATCGTCAACCACACGCGCCGTGCCGAAGACGACGACCGATCGGTAGTTGAGCGAGTGGTGGAACAGTGATCGCGCGGCGACGATCCCGTCCACGATCGTCGCCGAGACACACACCGGCTCACCGACAATCGACCGAAGCATCCGGGAAGCGGGCGACCCGTGCAGGTAGAGGATGTCTCCGACGCGTGCGTGGATCGTCGGGATGACCACGGCTCCATCGTCGGTGACGAAGGACACATGGCAGATCATCGATTGGTCGAGGATCTCATGCACCGTGGATTCGTCATACCTTCCCCGCTCCGGGAGACGCTTGACCGTGGTACGTGCGGACGGTGGTTTCATCGGACGGATCGTAGACCTTTCCCGGTCAGGCAAGCCCGCGCTGCCACACGGCAACGAGCTCCTCGTACGCAGGGACACTGGCAACGAGCTCATCGTGGGTTCCCTCGGCAATGATCCGCCCATCGTCGATCATGACCACGCTGTCGGCCCGCTCGGCACTGCGCAATCGGTGCGCAATGACGATCGACGTGCGGCCGGACAACAGCGCCCCGAGGGCCGATTCGACATTGGCCTCTGTCTCGGGATCGAGGTTCGACGTCGCCTCGTCCAGCACGATCACGGAGGGGTTCGCGAGGAAGGCGCGTGCGAGGGCGACGAGCTGCCGCTCGCCCGACGAGAACCTGCTCCCACGCTCTCGCACCTCGGTGTCGAGAGCATCGGGAAGCCCGCGCACCCAATCGTCGATACCCATCGCCTCGAGCACTCCCCATACCTCGTCGTCATCGGCGGTGGGCTTCGCGAATTTCAGGTTCTCGCGGAGGGTTCCCGAGAAGAGGAAGCCATCCTGGGGAATGAGGGCAAACGCCGCGACCCTGGAAGCCTCTGTGACGTTCCGGAGATCGACCCCATCCACTTCGACCGAGCCCTCGGTCGGGTCGTAGAAGCGCATCGCGAGCTTTGCGAGCGTGGACTTCCCAGACCCGGTCTCACCGACGATGGCCAGACGCTGCCCGGCTGGCACCGTGAGATCGATGTCGGTCAGCACCTTCGTCGTGTCGTTATATCCGAACTCGACGGATGTGAAGGTGACCTCTCCCGCGATGGGCTCCGGAATGTCGTAGGCACCATTCCGCTCGGTGATTACGACATCCTCGTCGATGAGGGAGAACAGCTTGCCGAGGGCGGCGAGCGCTGACTGGAACAAGTTGTAGACATTGGAGAGGTTGATGATCGGCTGGAAGAACCAGTCGAGGTACAGCAGGAACGCGACCAGCGTGCCAATGGTCATGGTCCCATCGATGACTTGCTTGGTGCCGATCGCGAGGGCCGACGCGATAGCGGTGACCCTCAGGAAGGCGACGACGGGGAAGTACCACGAGATTGCGCGTGACGCTGCCATGTTCGCCTCGAAGTGTCGCTCGTTCACCCTTCCGAACGACCTGGCCTGGGATGTCTCCTGGGTGAAGGCCTGCACCACCCTCACACCCGTGATGCCCTCCTGCATGCTGCCGAGAACCTGCCCGATCCGCTCCCTCACCATGTCATAGGCGCGCCGCGCCTGACGTTGGAACACCCTGGTCACCAGCAGGAGGACGCACACGATCAGGAACACGACGAGAGCCATCTGCCAGTCGACAAAGACGAGTGCAATGGCAACCCCAGCAACCGTCAGCAGGTTGCTGAGGGCCATGACGGCCCCATCCGACGCAAACTCCTGGAGGGATTCGATGTCGGCTGTCATCCGCGACACCAGGACACCACTCTTGGACCTCGAGAAGAAGCCCATGTCAAGGGACAGCATTCGCCGGAACACGAAGGACCGCAATTGGAGCAGGTACCGCTCCCCCACGTAGGCGATGCCGTACTGGGACACGGCAGTGATCAGATACTGGACCACCAGCAGCGAGATGTAGATGATGCCTGCGATGATGATCGTGCGCTTGTCCGCCTTCGCAATACCGTCATCGATGCCACCTCTCACCACCAGCGGGCCAAGGAGGCGAACGACCGTGGCCCCGATGGTTGCCACCAGCGCCCACGCCAACGCGCCTCCAAGGCCGTGGGAGACTCGCGCTGCCCTGCGCACCAGAAGCCCTGGCCGATCAACCTGGTAATCCCCCGCTGAGGACATGTATTTCATGCGTCGACCGTCGCCTCTCCGGCCGCAAGAACCTCGGCGTAACGTGGGATGTCCCGCAGCAGGTTCTCATGGGGACCGAATGCAACGACCTTCCCGTCCTCGAGGAACGCCACATTGTCAACGAGCGCGAGGGTGGAGGTCCTGTGGGCGACGATCACGGTCGTGCGTCCAGCCATGACCTGGCGCAGGGCTGCCTGTATCTCGGCTTCCACCACAGCATCGATGGACGACGTCGCGTCGTCGAGCACGAGGATGCGCGGGTCACGGACCACTCCTCGTGCGAGGCTGACACGCTGACGTTGCCCGCCCGACAACGTGGCACCGCGCTCCCCGACGACCGTCTGGTAGCCATCGGGCATCTCGCAGATGAATTCGTGCGCCTTCGCCAATCGAGCCGCAGATCGGATTCGCTCATCAGAAGCGGAAGGGTCCCCGACCCTGATGTTGTCCTCGATCGAAGCTGAGAACAGGAAGGTCTCCTGGAACACCACAGCAACCTCATTGCGCAGCTGGTCGAGGCCGAGATCACGAACGTCCACCCCATCGATGCGAACCGCGCCCGAGGTGACGTCATAGAACCGGGGAATCAGATGGGCAAGGGTGGTCTTGCCTGCCCCCGTGGCCCCTACGAGACCGATGGACGTGCCGCCAGGAACCACGAGATCGACTCCTACAAGGACTTCATCGTTGCCCGGGTAGGCGAACACGACCTTCTCGAAGCGAATCTCTCCCGGCCCGTCACCGAGCACGACGGGCTGGCGAGGCTCCTCGATCTGCGGATCCGTGGCGAGCAACGTGTCGATGCGTGACGCCGCAGCGGCCGAACGGGGGAGGTTTGCAAAGAACCACCCTGTGATCATCAGGGGCAGCACCATGACAGCGAGGTATTGCGTGAAGGCAACGAATTCACCGATCGTGAGGTTGGCGTCAACCACCTGGATACCACCGACGACGAGGACGGCAACGGTGCCAAGGGCAGGGATGATCTCGAACAGGGGTCGGTGGATGGCTCGTTCACGGCTCATCTCCATGGCCGACCGGTAGATGAGTTCCGCCCGCTCGTCGAGCTTCTCCTGCTGCTGGGACTCCTGGCCATAGCTCTTGACGACTTCGATGCCCGCCACCGATTCCTCCACGATGTGGGACAGGTCAGACAGCCTTTCCTGGAGATCGAACGAGTATCCGACGACCCGACTGGCGAATCGCGCCGAGGTGAACATCAGGGCAGGGATCATCAAGGCGGATACGAGTCCAAGCACCGGGTCGATGAAGATGAGGACAACTCCCACCACGAGGAACATCGCGATGTTCGCGAGGGTGATCGGCAGCATGGCCAGGATCAACCTCAGCTGCCCGAGATCCGATGACGCCCTGGCCATCAATTCCCCTGTCGATGTCACATCATGGAACGAGAAGGCCATGCGTTGGATGTGGGTGAACAGGCGGTTTCGGATGTCTGCCTCGGCCCGATATGAGAGTTTGAACCCGAAGTACCGCCGGAACCCGATGCCGATCGCTTGGACACCTCCCGCGAGGATCAGACCGAGCAGGATCGGCCATACGAGCGTCCACGAGGCCTCGTCGACCGCGATGTCGACCGTCTTGCCGACGAGGTACGGAATGACGACCACCATCGCCATCCAGAGGAGCGCACCAAGGATCGAGACCGCGGCAATCTTCCAGTAGTGCTTGAGCACCCTCCACAGGAGATCGATACCGCGGCGCAGATCGGCGAGAGTCGACGCGTCCTGGCTCATCGCTTCCGAGCCTACCGCTGCATCAGATTCCTGGTCGCGCCTGCGATGGCAGCGAACACCGTCGGGGCAGCGACCACGACGATACCGAGGTAGTACAACCAGACGAGGAAGACGCCCAGGGCCCCGAGGATCGACAAGGTACTCGAAGTCGCAGGGATCAGATCGAAGGCAATGATCGATCCCACGACGAGGAGTCCCGCCACCAACGCCGCAATGATCGATGCATGGCGCAGCGGAGACGGAGGGCCCCACCGATAGATCGCCCAGAGGAGGAGCCACACCCAGATGATCGCGATGGAGATCGTCAGCACCCTCCCCCCAACGCTTGCATTCTGACCGAATCGACCGGCGACCTCTGCCCAGATCCGGGAACCCACCGTCAGGAATGTGAACGAAATGAGGACCCCGATCGCCGCGCCAACCGTTACGAAGATTCCCACGAGGCGAGAGCGCAGGTATCCACGATGGTCGACCGTTGCTTCGACGGCTCTCAGTGCCTTCTGCGCCGCATAGACCGCTCGGGAACCCGACCACAGGGCGACAAGGAGTGACACCGCAAGGAGTGGACCGCCGAGGCCGGCGGCCCATCCTGATGCCTCATCGAGAATGCCGACGAGGAAGTCGGCGAGGTCCGGGGGAAACGCATCCTCGATCACCGCCGTGGCATCTTGCAACACGGATCCTCCCCGATCGAGGAGCGACACGATGGCAACGAAGGCCACAGCGAGGGGGACGAGCGCGAACAGCGAGTTGTAGGCGATCGCGGCACCCATGAGGAGGGGATCCGCCCTCCGGATACGGTCAGCGCTGAGATTCCACGCGTCACGGCCGAAACCGATGACTGCTGCAACGAAAGTCCGCATGGGACGAGACTACGCCAGATGCCACACCCAGAACCGATACACGGACTACCGGGTACCCGTTCCTACACTCGCC
>JAQAZV010000213.1:0-8237 GCA_032127155.1 Acidimicrobiia bacterium
CGGACATGCCTTCGAGGGCCAGATCTGCAGCCATGTTGGCGTAGTTCGTGGCAACCATGAGGTCCAAAGAGTCGGGACGACCGGACCGCATGAGGTAGCCCACCTGCTGGTAGATGATCCGCTCACCGGTCAACTCGGTGAGGAGTGAACCTGTCACGGCGCCGATCCCCCCGAGTTTGCGGTGGCCATACGCATCCTCGGCCCCCGAGAGAACCATCTCGCCCTCCTCGAGTTGGGCACCCTCGGAAATGGTCATCATGGCGTAGTGGGACGAGTTCTGCTTCTTGTCGCTCACGAGCATGTCGGCCAGTCGCTCGACGTTGAATGGGACCTCAGAGATCACGGCACGGTCAACGCCCGCGAGATAGGCAGTGATGAGGCTTGTTTCCCCCGAGTAGCGGCCGAACAACTCGACGACGGCGATTCTCTCGTGGCTGCCGGTGCTCGTTCGCAGATTGTGGATGAATTCAACCCCGCGGGTGACCGCTGTGGAGAACCCGATGCAGTAGTCGGTGCCGTGGACGTCGTTGTCCATCGTCTTCGGAATCGCAATGACGGGTACGCCCTCCTGGTGCATGCGGAGGCCATATGAGAGCGTGTCGTCGCCTCCGATGGGAATGAGGACGTCGACGCCAAGTGCCTCGAGCACCTCGAGCGAATGGCTTGTGAAGTCGAAGGGCCCGTCGCCCTCAGGAGTCTCGAGGAAGTCGGGAACCTCGGACGGGCGTACTCGCCCTGGGTTCGACCTCGATGTGTGGAGGAATGTGCCACCCGTTCGGTCCACGGTCCGCACGCTCGAGGGATCCAGTGCCATGGTGTTCTCTGCGAGGGAAGCCGGATCGCTCGGATTCGAGTAGAGCAGCCCTCCCCAGCCCCTCCGGAATCCGATCACCTCGTGACCCTCGTGGGCGACACGATTGACGACTGCCTTGATGCACGGGTTGAGGCCGGGAACGTCGCCCCCGCCCGTGAGAATACCGATACGCATGGGACCTTCCTGGAACTCGAGTGTCCCCTCACGATACCGGTGCGAGGGATATGGGAAATCCCGGGGCGACCGCAATCGGCTCGTGGCCTCGGTCTCAGGAAATCCTGTGGCGCTGAACTCCACGAGTGGGCTTCCCCAAATGCGGGCTCGACCTTGGTGATATTGTGGGTACAGAGCAAGGGGCGGGGTGCCGCCCTTGGTTTCGTCAGAGTTGTTCTATTCGAAAGGTGCCAGTGATGCCAGGAATGAGACGGAGGGCCATGCGGAGGGGGCGGAGACGCCGGCGTCGCCGCGTCATGCTCGTTGGGGGCCTTGTCGCCTTCGGCGTACACAAGATGTCCAAGTCAGACGCCGATCGCATCGAACAGCACACCGGAATTCCGCCGGAGGAGCTGACCGACGAGGAGATCTCCCAGGCAATGGGCGAGCTCGGCATCCCGGAGCAGCAGGTCACGGCTGAAGACCAGGAGGAGGGCGGTGGTCCTGTCGACGTGAGTGGCGACGGAGGGTCTGACGACTACCTCCAGGAACTCGCCCAGCTCGGCAAGCTTCGCGATGAGGGCATCCTCACGGACGAGGAGTTCGAGGCGAAGAAGAAGCAGATCCTCGACGAGAACTAGGAGAGCGAGTGATGAGTCGTGAGTTATGAGTCGTGAGTCCCAGAACCCAGGACTCATCACTCACGACTCATCACACAATCGTTCCCTCTGCCCGATGGCGGTCACGCTGTACCCACCATTCCTCTTCGAGGAGTGACCACACCGTGTGATCCAGCCACCGATCGGCGACCTTGACTTCGTCGCGCAGAGTTCCTTCGAACACGAAGCCGAGCTTCGTGGCGATGCGCTCCGATCGCACATTGCCCACGGCAATGCGGAGTTGCACCTTGTGGAGGCCCATCTCCTCGAATCCGACCTGGATGATCCTCGTGGTGGCTTCCATGCCGTACCCCTGGCCCGCCTCATCGGAGCGGATCCAGTAGCCCACCTCCCCGATGTTGTTCTGGGCCGATGTCGTCCAGATCGACACGTTGCCGACGTGGTAGTCGAGGTCATCAGCGAGCCGAACGGTGAAATCGTATGCCCGGCGTTCCGCCCAAGCGGAGACAGATTCACGGACGAACCGCTGGGCCACTCCGCGGTCATAGCCCTCCACCCATGGGAGCCACGGCTGGAGGTCGTCGATCGATTCCTCGATGGCCTCATTGAGCGGTCCGACGTCGCGCCTCCGGAAGGGTCGGAGCATGAGCCGTCTCGTGTAGCGGGGCTGGCTGTGGACCGTGTTCGCCATCGGCACCAGACTATCCGGATAAGCTCGCTCAATGGACCCTTGGGCATCGCTGCGATCATTGCCGCCGGTCACCGATCCGCCAGGAGCCGAGTATGCCGTTCTGGTTCCGCTCTATGACGATGGGAACGGTTCGGTGCGCGTCATCCTCACGAAGCGCCCAGAGCACATGCCGACACATCCCGGCGACGTCGTGTTCCCTGGGGGTCATCGGATGGACGGAGAGGACCCACTCGCCACCGCTCTCAGGGAAGCCTGGGAGGAGATCGGCCTCCCTGCCGATAGCATCGTTGAAGTGCTCGGCGGTCTGACTCCGGTGACGACCCGTGACAGGAGCAAACCGATCGTCCCCGTTGTGGTCAGGGTCGAGCGACCTGTGGAGCTCGTGCCCGACCGACGCGAGGTCGAGGTCATCATCGAGCCGACCCTCGAGGAGCTGCTTGATGAGGCCCGGTGGCTTCAGCGCGATTGGTTCGGACACGCTCTGTGGTTCTTCGAGTTCGATGAGGGCATCCTGTGGGGTGCCACAGCATTCATGATGCGCGAGCTCCTCGAGATACTCAGGGACTGAACAGGGCTCGGTCGTCACTGAAGACGAGAGGCGCCTGTTCCCGCCGATCTCCAGGGCCCTCGGTGGGGGCGTAGACTCGCTGGTCATGTATCTGGGAACGGCTGTCAACGTAGCTACGGTTCTGCTCGGCACCGTCGTGGGCGTTGCTGTCGGCGGACGGATTCCGGACCGCCTTCGAGCCACGATCACTGCGGCGCTCGGCTTGCTCACCGGGGCGCTTGCGATACGAGAGGTCGGAGCAACCGATGAGTTCATCGTGGTGTTGGCTGCGGTCCTCATCGGTTCGGTGATCGGCGAGTTTGCCAGAATCGAGCAGGGCCTCGAAGCTCTCGGCATCTGGCTCCAGTCGCGGTTGACCTCCGAGGCCAAGCGCTTCGACGTCGAATTCCCCGAAGCATCAATCCCTGAGGCCGCAGGCAATCAACAAAACCGCTTCGCAGAGGGATTCGTACTTGCATCCCTCGTCTTCGTCATTGGCCCGCTCACCATCCTCGGGTCGATCAACGATGGTTTGGGCGATCCTGAGCTGCTGCTCGTGAAGGCTGGCCTTGATGGATTTGCGTCGATTGCCTTTGCTTCGATCTACGGATGGGGCGTCGGACTCGCTGCCGTGACGGTACTGGTGGTCCAAGGGACGATCGCACTGGCGTCGAGCGCGCTCGACGGTGTCCTGACCGACGCCATGATCGACGCCCTCGCCTCGACCGGAGGCATCCTGCTCCTCGGCATTTCGCTGCGTTTGCTCGACCTCAAGCACGTTCGGGTGGCGAACATGCTCCCGGCCCTCGTGCTTGCCCCGCTCTTCGTGTGGTGGTTCGGTTGACGGTGAGAAGTGAACTTCGATCCTCGAGGTGACGGTGTCGGATCGGTCAGCTGAGCCAGCGCTCCAACCACCCGAGGAACTCTCCCCACCAGTGGAGGGCATTGTCCCTGTCCTCGATCCAGTGGCCCTCGTTGCCGTAGTAGACCAGCCGAGCCGGCACGCCTTTGGCCTTGAGGAGCCCATACAGCGACAGGCCCTGCGTGATCACCACTCGGTAGTCCAATTCACCATGGATCACCAGCGTGGGCGTGACGATGTCGTGGGTATGGGCCATGGGCGACCACCGCAGCACGGCATCCATGTCCTCCCATGGCAGGCCCCCCATGGCTTTGTCCCTGCCCGCCGTGTGATCTGACGCGTATTGGCCGAGCAGGTCGGTTACCCCTGCATGGCAGATACTCGCCGCGTAACGATCGGTGAGGGTCGTGAGCCACGACACGAGGTAGCCACCGTAGGAGCCACCGGCGATCGCCATCCGATCGCCATCGATGTAGCCGAGGGACAGCATGTGGTCCGTTGCAGCCTCGATATCGATCGCTGGCTGGTCCCCCCATCTGCCTCGAATGCTGCGCGTGAAGGCATCGCCGAACGAGGACGATCCATGGAAGTTGACCGACATCACGACGTAACCGGCTGCTGCCATGACCTGGGGGTTCCATCGCCAGTGCCAGTTGTCCATGACACCGTTGTGGGGACCTCCGTGGACATTGTGCAGGAGTGGCCATGTCTTCGTTTCGTCAAAGCGAGGTGGCTCGACGACGAAGGCCTGGATCTGGACGCCTTCCGCGCCGGTGAACCGAACCTCCTCTGCAGGTCGCAGTTCCAACTCGTCCAGCAACTTCGCGTTGAATCCGGAGATCACGGTCGTATGGCCCCCGCATGTGAAGGCCACCTCTGGCGGGGCTGCCATGCTCTCATGGCGGTGCCAGTAGCAGTCGACACCAACCCTTGGACCATGATTCGAACCTGTCGACGTCTGGGGCATGGGTGTGCCCCCGTCGAGTTCGATCGTGAAGATTCGGACATGCCCTTGATCCTCGGCATGGAACACCAGGGCGTCGTTGCCGACGAACTCCCATCCACCCGCCGAGCGATCCCAATTGGCGGTGAGGACCTCTTCGGTAGCCGTCGGAAGGTGATGGGAAACGATCCTCACGAGATCTGCGTAGTAGGCATCCTCGTACTGCACCCCGTAGACGAGCGTCGAACCGTCTGGCGATACCCGCGGTCGGTACTGGTCGGCTGCTTCCCCCGTTGGGAGGCGTTCGATGTCTCCTCCGGCGACAGGGATCCTGTGGAGGGCAAACCTGAGGTGCTCCCACGGTTCAGGATCGTCATCCAGGGTGAAGATCACCCAACGTCCGTCAGGTGTCACCGTGATTGAATCTCCCACATCTTCGAGTCCGATGAGCCGATCGAGCCCCGGTGTCAGGTGGTTGGTCGATCCATCCGTGAGGTCCACACGGAAGAGATGATCGATGCGAGCTCCTGCGAGCCACTTCTTCCAATGGCGGTAGATACGGTCCTCGGTCACGACGGGCGGTGTCGTTTCCTTCCTTGCGTCCCTCTCTGCCTCGGTCGCTTCGGGCTCGGGGTGGTCGCGGAAGAGGGGACCGGTCACGATGAGCGAGTCATCACCGGGAACCCAGGTGACCGACGATGCACCGAGGGGAAGATCCGTCACCTTCGTCGCCTCTCCGCCATGAAGACTCATCACGAACACCTGGGAAGGATCGTCTCCCTGGGCTCCGAGGAAGGCAATGCGAGAGCCGTCGTGGGAGGGAGTCGGCGCCGAGGACGATCGATCCTGCGATGTCAGCCGGGTGGCGTTGCCGGCTCGGTCGATTTGCCAAATGGTCGAATGTGGCTTCCCATCTTCGAGGTATGCAACGACGGGAACGACGACCGATGTGGTTCCCGGCACATGCTCGGGTTGCCCGACTCGCTGCATCGCCCAGAGATCCTGTGGTGTGATCGGCCTGCCCATGGTGCTCCTTCGCTCGCCATCCACAGGATTGCACACGTACGGGACGTGCGGGCGTGATGTCTCGCGCTCGTCGCGAATGCCATCTCGGTGTTCGCTACGAGGGCGGGGTCTCTTGTGTCCTGAGGAGGCCAACGACGAGGCCCTCAGCGACTGCCGTCCAGGAGGCATCGATGATGTTCTGGTGGACACCGACGCAATCCCATGTCGAGTCGACGTTGCTGTGGGATGTGAGGACGCGAACCCGTGCACTCGTTCCATCGGAGCTATCCAGGTCGCGAACCCTGTAGTCGGTGAGCTTGAAACGGTCCACTTCGGGATATCGGCCCCGCAGTGCTGCACGAAGCGCGCGGTCGAGTGCCGAAACAGGCCCGTCGCCCTCCCGCGTCGAGACGATGCGCTCGTCACCGACATGCACTTTCACGGTGGCTTCTGCTGCCACCTCTCCGTCCCTGTTCTCGACGAACACCCGGTAGGACTCGAGCGTGAAGAAGTCCTGTGTCCATCCCATCGCCCGTCTGGCAACCAGTTCGAAGGACCCGTCGGCCGCTTCGAACAAATAGCCCTCGTGCTCCTTGACCTTGATCTCATCCACCACGGCCTGGGCCTGGGCAGGGGTCAGGTCGAGGCCGCTCATCTTGGCCTTCGCGAGCACGGTGGATCGTCCGGCGAGCTCCGAAACGACGACACGTGTCGAGTTTCCGATGTCTTGCGGCCTCATGTGCTCATAGGCATCGGGTTTACGGGCGATGGCGCTGGTGTGCAGACCGGCCTTGTGCGTGAAGGCCGACGATCCGACGTACGGGAGGTGTGGATCCAGCGTGAGGTTGATCACCTCCGCGATGTGATGCGAGACCGACGTCAGGCGGGCGAGGCGTTCCTCGGGGATGGTCTCTACGCCCATCTTGAGCGAGAGGTTGGGGATGACCGAGCAGAGGTCAGCGTTACCCGTGCGCTCTCCGTACCCGTTGATGCATCCCTGTACCTGGAACACGCCGGTCCGCACCGCGGTGAGCGAGTTCCCCACGGCCATGCCGGAGTCGTTGTGGAAGTGGCAGCCGAAGGTGGCGTCGGAAATGCTGTCCGTGACATCTCCGACGATCCTCTCGACATCGTGGCTGAGGAAGCCCCCATTCGTGTCGCACATCACGAGCCTCGATGCGCCAGCTTCATGGGCGCCGCGCAACACGGCTAGGGCGAAATCACGGTTGTCCCGGTGTCCGTCGAAGAAGTGCTCCGCATCGAAGAACACGTCGCGACCGTGCGATCGGAAGAAGGCGACGGTGTCCTGGACCATGGCGATCGCTTCGTCGAGGCTTGTTCGGAGGGCGTGCTCGACGTGGTAGTCCCAGGCCTTTCCGACGAGGCATACGGTTGATGTGTTCGCTGCCAGCAGCGCCTGCACCTGTTCGTCGTCCTCAGCCGTGACCCCGGACCGCCTCGTCGAGCCGAATGCGACCAGCGATGCGTTCCTGAGTTCGAGCTCGGTGGCAGCCCGTGCGAAGAACTCGTCGTCCTTGGGGTTCGCTCCCGGCCATCCTCCCTCGATGTAGGCGACGCCGAGGTCGTCGAGAAGCGAGCAGATCCGAAGCTTGTCCCCGGCCGTGAGGGAGATGCCCTCCTGCTGTGTTCCATCGCGCAGGGTGGTGTCATAGATCTCAACGCGCTGTGTCATGTCATTCCTCCAACGAAAGAGCCCCCCGGTTCCGGAGGGCTCAGCAGCGCACACGTCGTCGACGTGTGCGCCTACGTAATGATGATGTCGGTTGTGGCTGTGGTGTGCATCGGTCCAGCGAGTATGCCTCACTCCCGCACGATCGTCAAAACCACACACCACGCCGTTCTTGCGTAACTGGGTTCCACCCAGGGCGGAACCCAGTTACGCAAGAACGGGCGGGGGTCGGGGAGTCGGTATCCTTTCGTGTTCCAGAGAGCGCAGGAGACGATCGTGACCGAAGCCAAGCCCCGCATCTTTTCCGGGGTGCAACCCACCGGCAACATCCACCTCGGCAACTATCTCGGTGCGTTCCGGAATTGGGTGCAGCTCCAGGATGACTACGACGCGATCTACTGCATCGTCGATCTTCACGCGATGACGGTGGACTACGACCCTGCCGAACTCGAAGCTGCGAGGCTCGACACGGCCAAGGTATTGCTGGCCCTCGGTATCGATCCCCGCCGGTCCCTCCTCTACACCCAGAGCCAACTCCCGGAGCATGCCGAGTTGGCATGGATCCTTGGAACGATGACGCCGATGGGCGTGCTGAATCGGATGACGCAATTCAAGGACAAGACGGCGAAGGGCGCCTCCGCCGACCTCGGGTTGTTCTCCTATCCCGTCCTGATGGCTGCAGACATCTTGCTCTTCCGAGCGAACCTCGTCCCCATCGGTGACGATCAGCGTCAGCACCTCGAAATGACCCGCGACCTCGCTGAACGCTTCAACAACCGCTTCAAGGACATCTTCCCGATACCCGATCCATACATTCCTGAGACCTCGGCGCGGGTTATGGCATTGACGGATCCGACGAGCAAGATGTCCAAGTCTGATCCACAGCCCAAGTCGCGGGTATCGGTGCTCGAT
>JAQAZV010000214.1:0-5797 GCA_032127155.1 Acidimicrobiia bacterium
CACGAGTGCTTTTTCCGCCATGTCGATCGGACGACCCAGGACCACGCGATGTCCCTGGACGACGGCAACGACACCGTCGTCGTCGACCGACAGCACGGTACCGACGCGGAGGTCCTCCGGCAGTGCGTCGATGAATACGAGGGCACCAAGCAGGGAAGGGTCGGCGGTCGTCTGGCCAACATCGACGGACCCGAGGTCGATTGCGACGGCCGCATCTTCGACACCTGGGGTCGGAGCAGACGCAAGCACGGCACCATCTACCGATGCCAGGTACCAGGAGTCGCCTCCCATGACCCGGACGAGCGGCTGGTGTTCGGTGACATCGACATGGATCGTTCCCGGCCAAACGACCGACACGGTCGCCTCGGCGATCCAGGGATCACGCTCGATCGCGGCCTCGATCGCCCCCCCATCAACATCGATCGTTGGCCGCCCGACGCCCATCCCGAGATTCGTGATGATTGCCACCGGATCTGTTCGCTCGACCCCCGTGACATCAATCGTTGAAATGGACAGGACCGGACTGCGTATCAGCCAGATGGCACCGACCGCCACCAGGATGACGACGAGGACGGCCAGCACCCACCGAAGGCGCCGACGCGCCTTGTCCTCCGACACTCCCTTGCGGCGATCTGCAACCCGCGTGTCCATCGCCGTCACGGAGCAACCTCTGCGTTGGGGAAGGATCCGATGAAGCGGATTTCAGGCTCGAGGTCGATGGCTGTTTGCTCGGCAACGATGGATCTGATGCGGTTCACGAACAGGAAGATATCCGAGGCAGACGCTTCCTTGGTGGCAACCAGGAAATTGGCGTGGACCTCGGAGACGGACACCGGCCCGAATCGTTCACCCTTCAGGCCCAGTCGATCGATGATCGAACCGGCAGATTCGTTCGCTGGGTTCTTGAAGACACTGCCTGCGTTCAACGTTCCACCCGGTTGATGCTCCTTGCGCCAACGTGTGATGTCGCGCAGCACCGTCTCTGCATCCTGGGGATCGCACGACTCGGTTTCGTATCGGGCCTGAAGGACGATGTCAGTGTCCGTCAGGTTCGAATGGCGGTAGGAGAGGTCAAGCTCTCCCACATTCCTGCGCTCGACCGACCGTGATCGGATGTCGAGCACCGACGCATCGACGAGGACGGAGGCCGTATCCGATCCGTGGCCGCCTGCATTCATCCGCACGGCGCCGCCAACCGATCCAGGGATGCCCACGTAGAACTCGAGTCCGGATCGCCCTGCAGCCGCCACGCCCCTCGCGAGCACAGGAAGGGCAGTTGCTGCACCGGAAACCACGATGCCATCCGGCAGCACGTCGAATGCGCTGAAGCCGCGTCCGAGCCGCAGGACGAGGCCATCAACACCCGCATCTGCGATCACGACGTTGCTGCCTCTGCCCAGAACGATGACCTCGATGTCAGCCGGGGTGACCTCGAGGATTGATCGGAGGGCTTCGAGATCGTCCGGCTCGGCAAACCACCTGGCGGGGCCACCAACCTTGTACGTCGTCATCGGAGCGAGGGGGACCGACGCACGGACGTCCACGTGATCGATCATGATGGGCGTGCGATCGCTTGCGCGACCGCACCGGCGATCGAGGTGATGTCGCCTGCACCGAGGAGCAACACGACATCCCCCTGCGATGCGGTGGTAGCCACCAGATCGGGAACCTCGGCGAGGCGGGGGACATATGTGACCTTCGCACCCTCGGCGCCAGCCGCCTCGGCAACGAGCCTTCCGGACACTCCGATGATCGGCTCTTCGCCAGCTGCATAGACATCGGTCACGAACACTTCATCGGCCAACGCGAGTGGCGCACCGAATTCTGGACCGAGGTTGGCGGTCCTCGTGTACCGATGTGGCTGGAATACAGCGATGACGCGACCCGTGGCGCTCAGGGAAGCCGCCGTGATGGTCGCTGCCACCTCCGTCGGATGGTGGGCATAGTCGTCGACAATGGTGATGTCGTTGACGACTGCTCTCACGTCGTATCTCCGACGCACGCCGGAGAAGGTTTCCAGCGACCGTGCAGCCTCGTGAACGTCGAATCCCTCGAGCGCGAGAAGGGTGAGGACACCAGCTGCGTTCGTGGCGAGATGAGTGCCGGGTTTCGGCAGTGAGACCGCGACCGAGGTCCCTGGTCCGTCGAGGGTGAACGACACTCCGCCCGCCTGATGTGCAACGTCGCGCATATGCCACTCGGCATCAGCGCTGAGGCCGTAGGTTGTCAACGGAACGCGACGACCGAGTCTCTTGACACCGTCATCGTCGATACAGGCGACGCGCGCACCGGGAACGGTGTCGACGACCTGGGCAAAGGCATCCTCGAGTGCGACGAGCGACCCGTAATGGTCGAGGTGGTCGGCTTCGATATTCGTGACGAGTATGGAGGAGAGGTGGAGGTGGCGGAAGGTGCCGAACGCCTCGTCGGCTTCGAGGACGAAGACGTCATCGACTCCGACATGGGCCCCCGTGTTGAGCCCGACGATCTCACCACCGACGAGCATCGACGGATCGAGGCCTGACCCGCGGAGGGCCGTCACGGCGAGGGCGGTTGAGGTTGTCTTCCCATGGGTACCAGCAATGCCCATCCCTGGTGCGGCAACGGTGAGTGCGTCGAGGAGCGTTGGCCTCCGCCAGACGGGGATCCCAATGCTCTCTGCTCGACGGATTTCTGGATCGGTCCCCGGAACTGCGGATGAGCACACAACGAGTTCGACATCGCTGAGCGCATCGGGTCTATGCCCAACCCATGTCGACACGCCCACATCCTTGAGGGCATCGAGCATCCGACCTGGCTTGACATCGGAGCCACTCACCGTCCGCCCGAGTTGGGAGAGGATCTTCGCGAGGCCCGACATCCCTGAGCCCCCTGCACCCACGATGTGCACCCGTGTTGGAATCGTCGTCACATCACGCATCTGCATACTCCATGATCGCGTCCGCCATGATCGCAGCGGCGGCTCGATGGTCGGTTCCGGTTCGAGGAGCGGCCATGCGGGCCAGTGCCTCGCGGTCGGCGATCAGATCCATCACGCGCCGCGCGACCGCCTCCCCTGAGTCCTGTTCCACGACGACCGCTCCGCCACTTGCGACCAGATCTGACGCGTTCAGGGCCTGATATCCACGACCTGCGGGGAGCGGAACGATCACCGCTGGCGTCCTGGTCGCCTGGAGCTCCGATACGGTCATCGCCCCTCCCCTGCTCAGCACCAGGTCCGATGCGGCATACAGATCCACCATGTTCTCCTCGTAGGGCACCGTGATCCACCGCTCGTGGTTGGCCGCTTGAGCGGCGATGGCTTCGTGGTGAACCGAGCCGGTCAGGTGAACGATTGAGAAGTTCCTTGTCGGGTCGGCAGCGAGGTGGCCCGCGACCTCATTGAGGAACTGGGCTCCCTGACTTCCTCCCACGACACCGAGGACGGTCTCATCCCCAGCAATACCGTAGGCGGCCCGTGCCGGCGCACGCGCCGCAGAACGATCGAATGTCGAGAGGGACCGCCGTAGGGGGCTGCCGATCACGTGTGCCTCCGGGAATCGCTGTGTTGCTGGCGCGAACGCAACGAAGATCTTCGACGCGTTACGCGCCACCATCCGATTCGCGAGTCCCGGTACGGCGTTGGCCTCATGGACGATCAGCGGGATGTGGGCCTTCGATGCAGCAAGAGCGGCAGGGCCTGCGACATAGCCTCCAAAGACGACCATCACCTTGAGCTGACGACCGACGACCTCGGAGGCGATCCGACGTCTGGCACGCAACGTCTTGCCGAAGAGGGCGACGTTGTCCATCGAGATCTCACGACGCAGCCCGTGGATGTCAACACCAACGAAGGGATATCCGGCTTCAGGAACGACTGTTGCCTCGATCCGATCACCACCAAAGAAGACGATGTCGCCCCTTTCGACGCCTCGTTCGGTCAGCTCTTCGGCTACTGCCAACGCCGGATAGACGTGGCCGCCCGTGCCGGCGGCAGCTATGCCGACCTTCATGAGGCGTCCCGTTCGGCAGCAGTCGGATCGGACGACCGGCTGATATTCAGCAGGACGCCGATGGCAAAGAGGTTGATCAGCATGGCGTTCCCGCCATTCGAGATGAAGGGAAGGGGGACACCGGTGATCGGGAGGACGGCGATCACACCTCCGATGTTCACGAGCGCCTGGATCGTGAGCCAAGCGACGATGCCGACAGCAAGCAAACGGCCATAGAGGTCAGGAGCCCTGAACGCGATGGAGACACCAACGACCGCCAGCAAGGCAAAGAGCGTGATCACAATCGCTGCACCGGCGAACCCCGTCTCCTCGCCGATGATCGCAAAGATGAAGTCTGTGTGGGCGTTCGGTAGCCATGACCACCGAGCCCTGCTCTGGCCCAGACCGACACCGAAGAACCCTCCTGTCCCGAGGGCGACCATGCTCTGGACCGCCTGCAGGCCAGATCCCTGGGCGTTGGCAAAGGGGTCGAGGAAGCTCAACAACCGCGCCTTGCGATACGGCGCAGACATGGCGAGGGCCGTCATGGCAAGGGCACCGATCGCAGCGAGGCTCAGTACGTAGCGGACGGGGACCGTCGAAACGGCGAGCATCACGAACGCAGGGGCGATGATCAGGAGCAGGGTGCCGAAGTCGGGTTGCGCGAGGAGCAGGACCCCAATGGTCCCGATGATGGCCGCCAGAGGCACAAGGACGTGGCGGAGATCGGCGACAAGGTCTGCCTTCTTCGTGAGGACGGCGGCGAGCAGCGAGAGCACGGCGAACTTCGCAAGCTCAGCAAACTGGATCGTGATCGGCCCGAGCACGATCCACCGAGTGGCCCCTCCCCTGGTATCGCCGACGATGAGGGTCAGGAGGAGGCCGAAGATCGTCGCCACATAGAGGGGAAGCGCCAGGCGCTGCCAGACGTGGTACGGAACGAATGTGGCAACGACCAGGGCAGCGAGACCCAAGCCGACCCACAGGAGCTGTTTGGTGAACAGCTCGAACTGGTCGCTGCTGGCCTTGATCGAGACGACCGACGAGGCCGATAGCATCGCGCCGAGCCCGATCGTGAGGAGCATCGCGATGATGACGATGAGGAACACCGACCGGCGGGAGGCGGCTCCGCGGACCCTGCGCCGGGAGCGTTCACTTGTCGGGACGGGTCGTCTGACGGTGTCCGTCATGCGGCACCATCCAGGGTGGAGACGAGGTCCCTGAAGTATCGCCCTCGCTCCTCGTAGGAAGTGAACTCATCGAAGCTTGCGCACCCTGGCGACAGCAGGATCGTATCGCCCGGCTCCGCGATCTCGATGGCCACACGGAAGGCATCATCGAGATTCCCTGCATAAGCAGCTCGTCCCGTCGAGAGGGCCGCGATATCACGGCCGGACTCACCAAAGGTCACGATGGCTTTCACCGGTTCGACATTCGCGAGCGGCTGGAGGTCGAGTCCTTTGTTGCGCCCGCCGGCGAGCAGGATCACCGAGGGAAATGCCGCTACCGCGGCAACCGTGGCATGGGGGTTGGTTGCCTTGGAATCGTTGACGAAGGCCACGCCTCCGACGATGCCCACGAGTTCCCTGCGGTGGGGACCGGGGACGAAGGATTCGATGACGGCGCCGACAGCACCATTGGTGGCTCCAAGGGACCGTGCGAGTGTGCCGGCAACGACGAGGTTGAACCGATACGTCTCATCGATGTGGGCGGCATTGAACGCACAACCCTCAATGATGATCTCATCGCCTCTGACGCCATTTCCCCCAAGGGGAAGGCTGACTCCCGAACACGCAACCGTCCTGCACGATGCAGCCGAGGCGAGC
>JAQAZV010000215.1:0-3760 GCA_032127155.1 Acidimicrobiia bacterium
GTCGAACATGCTCAAGCCGATGCTTGCACGCGGCGAACTCCGCATGATCGGTGCCACGACCCTCGACGAGTACCGCAAGTACGTCGAGAAGGATGCCGCTCTGGAGCGCCGCTTCCAGCCGGTCCTGGTGGATGCACCAAGTGTCGACGAAGCGATCGGCATCCTGCGCGGGCTCAAGGAACGCTACGAGGTCCACCACGGCGTCCGCATCACTGATGCGGCGCTCATCGCAGCGGCGGTGATGTCGGATCGCTACGTCACTGGTCGCCAGCTCCCCGACAAGGCCATCGACCTCATCGATGAGGCTGCGTCGAAACTGCGGATCGAGATCGATTCCATGCCTCAGGAGATCGACGAGCTCGAGCGACGCCGTCGCCAGCTGGAGATCGAGCGTCAGGCTCTCTCGAAGGAAGAGGACCCGGCTTCAGCCGAACGAAGGGCCGCCATCGAGGAGGAGCTCGCCAACGTCGGCGAGGAGCTCGACGCCCTCATGGCGCACTGGCGGCTGGAGAAGGATGCCATCGTGGCCATCCAGGCAACCAAGCACCACATCGAGGACACACGGGCCGATGCCGAGAAGGCGGAACGCGACGGTGATCTCGAACGTGCCGCCGAGCTCCGGTACGCAACGCTCCCCTCGCTCGAACAGCGACTCTCCCAGGAGCAGGACGCCATCGACGATCTCCAGGCGACGATGCGCATGCTGAAGGAAGAAGTCGATGAAGAGGATGTCGCCGAGGTTGTGAGCCGGTGGACCGGAGTTCCGGTGTCCAAACTCATGGAGGGCGAGATGCACAAGCTCGTCAAGCTCGAGGACCAGCTGCATCGTCGCGTCATCGGTCAGGACGAGGCGGTGTCTTCGATTGCGAATGCCATCCGTCGGTCACGCGCTGGGCTCTCGGATCCACATCGCCCGATCGGGTCGTTCCTGTTCCTCGGGCCCACCGGCGTCGGCAAGACCGAGCTTGCGAGGGCGCTCGCAGAGTTCTTGTTCGATGACGAGCGCGCCATGGTCCGCATTGACATGTCCGAGTACATGGAGAAGCACTCGGTCAGCAGGTTGATCGGTGCACCCCCTGGCTATGTCGGGTACGACGAGGGTGGACAGCTCACGGAGGCCGTGCGTCGACGCCCCTACTCGGTGATACTTCTCGACGAGGTCGAGAAGGCGCACCCCGAAGTGTTCAACGCGCTGCTCCAGGTGCTCGATGACGGTCGAATGACCGACGGGCAGGGACGGACCGTCGACTTCACGAACACGGTGCTCGTGATGACGTCCAACCTCGGCTCCGAGTTCATCGACCCTGAACTTCCGGAGTCAGTGGTCGAGGATCGAGTCATGGGTGCGGTGAAGGAGCACTTCCGACCTGAGTTCCTCAACCGGGTCGATGACGTGATTGTCTTCCACCGGCTCACGAAGGCCGACCTGCGCCAGATCGTCGAGATCCAGTTCGAGGATCTACGGCGTCGACTGTCCGATCGCAAGATCGGAGTTGAACTCACCGAATCTGCGATCGACTGGCTCACGGAGAACGGATACGACCCTGTGTACGGAGCGAGACCACTCAAGCGTCTCCTCCAAACGGCGGTCGCTGATCCGCTCGCCCTCAGAGTCCTCGACGGAGCCCTCACCGAGGGTTCCAAGGTCACCATCGGCACCGACGCAGACGGTCTCACCTTCACGTGACGCCAGCCACATCCGTTCTTGCGTAACTGAGTTCCACCCAGGATGGAACTCAGTTACGCAAGAACGCTCGCATTGACGGCCGGTCCTACGGTCGCCCGGCCTCGACCCACGCGGATCCGAATTCGCTTTCGATCTCCGCGCGCCCCGCAGGAGAGGCATACGAGAACCACGCGTTATAGATCGATGCGTCCTCCGAGATCGTCGACTCATAGAGCCATTCATCGAACACCAAGTAGTCCCGCCAGAAGTCGCTGAGGACGTCGGGGCCTTGTTCGAAGTACGCCAGCGCTCCGTTATTGACGCGAACGACCATGATCAGCTCCTCTGGCGCTGTCGGGAAGGCCTCGCTCGAACGCCGGATCAACGAACACCTGGTCACACCGGATGTCTCCGACGTTTGACAACCCTCGATCGAGAGTTGGGAGTCGACCAGCGTCCAGTACTCGTACATGCCTTCGAAAAATGGGGTCCAATCGTCGCCCGTAACCCCAGGTACGTATCCGTTCTTGTTGATCTCATTGACCGAGCCGATTAGGGCACCGGCGGACACAAAGTCACCCGTGTTGATGTTGGCAACCAAGGACTCGACGAACGCAAGCGCCTCGCTATCAACCTGAGGAACAGAGGTAATGGGCGCTTGTGTCGTGGAAGGGACCGACTCCACCGTGGTCGGGGCCGATGCGATCGTTGTCGTCACCTGCACAGGGGGACTCGTCGCTGGCGGCTCAGACGAGGTTCCCGAGGAGAACACCAGTACGACGCCCGCTACCCCGATAACGACGGCGAACGCAGTGGCCGCGACGAGCCAGCCCCTCCACTTCGGCTTCTGATCCGGTTCGATTGGTCGAACGACTTCACTTACATCCATTTCCCCGCTCCTCTGCTGGGCGAGAAGGAGGACAGCGCTGAGCTCGTCGTGGGTGAGCTGCTGCGAGTCCGGGACGGGGTTCGCCGAGCGCACCATGATTCCGATGTCGGTCATGCCTCACCTCCTTCTTCGATTGGCACGGGGGTCGTGCGTACATCTGACTGTTTCACGCCAAGGATCCTGGCGAGCTTCTTGTAAGCCCTTGCCATCCGCTTGTCGATGGCTGCCCTGCCCACGAACATCATCTCGGCCACCTGTCCCCGGCTGAGGCCCTCCCACTCGACGAGGCGAATGACCTCGCGGTCCGTTTCGGACAGCCTCTCCATGGCGGCGATGACCGCTTCGTATTCGGAAGACCGCACGACCTGTGGCTCTGGACCTTCGACGGACGGTTCATGATGGGATGCGACCTTTGCGGTGAGCCGATCGCGGCGCCTCCTGGATCGGCTCCGATCCCTCAGGACGTTCCTCGCAACGACGTACAGCCACGGGAGGGCAGCCTCACCGTTCGGCATATCGTCGAAGCGACGCCAGGCGACAACGAACACGTCGGCTGTTGCGTCCTTTGCATCGTCAGTCGCCACGCGACGAGCGCAGTACTGATAGACCGCTTGGGCGTGCGTCATGTAGAGGCGCTCGAACTCAATCTTCGTCTGAGGTGATCCGTCTGCCTGCATATTCGCCCGAAACATCGCTTCGACAACCTATGGCCGGATGTCGAGGTCATCGGACATGCATCTTCACATGTCCGATGGGCCACTGCACGGGCCATGGACACACGACAGACGGGGGTCGTCGTCAGCGCTCCGGGGATCGGTTGAATGCCCGATCCCCGGACTCGCGTCATTGTCAGGACCCGGACTGCTGTCCGCGGTGCCGAGCCTCACCCCTGTTGCGCTGCCACAAACTCCTCGGTGAGTACGCGCCATCGCTCGATGTCGGCGCCGTCGCTCCTCTGGTTGTAGAGATCGACGAAGCTCAACTCGGGGTGTACGTCCTCGAGCCACGCAGTGAACGGACCAAATACCCGCCCCGCGAAGTTGAAGCCTTCACATGCAGGCCCTCGGTAATCACCCATGACGGCAGACTGGATCACACCACCGTCGACCAAGATCGACACGCACTCGACGCCGCCAGGGTCTCCGATGGCCTCAGAGATCGCCGAGGTGGCGAACATCGAACACCGTACGTTCACGACCTCGCCC
>JAQAZV010000216.1:0-3378 GCA_032127155.1 Acidimicrobiia bacterium
GCAGGCCTCCTCCACCGTGGTGCTCCGCCTCGAGACCGCTCTCGCCGAGATGTCCTATACGAGTGTGCAGATGCGAGATATCGACCTGATCACGAACAAGTACCCCATCGGGCAGGTATCGAGCCTGATGCCGGGATTCGGACTCGACGGCTACCTCGGCGACATCGGGGCATCGTCGGAAGTCGCTGTGAACATCGACAACGAGGGGTTCTACCCGGGGGTCGACGCGCTGATGGCGGAAACGTCGCTCGATGATCTCAAGACGTATCTCACCTGGAATCTCCTCCTGGCGACAGGATCGAGCCTGCCAGAGCGATTCGAGCAGCAATCGTTCGACTTCTATGGCCGCACCCTCGGTGGCCAGCAGGAACAGAAGCCTCGATGGAAGCGAGTCCTGGCTGCTGGATCAGGTGACATTGGTCAGCTGATCGCACAGCTCTACGTCCGCGACAACTTCCCCCCCGAAGCCAAGGCAGCCATGGAGCAGCTCGTCGATCAATTGTTCGAAGCGATGAGGGATACGATCCTGACCCTCGACTGGATGGGTGCCGACACCAAGGAAGAGGCCATCCGCAAGCTCGATGGCTTCGGCTACAAGATCGGGTACCCCGACGAGTGGAGGGACTACAGCTCACTCGATCTCCATGACGGCGAGTGGCTTGGCAACCGCCTCGCCGCCCAGATGTTCGAGTTCGACCGGCACATGGCACTGCTCGGGAAGCCGGTGGATCCCCACGAGTGGGGCATGGCGCCGCACGTGGTGAACGCGTACTACCACCCGCTGCGCAACGAGATCGTGTTTCCTGCAGGCATCCTCCAACCCCCGTTCTTCACGCTCGAGGCAGATCCCGCCGTGAACTATGGAGCGATCGGGGCGGTCATCGGACATGAGATCACCCATGGCTTCGATGACCAGGGTTCCCGGTTCGACGCTGAAGGAAACGTTCGGAACTGGTGGACGGACACCGACCGCGAGGAATTCGACGCAAGAGCCGCGGCGATGGTTGCCCAATTCTCTGCCTACGAGGTCGAGGACGGATTGTTCGTCAATGGCGAGCTGACGCTCGGTGAGAACATCGCGGACCTCGGAGGGCTCAAGATCGCCCTCAAGGCGCTCGACGCAGAAGTCGGTGATGAACCGATGGATGTGGCAGGACTGACCGCACACCAGCGATTCTTCATGTCGTGGGCCAGGGTGTGGCGACGCAACTACACCCCCGAGTACCAGCGGCTCCTCGTCAACTCGGACCCACATGCGCCGTCACATCTGAGGTGTACGGGACCCATGAGCAACCTCGACTCCTTCGCTGCTGCCTTCGGAATCGCCGACGACGACCCGTCGATGCGCGCGCCAGACGACCGAATCGACATCTGGTAGGCCGAACCTTCCCGAGTACGATGGTTGGCCATGGCAAAGCGGTATACCGTTACGACGAAGGTGCGGCTCGTCAACCGATTCGTGTCGTTCCTCGCGTCACGCGAGATGGGCGACTCGTGGGTTCTGACGACCACCGGTCGAAAGTCAGGTCAACGACGGGACGTTCCTGTCACGCCGGTCGAGGTCGATGGCCACCGATACATCGTCGCCCCCTATGGCGCGGTGGGGTGGGTGAAGAACATCAGGGCGAACCCCCACGCAACGCTCCGGCGAGGAAGCGCCACCGTTCGAATCTCAGCCGTCGAGGTGAGCGGCGAAGAGGCTGGCGCCGTCCTGGCTCGCTACTACGCCGAGAACCAGAAGTATGTCACCGACTACATGGACATTCCCGGTGACGGCACCATCACCGACTTCATCTCCGCTACGGATCGCTACCCGGTCTTCAGGGCAGGCGCCTGATCCTTCCGGAAACCGCGGAAACCGATCATGTGCACGGTCTCTGCGCTGACCACTTCACCGCTCCTCACGGCGCCTACGATTCGCTCTCCGTCCGAAGTCGAGCCGTCGGCGGGACATGCGGTAGATCGCCGGTGAAGGCCAGCGCACCCAGGGCGAGGAACGCAGAAGCGAGCAAACCTGCCTTGAGCGCCAGGAGCTGGGCATCCGAATAGCTCTCGACAATCGCTTGAACACTCGCGTCGTCCAATCCAGCATCCTCTGCGGCACTCATTACCTGGTCAGCCGTGACGAAATCGACACCTGACCCCTCGACGAGAGTTTCCAACGAGGACGCGAGAACATCGGTGATTCGCTCATCCTGTTGAACGTTCGATACGAATGCGCCCGTGAGGCCTGACAGCACGATTGCACCGATGAGGGCCACGCCGACCGACGAGCCGAGCTGCTGACCCGTGAACTGGAGTCCGCCTGCTTCTCCTCGGCCCGACGCATCGACGGACGACTGCACCACGTTGCCGAGCTGGGAAACCATGAGTCCCATCCCCACGCCAAGGGCTCCCATCGCGATCCCGAACAGCGTTTCTTGAAGCGTGGGATGGAGGGTGACCAGCAATATGGCGATGGCAATGGCCGTGACGATGATGCCGGTGCGGACGATGGCGCGAACCGTGAAACGTGAGGAGAGCCTTGCACCGGCTGCGGAGGCAAGGAGCATCGTGATGGAGATCGGCAACATCTTGACCCCCGTTTCGAGAGCGTCGAGGCCCAGGACGAGCTGGAGGTAGAGCGGGATGGAGAAGAACACACCCATGAGGATGAGGTTCTGGCCAAACAGCCCTGTCAGGCCGGAGCGAAGCGGAGGAACCTCCAACAACCCGAGATGCACCAACGGATCGCTCCCTACGGCCTCTCGGTGTCGCTCCCACCTCACGAAGCCCCACAACAGGACCGCACCACCAACGATGAAGAAGAGGGTCAGCGAGAAGCCAAAGGGCTCGACGGGGGAGTTCTTCGGGGCGACCCATCCCCAAGTACTCGACTGCAGCACACCGAGGACGACCGCTCCAAGACCCGTAGCGGACAGGATCGTGCCCATGAAGTCGAGCTTCGGGGCCGTGCCTTCTCGCATCGCATCGACGATGAAGCGGGTCAACGCGAGGACGATCAGAACGACGACAACTTCACCGACGAACACCACCCTCCACGAGAGTTCGGTGGTCGCCCAACCCCCGACGATCGGACCAATGGCAATGCCCGCCCCGGCGACACCGCCTATCACAGCGTAGGCCGTCCTGCGTTGGGGTCCCTCGAAGTTGCCTGCAATCAGGGCAGCCATCGCCGGAAGGACGAGGGCGGCCCCGAGACCCTCGAGAACCGACCATCCGATGGCGAGGATGGTGACCGTGGGGGCAAGGGCCGTAAGGGCCGATCCTGATCCGTACACGACCAGACCGACGACAAAGGCCCTTCGATGTCCGATGATGTCACCGATCTTGCCTCCGGTCATCATGAACATCGCCATTACGAGGCAGTAGAGGGTG
>JAQAZV010000217.1:0-23789 GCA_032127155.1 Acidimicrobiia bacterium
TGAGACATACTTGTCCCTCATCGGCGGAAGACCAACCACCAAACCTTGACGGTGGAGACCAGCGGCTCGGACGTGAGCCGGGACGGCAGAAGCCGCCCGTCAGGGCGGCTTCTGGGCCGGTTCGGCGAACTGGGCGATGCCAGTGCGCGTTCACATGTTCGTGGAGGTGGGGGGAATCGAACCCCCGTCCCGAGAGACATCAGCGACGGCATCTCCGAGCGCAGCCAACAGCGAGCTTTCGGAACATGAGGACTCTGTCGGCAAGCACCCTCGTGCCCTATCCGGAATCGTCTTTTCCCTCCGGTCCCGGAACCCCGGAGGGAGCATCCCACATTGCGTTGCCCCGTCCTGCCGAGGTGGGTACCCAACAGGGGGACAGGAGCGTTTATCTACGCTGCCAGTGCGTAACTTTCGTCTGCACTTGTGTTTGTTCCGGCTCTTTAACGAGGACTCCGGAGACCTCGGCTCGCTTCCGCCGCCTCAACTCTCACGGTCGAAACCATGTCACCCCCGCACATGCGGGAACGTGTGAAGCACGTCCACGCGACACAGGTTATCGCGGTCGGACCACATCACACAGTGCCACGCCTCCGTATGGGACAACGGCCGACCGCCCCCTACCCTTTCGAGGTGACCGATGATCATCTCATGGACGAGGACATGCCACCGGATGACGTCCCTGGCTCGGACCTGACCGATGTGGCATCGCAGCAGGAACCCCCAACGACGCCCCGCCGCCCGAGGTGGCCCCTGGTCGTCGGTCTGGTCGCCCTCATCACTGGACTCGGCGTCCTCGTTGTACTTCAGTTGCAGTTGATCTCGACCCTCGACGACACGAGGACCGAGCTCGACGCGACCCGTTCCCAACTCGTGGACCTCGAGGGTCAGATCGACGATGTCTCCGCATCTGTCGACCGTGTGGCCACCGACATTGCCGGTCTCGGAACCAACAGCCCATCTGCAGGAACCCAACCGACACCGTCGATCCCTGCCGGGCACCTCCCGCGCCATGTACAAGGCCAGCAGGACACAGCCCTCGGCCTCACGCTCGGGCCAATCGAGGGACCAGACGCCTATACCGGCGCGAACTCCCTCATCGAACCCGCAGATGGCACCAAGCGGATATGGATGGTGTGGGCCCATTGGTGCCCCTACTGCCAGCAGGAACTCCCCGAGTTGTCCGCGATGTACGGCGATCTGGCCACCACGTATCCATCGATCGAAATCGCGACGATCACGACCTCGATCGATCCCGACCGCGGGAACCCACTCGACGAGTACCTCGGAGACCAGCAGTTTCCGTTCCCCGTGGTGGTGGATGACGATCTGCGGCTCGCAAGTCAGATGGGGGTGTCGGCATTCCCATTCTGGCTCGTCACGGACGGTGACGGGACCGTCCTCCTGCGTCTCTCCGGCTACCTCGAACCCGCTCGCGTGCTGGAACTCGCTGCGACACTGGATGGCTACGAGTCCTGATCGTCGAACACCGACTCCGCTCGGTGAACAGACCGGTCTCAGTCCCGAGCGAACCGTCCGGCCAGACGTCTGAGGTTCCCCCTCCAAATACCGGCAATGATCGGACGCGCCACGAGCTCCCCGATGCGCCCACCGAACAACAACGGCAGCGTCAGGCTCTCATCCCACACGAAGAGAGTGGCGTCGCCGTGCGGTTCGATGCGGAACTCTCCCTCACCGCTGACCAAGCCGACATGGACAACCCGGATGGAGCGACCCTCGATCCAGTCGGTGACGATGATCCAGTCGACCGTACGCAACGGACCGATTCTGGTAGGGACCCTGAGCACCGTGCCGACGCCGCGACGCACCGTCGAGACAACGTCGATTCCCTCTGCGTCTGCCATCCACTCTGCGTGGGACTCCATACGAGACACATCTGCCCACACTATGTGAGGGGGAACGTCGATCAGGTGCGATACCAGTACCTGCACGGTCAGTGCCTTTCACTTCTCGCTCTGGCCATCTCCCGCTTCTGCTGGCGGTCGACGATGGAACGGCGCTTGTCATGCGCCCGTTTGCCTCTGGCGAGGCCGATCTCGACCTTGGCCTTTCCATCGACGAAGTAGATCTGCAGCGGCACGAGGGTCAACCCCTCCTCACGGATCCTTCCGAAGAGTCGATCGATCTCCCTTCGATGCAGGAGCAGCTTCCTGGGTCGCTCGGGATCATGACCTCCCTTCTCCGCAAAGGAATAGGGGGAGATGTGTGCGCTCTCCAGCCAGATTTCGCCATCCCTGACCGAGGCGAATGAGTCCTTCAGCTGGACCTGGGCTGCGCGCAAGGACTTGACCTCCGATCCGAGCAGGGCAATCCCAGCCTCGTAGGTATCGAGGATCTCGTAGTTGAACCGGGCCTTCCGGTTGGTTGCAACGACCTTTCGACCTGACATGGACAGCAGGCTAGAAGGTGGGTCAGAGGTACTTCGAGGGGTTGACGGGATTGCCGTTGATCCGCACCTCGAAGTGGAGGTGCGGCCCGGTCGAATCACCGGTGCTACCAATGTACCCGATGACGGCACCGGCAGAGACCTTCTGCCCCACGGACACGCCGATCCTCGACTGGTGTGCATAGAGCGTGACCATGCCGCCGCCATGGTCGATCATCACCGTGTTCCCGTAGCCACCCTTGACGGAGGCCAGGATCACACTGCCGGCCTTCGCCGCTCGAATCGGGTCCCCCTGGGAAGCGTTCATGTCGACGCCGTTGTGCATCCGCTTCGTGCCGGTGATCGGGTGGATCCTGACGCCGAACCCTGATGAGATCGCCCCTGGAACCGGCCGGACGATTCCGCTCGAGCTCGTCGTCACCTCTGTCGACGTCGTCGGAGCAGCCGCTGCCGCTATCTGCGCCCGAATCGCTGACTCTTCCCTCGCCAACGAAGCGAGTTCACCTTCGAACTCGTCGATCTGCGCGTCGAAACGGTCGAGGAGGACGGATTGTTCCTCGTAGGTCGCCAGCAGCTCGGATCGCCTCCGATCGAGATCTGTCTGCATCTCACCAATCGTGCGTCCAAGATCCTGGATCTCGGAAACCTCATCAGCGATGACACCCTCGACATCGCGAATGCTCTCGGCCTGCGCCTCACCCTCCGCAACGAGCCGTGCATATCGATCAGCCGCACTCTGGCTGTGCCGCGTCAACACCTCCAGGTACGCCACACCGACCGACCAATCGCTCACCGCGCTGGCGTTGAAGGCGATCGACGGCTGTGCCGTCCCTCCCCCCATATATGCCTCGAGCGCCCAGCTCTGGGCTTCCTCGTTTGCCGTGTCACGCTGCCCCTGTATCTCGGCGAGCACGTTCAGCTGCTCAGACAGTTCCGACCGAACACCGTCGAGCGCAGCGGTACGAATGTCGAGGAGGATCGTGACCTGGTCGAGCTCCGTCGATGCCGCTTCGATCTCAGACTCAGCAGCCTCGAACGCGTCCGCGACCGCGAGGACCTCCTTGGCGATGGTTGATCGATCGGCGGCGACGGTGCTGATCTGCGATCGAACCTGACCGATCCGGTCCCTGATACGGTCGAGATCGCTCGAAAGATCAGCACTTCCGGCTGGTGTCGCGTGGATCACCACGAGGGCGATCACGAGCGCGAGGAAGGTACGTCGACCGGTCACGAGCGCAAGGTGCGGTGGACTGCAAGGCTCAGTGAACTGCCGATGAGACCGGCAAGTACCCCGAACAGCAGGACCAGCGCACCCTGCCTGAGGAGGAAGTCGTTCTGGATCGCGAGGTTGATCCAGTCCGGGAGATCGGAGAGGCGGTCCACAGCCAGCTGCTGTGCGACCACAATGAACGTGACGGCAAGCGCGCCGCCAATCAACCCTTCCAAAGCCCCTTCGATGAGGAAAGGCGTTCGCACGAACCAGTTGCTCGCTCCGACGAGTCGCATGATCTCGATCTCCTCACGGCGAGCATAGATCGCCATGTGGATGGTGTTGGCTATCAGCGCGACCGCGGCCACACCAAGGGCCACAGCCAAGAGCCAGAACATGATCTGGAGCCCGTCGCGGAGCGCGATCATCGCATCGATCGCATCCCCGGCCGACTCCACCTTCTGTACACCGGGGGTCGACTCGAGGCGGGTAACAATCAGGTCGTAGTCCTCAGGGTCGACCGGCTGGACCCTGAGCGAGGCAGGGAGCAGGTCCGGATTCTCCTCGAGGACTCGCAGCATTGCTTCATCGTTTGAGAACAAGATCAGGGCCTCATCGAAAGCGTCGGCCTTCGAGACGAAGAACACATCCTGCACCTGCGGCCACGTATCGACTTCAGCCTGCAATTCGGTCGTCGACTGTGCTGTCATGTCATCCTGGAGGAAGGCGATGACACGCACATCCTCAGCCCACTGGAGGGTGTTCACGCGAACAACCTCGCCGAAGACCAGGGTTCCGAACGTGAGCGTGAGCGAAATGAATACCGCAAGGATGGCGCCGAGTACCACCAGTGCATTACGGCCGAGGTTGTTGAACGCTTCTTTGAACACATAGGAGATCTGGGTCACACGACCTCCTCGGAATCAGGGTGGGCTGCGTCGGAATCGTCGGTCGTGGCGTCGTGATCCTGGGCGTCGTCCCCCGCTGACATCGCGACGACTTCGACCACCTCGAGCTCGTCTGTCGGATCGTCCTCGGACTCAACAGCGTCCCCGCCGTCCTCAAATACAGCCTGTGTACCGACGGAACTGCTCTCGTCGGCTGCGACCGGATCAACCGGTGGGTTGGGTGTCATTGATGCTGATTCGTCGCTATCAGCCACCGGAATCTCGAATACGGAAGCTTCCTGGTCGGCGACGGGAACCTGGCGGGTCTCGTAGATACCACGCGACTCGTCTCGTGCAATGTGGCCACGGTCGAGCTGGACCACCCGTCGCTGCATGGCATCGACGATTGCATGGTCGTGCGTTGCCATGACAACCGTCGTGCCGGTGCGATTGATTCGGTCCAGAATCCTCATGATGCCGACCGACGTCTTGGGATCGAGGTTCCCCGTCGGCTCGTCGGCCAGCAGGATCAGAGGGCGGTTCACGAAGGCTCGCGCAACGGCGACCCTCTGCTGTTCACCGCCGGAGAGTTGGCGTGGAAGTCGGTCGGCCTTCTCGGAGAGTCCCACCAGCTTGAGTACCTGGGGCACCTGGTTCCTGATGACGGAACTGTGCTTTCCGGTGACCTCCATCGCAAAGGCGACGTTCTCGTACACGGTCTTCGTCGGAAGCAGCTTGAAGTCCTGAAACACCGTCCCGATCGATCGGCGCAGGTGGGGAACCTTCCATGCGGCGAGGTCCGACGCATGTTTCCCCGCAACCCAGATATCCCCGTTGGTAGGAGCCTCTTCTCGCATCATGAGGCGGATGAGGGTGGACTTCCCCGATCCGGAAGCACCGACGAGGAAGACGAACTCTCCTTTGCCGATGTCGAGGTCGACATCCTTCACGGCAACCGTGTTGCCCGGATACACCTTCGTGACGTTTTCGAGTTTGATCATATGAGGATCTCAGGGGGGGGACGGCTGTACTGGTTGGCCCACTCCGCCAGCCACCGACGAGGTTAGGGGTGGATCTCACAAACTCGGGGTATTGGGGAGCAGCGAGGAGGCCTCCCCCCGTATACCTCGATGCAACAGTGACGTTGAACGTCGGCTCGCCGATTGCGCCCGCCACGGCGCACGGTGGGAGGTCAACCCTCGAGCACCCGCAACCGTCAACCGCTGACTGCTACTCGTCGGCCTGCTCGGACCTTCTCCAGTGGAGATAGGAGTCGATCAGGCCATCCAGGTCACCGTCGAGGACCCCTTGGATGTTCCCGACCTCGAAGTCCGACCTGAGATCCTTGACCATCTGGTAGGGCTGGAGGACGTAGCTACGGATCTGGCGCCCCCACCCTGCTTCCGTCTGCTCGCCTCGGATGGCGGCGACCGTGTTCAGCTGGTCCTGTCTCGCCTTGTCGGCCAACCTCGCAGCGAGGAGCTGCATCGCCCTCGCCTTGTTCTGCATCTGCGACCGCTCGGCCTGGCACGACACGACGATGCCCGTGGGGAGGTGCGTGATGCGAACTGCAGAATCTGTCTTGTTGACGTGCTGGCCACCGGCACCGGATGCACGGTAGGTGTCGATCCGGAGATCCTCCTGATCGATCTCGATCAGTTCCACATCGACTTCAGGGATCACGTCAACCCCGGTGAAAGCCGTGTGGCGTCGAGCCTGCGAATCGAAGGGGCTGATCCTCACGAGACGATGCGTTCCGCGCTCGGACTCGAACGTCCCGTAGGCGTTGTCTCCCCTGACAGTGAAGGTCGCTGACTTGATCCCGGCTTCCTCCCCCTCGAGGATTTCATCGACGACGAAGGTGAAAGAGGACCGTTCGAGGTACCGCACGTACATCCTGAGCAGCATCTCGGCCCAATCCTGGGCGTCGACGCCCCCGGCACCTGCAGAGATCGACACGATGGCAGGGTTGTCGTCGTATTCGCCGAAGAACAGCGACTCGCGCTCGAGGATCGCCATCTCCGCTGCGAGGCGACGAAGCTCGCCATCGACCTCGCTGAGGGCTGCCGCATCGCCCTCCTCGATGGACAGCTCGAGCAAGACCTCGACGTCGTCGATGCTCGCACGGAGGTCCTCGACGAGTTTGATCGTCTGCTCGTGGCGTGCGAGCTTGCTGGTCACCTCTCGTGCGCGATCCTGATCGTCCCACAGGTCCGGTGCCGACGCCTGTTCCCGGAGCTCGATGAGCTCCTTCTCCTTTCCCTCGATGTCGAGGAAGAGTCGGGCGTCTTCCAGGCGACCCGAGAGATCGCTGACGAGGGCGCGAAGTTCGACGGGTTCCATGGTTCAGCAGCGTAGCGAGGCCGTCAGGCCGGAAGGGGTTCGGCGCCGGGTGCACCGTGACATCGCTTGTACTTCTTGCCGGATCCACAGGGACAGGCGGCATTTCGCCCGACCTTGTCGCCGTCCCGCTGCACCTGGCGGTGCGTCGACCCATCACTCTTGGCGCTCGATGTCACGACGCTCGCTGGCTGCGGGCGAGCCTCACGCTGGGCCACCTCGACGTGGAACATGTATCGGATCGAATCGATCTTCGTCGTCGACACGAGATCCTCGAAGTAGGTGAATCCCTCCCGCTGGTACTCCACGAGGGGATCACGTTGTCCCATCGCTCGGAGACCGATACCCGACCTGAGGTAGTCCATCTCACCGAGGTGCTCTCGCCACTTGTTGTCGATCACTGAGAGCACGACGGTGCGTTCGAGATTGCGCATCACGGTTTCCGTGAGCGCCTCCTCGCGCTGTGCGTACATCTGGGCGGCATCCTCGATGTACGCCTCGACGACCTCCTCGGGATGGAGATCTTCCGGGTCCTCGAACGAGTCCCTGGTCAGTGTCGTCGGATACAAGGCGGTCATGCGGATTGAGAGGTCGTCCCAATCCCAGTCGCTCGGATCGGTGCGATCGGTCATGTCGCGCACGACATCCTCGACAACTTCGTCGCGCCATTCGCCGAGCAACTCGTCCGTCGCCTCACCGTGCAAGATCTGGTTGCGCCAGCGATACACGATCTCGCGCTGGGTGTTCATGACCTCGTCGTACTTGAGGACGTTCTTCCGGATCTCGAAGTTCTGGGACTCCACCTGGCTCTGGGCCCGCTCAATCGACTTGCTCACCATCTTCGCCTCGATGGGGACATCAGGCGGAATCTTGAGCCGTTCCATGATCGAGGCCACCCGTTCGTTGGCGAACCTTCGCATGAGGTCGTCCTGCAGCGACAAGTAGAACCGGCTCTCTCCAGGATCCCCCTGCCTGCCGGATCGTCCACGAAGCTGGTTGTCGATCCGCCGCGACTCGTGACGCTCGGTACCGAGGACATACAGGCCACCAGCCTCGAGGACAAGCTCGCGGTCTCGAGCGGTTTCTACGACGAAGTCCTCGATGGCGCTCTTGAACGCTTCGTCATACGCGGGATCGGACGGTTCGATTCCCCTCTTGCGCATTTCGGTCTTTGCAAGCTCCTCGGCATTCCCTCCGAGGGCGATGTCGACACCGCGGCCCGCCATGTTCGTTGCGACGGTGATCGCCCCCGGCTTCCCTGCCTGGGCAATGATGTGGGCCTCGCGCTCATGCTGCTTGGCATTCAGGACCTCGAAGGTCATGCCACGCTTCGTGAGCGCACTGGCCAGCCTTTCCGACTTCTCGATCGACACGGTGCCAACCAGGATCGGCTGTCCGATCTTGTTGCGCTCCTCGATGTCATCGGCGACGGCCGCGAACTTGTGGTCCTCGTCGACGTAGACCAAGTCAGGCTGATCAGCCCTTGCGATCGGTTGATTCGTGGGGATCACCACAACCTCGAGTCCGTAGATCTCGACGAACTCACCTTCCTCGGTGATCGCTGTACCGGTCATTCCCGCCAGCTTGTCGTACATCCGGAAGTAGTTCTGAAGGGTGATGGTGGCAAGGGTTTGATTCTCCTCCTTGATGGCCACCCCCTCCTTCGCCTCGATCGCCTGATGAAGACCCTCGGAGTACCGCCTGCCCTCGAGCACCCGTCCCGTGAACTCATCAACGATCATGACCTGGCCACTGCGAATCAGGTAGTCGACGTCGCGCTGGTAGAGCGTCTTCGCCTTCAACGCCACGTCGAGGTGATGGATGAAGTCAACGTTGGCGAAGTCGTACATGTTCTCGACACCGAGCATCTGTTCGACACGAGTCACCCCTTCTTCGGTGGTGATGACCTGGCGCTTCTTCTCATCGACCTCGTAGTGCTCGTCGACTCGAAGCCTCGCCGCGATGCGGGCGAACTCGGTGTACCACTTCCCCGTCTCACCGACTCGACCCGAGATGATCAAAGGAGTTCTTGCCTCGTCGATGAGGATCGAGTCGACCTCGTCCACGATGGCAAAGGCGTGGCCCCGCTGAACCATGTGCTCAGGGGTCATGGTCATGTTGTCGCGGAGGTAGTCGAATCCGAATTCGTTGTTCGTACCGTGCGTGATGTCGGCGGCATATTGGGGTCTGCGCTCTTCGGGTGTCATCCACGCCTGGATGAGGCCTACCTCGAGTCCGAGGAATCGATGGATACTCCCCATCCACTCCGCGTCGCGGGCCGCGAGGTAGTCGTTCACCGTGACGACGTGCACGCCGCCGCCGCCCAAGGCATTGAGATACGAGGGCAAGGTCTGTACGAGGGTCTTTCCTTCGCCGGTCTTCATCTCGGCGATCATGCCCCTGTGCATCGTCGCCCCACCGATGATCTGGACGTCGTAGTGGCGCTGGCCGATGACCCGCTTTGCTGCCTCACGCACCGTTGCGTATGCCTCAGCCTCAATGTCGTCGAGGGTCTCGCCTGCAGTCAGCCGCTCCTTGAACCAGGGCGTCCTGGCTGCGAGCTCCTCATCAGAGAGCTGCTCGATTTCGGCCTCGAGCGCGTTGACGCGATCAGCGAGACGTTGGAGATCTTTGAAGCGCTTTCCCTCGCCGACGCGAAGGACACGTTGAAGCATTGACATGACGCACAGATACTACGGCGGACCTGCCGTTCTCATTCGACCGCGTCCGTGGCGTCATGGAAGGCTGATGAGGCTTTCCTTGATGGCGTACAGCACCGCTTCGTTGCGGGAGTGCAGCCCGAGCTTGTCGAGGATGTTGCGGATGTGGTTCTTCACCGTGTTCTCAGAGATGAAGAGCAGATCACCGATGTCGCGGCTTGTCTTGCCGTCCGCCACGAGCTCGAGAACCTCGATCTCACGACCCGTCAGGGTCGGCTTCCTCACGCCGACCAGGTCCTGGTGACGAAGGAGTTGGCGCGTCACGTCGAACAGTTTGCCTGCCATTCCGGGTGAGATGGCCGCGCCACCATCGGCGATGTTGTCGATCGAGGAGACGAGTTCGTCGAACGGCATGTCCTTCAGGATGTAGCCCCGTGCTCCGCCGCGGATCGCCGCGACCATGTCCTCGTCGGACTCGCTGCCGGTGAGCAGCACAACGGCTGCTTTCGGGGCAACGGCCCTGATCTTTTCCAGGACGTCGATGCCGGACATGCCTGGCATCAGAAGGTCGAGGAGGACGATGTCAGGCTGCTCCGTCTCGGCGACGGCAACTGCCCCTTCACCGTCTGCAGCTTCTCCGACGACCGTATACCCAGCACCCCTCAGGGCAGCCGAGAGGCCAGCCCTGAACAGTGGTACATCGTCGACGACGAGCAGTTGCCTCATGTGCGCTCCGGTTCATTCCGGTTCAATCAGTCCTACGTTGCCGTCGCGCCGGTGATACACCACGCAGTGCTTGTCAGACTCTGCGTCGAGGAAGAAGAAGAAGTCGTGACCGAGCATCTCCAACTGCAATACAGCTTCCTCTGGTGTCATCGGCTTCATCACGAACCTCTTGGTCCTGACGATCCCGACGCCACGGTCACTCACTACATCGGACCCCTCCGTGGGGTGGTTGAGGTCTTTGTTCGCAGCCCGATTCCGTTGGATGAGTCGCTCTTTGAGTCGCCGCAGCTGGCGTTCGTACTTGTCGGCTGCAGTATCGAGGGCTGATCGTTCATCCCCGGCGTCTGCTTCGATACGCACGATGTGACCGGCCACGTGGGACGTGATCTCGACCGTGTACTTCTCGTCGATACGCGGGTTGGTCATCTCCGAGAACTCGACATCAACCGGTCCGCCGTCATTGAAGATCCTCCCCGCGTGTTCGACGCGGCCCTCCGCAAACGTCTTGATGTCCTCCGGTACCTGCATGTTCCTGCCATGGACGCGAACGGTCACCCGTCCTCCTCTCCTGGAGAGTTTGTGGCCGCGATCACTTGGACCGACGACCGGGATGGCTGGAGCGCGTGTGTGATGCACATAGGGACCGAGATGCGATCATTCCTCGCTTCGGCGTAGGCCACCTCCGTGTCCGGTGTGCGATACCGCTCCTGATTCCATGGTACCCGCCGCTGTCGCAGTTACCACCGAGATATCGGCGCCTTCCAGCGCATCGATGGCGCTCTCCATCGTGGCTCCCGAGGTCAACACATCGTCCACGAGCACCGAGCGATCAAATCTGCCGCCGATTGACGAGAAGACGACCCGCCCGCGTCGGGATCGTGGAGCGCCTGCGCGCCTCGGCCACCAGATCGGGGCCTTCAGGGCGTGCAGCACGGGGAGTCCGGTGATGACAGCGAGCTCGTTCGCCAACTCGTGCGACGGATCGATGCCATACGTCACCCTTCGGACGAGGGCCCTCGGAACAGGAATCAGGACCGTGGCATCACGCGACACCGACTCAGCCATCGCACGGGCGAGGAACCGAGCAGCCGGGAGGCTCCTTCGATACTTCATATTGCGGACGAGGTTCGCTGCGGCATCGCGATGGAGGAAAGCCGCCTCGGCAACGACCCCGGCAACACGGCGTGGCGGCACGGGTCGAAGGGTCTGCCTACACGGCTCGCACAGCACACGTGCGGGCAACGCACACGAAAGGCACAACACGTCGCGAACGTATCGGCTCCCTGTGACGAATACGGACGACGATCAGGTCCCGTGTTCCCACGAAGAGAGATAGTCCACCTGCTCGTCGGTCAGGACCTCCAGCGAACCCCACATCGCCTCGAGCTTGAGCCGCGCGACTTCCTCGTCGAGTGCCTGCGGAAGGCGATAGACCTTCGGTTCCAGCTCGTCGGCGTTCTTCACGATCCACTCGGCAGCGATCGCCTGGTCCGAGAAGGACATGTCCATCACAACGGCGGGATGACCCTCAGCAGCGCCGAGGTTCACGAGACGACCTTCGGCAACCACCAGGATGCGTTTGCCGTTCGGCAACGTGTATTCCTCCAGGCTGTCCCTGATCACCCTCCGCGACTCCGCCATCTCGTCGAGGGCGGCGAGATCCAACTCGACGTCGAAGTGTCCGGCGTTTGCGATGATGGCGTTGTCCTTCATGACGGCGAAGTGCTCCGCCCTGAAGACATGGATGTTGCCGGTAGCAGTGATGAAGACCTCACCGACCTCCGCCGCCTCCATGCTGGAGAGGACCCTGTGGCCCTCCATTGCAGCGGCAACGGCGCGAATGGGATCGACCTCGACGACGATCACATCGGAACCGAGGCCCTTCGCCCTGGTCGCGATTCCCCATCCGCAGTCCCCGAATCCGGCGACAACGACTCGCTTGCCTGCGAAGAGGATGTTCGAAGCCCTCAGGATTCCGTCGAGCGAGCTCTGGCCAGTCCCGTGGCGATTGTCGAACAGATGCTTGGTGTCAGAGTCGTTGACCGCGACGACGGGAAAGCGGAGAACGCCCTCCTCTGCCATCGCCTTGAGACGGATGACGCCTGTCGTCGTCTCCTCCATCCCCGCGACGATGTCCTGGTCCGCTCGCTCCCTGTGGAGGACGGTCGTCATGTCTGCCCCGTCATCAAAGATCAGGTGGGGCTCGGTATCGAGAACGGCGTTGATGTGGTCGTAGAACGTGTCGGAGTCCTCACCCCGGATCGCGTACACCGGGATGCCTGCATCCACCAGGGCAGCAGCGACATCATCCTGTGTCGAGAGTGGATTCGAGGCGCATAGCGACACTGAAGCACCACCAGCGACGAGCGCGAGCATCAGGTTCGCCGTCTCGCTCGTCACGTGCATACACGCTGCGATGCGGATGCCCTCCAGCGGCCGCTCTTCACTGAACCGTGCCTTGATGGCACCAAGGACCGGCATACGGCGGCCTGCCCATTCGATGCGGAGGTGGCCCTGTTCGGACAACCCGATGTGTGCGATGTCGTGATTCATACGTTCCTCGAGACGGGGCGCGCATGGTAGGCCTCGTCCGAGTCCCACCCAGCGTGGCACGGCCGACGCCACGAGCATGTCTAGCCTGCGCACCATGGCACGACGCATCGACAAACCCTGGGGATACGAGCTGCTGTGGTCCCACACCGAGCATTACGCCGGCAAAGTCATCCATATCGAAGCCGGGAAACGCCTGAGCCTCCAGTATCACGACCACAAGCACGAATCCGTGCTCGTCACCAGCGGCAGGCTCATCCTGAATCTCGGACGGGGCGTTGATGCGACCACGTCGATCCTCGAGATGGGCGATTCAGCGGACATCCCTGCCGGCATGGTTCACCGCTTCGAGGCTCCGAACGACGCAGCAGTCGAGATCATCGAAGTGTCGACCCCCCAACTCGATGATGTCATCCGCATCGAGGATGACTTCAACCGGGCATAGCAAGAACGCGAGACGTCACTCCTGCCCCGATGGGCCGACCGAGGAGGGTCGCGCTCAATGAATCGGCCAGATCTGCCGATAGGCGAGGAACCCGAGGAGGAATTGCCGTGAGGAAGACCTGGATAACCGCGCTCGCTATCGCCCTCGTCGTTTCAGCATGCGCCGCGGGCGAAATCGGGACCAACCAGTCTCCGTCGAAGACCACTGGTCAGGTTGAAGACACGACCAGCACCTCGATCGAGGCATCGACGACCACGGCGCCCGTGTCGCCTCCGACCACCATGCTCGCGGACCCTGCCGCCGACGAATACAGGGCCCTGATGAAGACCCTCGAGGCATCAGCAGGCTCCTCCTCAGGACGCATCGAGGGCAGCTTCACCGTGACCGGCGCGAACGATGCAACCGGACTCAGCGAGGCAACGATCGCCTTCTCCAGCGCCTTCGATGCCGACACTGGCGATGGATCGTTCGTGATCGACATGTCATCCCTTGCCGACGCAATCGAGGACGCGCCAAGCGACCTCGACGGCTTCGGCGCGATCTTCGCCGAAGCGATCGAGTTCCGTCAGGTCGGCGACCGTGCCTATGCCAAGGTGCCGTTCTTGAGAGAGATGCTGGGCGTCGACACGGAATGGATCTCCATGCCGGCCGAGGACGGCACCGACTTCGCCTCCGGGTTCGAAACGGTTCCTTCCGATCCAACCGAAGTACTCGGTGCCTACGAGGGAGCTGATGCCACGGTTGCGAACCTCGGCACCGAATCAGTGAACGGAGTCGCAGCAACGCACTATCGGATCACGTTCGACACCACTCGAATGGTCGATGAGCTGACCGACGAGGAACGAGCGGAACTGGAGGCTTCAGGAATCTTCGCCGATGGATCCATTCCGTTCGATCTGTGGATCTCGTCGGGCGGCGATCTGGTTCGCCTCGTTCTCGAGATCGATGCCTCGTCAGCGGACCTTCCGCCTGAGCAGAGCTTTGATACGATGGTCATTCGGTATGACGCCTTCGACATCGGGGGCGACGTCGTCATCGTCGCACCACCGGACGAGGATGTCACGCCGATCGAGGAGGTTGCCCCTGGATCACTCGACTTCGACTTCGGAGTCTGAGCAGGCTGCAATTCATCGAGATAACAACGAACTGACGGCTTACGAGCCTTCGGATTTCTCGGCCTCGTCGATCAACATGATGGGAATGCCATCGCGAACCGGATATGCCCGTGTGCAGTCGCCACAGACGAGGGCGGGAGGTTCTCTCCGTTCCGAAAGGGTCCCTGCGCACGCAGGGCATTGCATGATCGCGAGCAGCTCTGCGGATACGAGTGGTTCGTCGGTCATGTCTCCTCCTTGATGATCGCAGCCAGCTGCTCAACGAGCTCCTCGACCGCTTCGTCGTCAGGACCCTCGACGTTGAGGCGAAGGACGGGCTCCGTATTGGATGCGCGGAGGTTGAACCATCGATCCCCCAGGTCGATCGTCAATCCATCGAGGCGATCCGGACGGTGTTCCGAGAACGCGCGCACGACGGCAGCATCGGCGGCATCCTTGTTCGCAACGACGAAGTTGATCTCACCTGACTGCGCGTAGGGCTCGTAGCGCTTCCGGAGCTCCGAGAGGGGGACGCCTGCGTCTGAGAGAACCCGCATCAGAACGAGCATTGCCATGATGCCGCTGTCAGCACGAAAATTGTCCCTGAAGTAGTAGTGCCCGGAGTGCTCGCCTCCGAACACGGCTCCCGTTTCCGCCATCACCTGCTTGATGTACGAATGGCCGACCTTTGTTCGCACCGGGAGCCCACCGGCGGCCTCGATGGTTTCCGGCACGGCCTTCGAGCAGATGAGGTTGTGGACGATCGCACTGCCGGGGAATCGCGACAGGAACCAGTCCGCAATGATCGCCGTCGTTGTGCTTCCCGGCAGCGGACTCGCCAGGTCGTCGATGAAGAAGGCGCGGTCAGCGTCGCCGTCGAACGCAACTCCAAGGTCTGGGGTCTCCCCCCTCACGAGCTCAATGAGGTCGACCAGGTTCTCAGGCCGCAACGGATCCGCAGGATGGTTCGGGAAGGTCCCGTCTGGTTCGAGATAGAGAGGAATGAGCACTGCCGCGAGGCGGTCGAAGACCTGCGGCAGCACGGCGCCAGCCATGCCGTTCCCACCGTCGGCGGCGATCGTGAGGGCACCTATGGCATCAGCACCGGTTGCCCCGAGCACGTGATCCACATATCCGCTGATCATGTCCTGGGATGTCACGGTGCCCCGCACATCCGACGGTGTGAGTCCACGTTCGGCAGCGAGTCGGATGTCAACGAGTCCTGTGTCCTGTCCGATGGGAGCCGCTGACGCCTGACAGAACTTCAATCCGTTGTACTGGGGAGGATTGTGTGATGCCGTGATGATCACACCGGGAAGGGAAAGGGCGCCAGACGCGAAGTAGAGCAGATCCGTTGGCACCTCCCCCACCAGCCGGACATCGACACCCTGGGCGGTGATCCCGTCAACGAGGGCATCAAGGATCGCAGGGGACGACAACCGACAGTCGCTGGCGACAATCACCTCATCGGAGGGCACGAATTCGGCAAAGGCTCCTCCCAGGCGGTAGGCAGCTTCCTCGTCGAACTCGTCAGGGAAGACACCGCGAACGTCGTATGCCTTGACGATGTGAGAGAGATCCATGGGACGCCAGTCTACGGACTTCCCCTTCACCGGCCGCATCCCGCTCTGAGTCCCTACACTCCCGCTCCCATGACCGACCTCTCCAAGCCAGACGTCACGGTCGTCATCCCTGTCCACAACGAGGCTGACTATCTCCCGACGGCGCTTCCGATCCTCTTTGCCGAGATGGACTCCGTCGACGCCAATGTGCTGGTCCTCGTCGCCGAGAATGGCTCAACAGACGACACGGCCGAGCTTGTTCGAGCGGCGATGTTGCACTACCCGAATCTCGAACTCCTCGAACTGGCGACGCCGGACTACGGCGCTGCCATGCGCGAGGGATTCTTCGTCGCAACGACCGAATGGGTCGTGAATTTCGACATCGACTACTTCTCCGGCAGCTTCCTCAACGATGCCCTCACATTGGCCGATCACACCGATCTCGTCCTGGCCTCGAAGCGAGCCTCCGGAGCCGATGACCGGAGGGGACCATGGCGTCGATTTGCCACCTGGACCTTCAATCAGGTGCTGAGGTTCGTCCTGTCATCGGGCGTCAGCGACACCCACGGGATGAAGCTCGTTCGGCGCTCCGTAGTGCTCGATGTCGGACCACAGGTGATATCGACCACTGACCTCTTCGACACCGAGCTCGTGGTCAGGGCTGAACGGGCGGGCTATCGCATCGCGGAGCTACCAGCATCCGTCGAGGAGCTCCGGGAGGCGAAGTCGAGCCTGGCGAAGCGAGTTCCCAGGACACTCAAGGGTGTCTGGGCGATTCGTAGCTCGCTGAAGAACCCCTGAGGACTGCAGACAGCTAGATGGTCCCGGCGGGCTCGACCACTTCGGACCGCCCCCCAAGGGCCTTGCTGAAGACGAGATCGCGATAGCCGGCCAGCTTCGGAAGGATCAGCAGGCCAGCTGCGATGACCAGCGCAACGTTGTAGCCGAAGGTTCCGAGTGGTCCGAAGATGATCTCGGCGATCCACATGATCGCGACGGTCGCGACGTACGCAGCGATGTTGACCGCAAAGAACGACAGGGTCTCCGAGCGGGAAACTCGCCCATCCTTCAGTGAGAAGGTCCATCGGCGGTTGATGACCAACGACATGAAGGTCGTGAGTGCAAAGGAAACCGTCACCGCGGCGAACCATGACAGGCCGGAGGCGAGGAAGACGTTGAAGAGCGCAAAGGAAACGATGGTGTTCACCACGCCGACAACGGCCACCTTGATCGCCTGCATCGCCGATTCACGGTTCGCGAATGTGCTGAGGTAACGCCTCACGCCTCCACCTTTGATCGCTTCCGGAGCCGTACCACGCCGTACACCACGAGACCGACAACGGCGACGATGGTCAGCACTCCACCAACAATCTCGACCCATGTGTACGAGAACTGAAGAGTTACGTCGGACTGCGTCGGGATGACGAGCATCAGGGAGGGAGCTACGCGATAGACGCCAGCCGCTCCGTCGACGGTCCAGTTCGGGAAATAGGAGACCTTCACGAGATGGGGAACACCGATGGCATCAGTCGTGAAAGACACCGTGTGGTCCTCGAATTGGGTGACGGTTGCCGTTCCGGTGCCGTCATAGGGCCGCTGGCCGGTGAGACGATCGTCGATGCTCGTGACCCGCCGCCAGTCAGCGGGTCCATCCTCGACCAGCCATGAATCGAGATTCTCGACGTCGTCGTACCACTCCAGGGCAGCGTCGACGAAATCACCCTCACCTGCCCAAACCACAGGCTCCATCGTCGCCACATCAACACGGTTCGAATCGGGGAGGGCAAACACCGCCCACGGGTCGGCCTCGGCGATCACCTCGAGACCAAATTCCTCGGCGGCTGCCCGCGCATCGGCGGTGTAGGACACGTAATAGCGAACGTCGTAGATCTCGAGGTGCTTGACCGCTCGCTCGAAGTCCATCGATCGATACGTGAGCCCGCGCACTGGGTTCGAGGGGCGCAGCGACACTTCTGACGCGTTCAGGAAGTGGAACGGTGTGGTGAGCGAACTCTCGAAGAACAGGCCTTCCATCGATGGGTGCCCCTCAGACCAGAACGGGAACAGCATCAGCGCCATGGGTGTGCCGTACTGGTTCATGTCACCGTTGGCCTCCCACATGATCCTTCCGGGAGGGAGGGCATCAACCGTCTCCATCAGGTTCTCGTACTCGGACCACGACTGCTTCCCCTCGTAGCCCTCGTAGTTCCACTTCACCCATCCGGGAAGGTCGTGCATCGACAAGGCAACCGCCCCCACCATGAGGAGAACCGCCGCAGCACCTGCGATGAGTGTTGCCCGCCTCCGATCGGCGAAACGACGCGCGACCGCCGCTACGCCGAGGCCCACACCGAGCCCGGCGAACGTGTAGACGCCAAAGAACCAATACGGAAGCAACCTCGCGTTGTAGAGCATGGTGAATTCGAAATAGGCAATCAGGAAATACCCGGCAAGCGGCCAGGCCGTCATCCACAGGAGTATGCCGACGTGATCCCGCCTGGCAAGGGTCCAGATCACCCCGACGACAGCGATGGCCAGCACCGGCACCAGCTCGCCGGGGATCGGAGATCCAGGATTCTGGTAGTTCCCGATGATCGTACGCACCGGCGCCCAACCCATGTCAGACGTCATACCCTGGAGCACGCGTACGCCGAGCGCCAGGGACCAGAACGCCGACAGGGCAAAACCCAGTCCGTAGGAGGTCAACACTCCGATGGCACCGTCACGAGCCTTGACCAGTCGCTCACGATTGCCCACGGCAGCGAGCGGTGCAAGGAGAAGAGGAAGCGTCGTCACGACCACGACAATCGTCGTGATGATGTGCGACATCGCCGTCAGGCCGAGGACAATGCCGGCCCACGCATCGAAGCGCCTCCCCAGCCTGACATTGCGCACGGTCAAGCCGACGTAGAGGATCGACAAAGCGAAGGACCATGAGAACGAGAACTCACCGGCAAGGGTCGACTTGATGTTCGCACCGAAGATCGAGTAGCTCTCCATGAACACGAACAGCGACCCGGCCACGCCCGCGATCGCTGCGACGAGCCGTGTGAATCCCAGGAACCGGATCGTGAAGTACGCAGCCGTCGGAAGGGCGACCAGGCCTGCGATCGTCACCAGCTTGAACGCGATGCCGTAGGGCAGGATCAGATCGAGGCCAACCGTCGTCAGCGCCGGAAGCGGGAAGTAGAAGTAGAGCGCGGGGAAGCCCGCATACCAATCCATGCTCCAGCCCATGATCCGCCCGGTGGGCAACACGTTCTCGAGGAGCACCTTGGGAAGAAGCACGTGAGCACCCATGTCGCCACCGGTCGGGGTATTGGCGACGAGGAGGTACGGCAGCCTCCACAGTGATTGCCCGTCCCTCAGGATCGGGCCAAGGGCACCAGACATCGTGAGAAGGATGAGGATCGTCGGCACGGCCACGAGGGCTGCGACGAACCACTTCGACACCGGGTCCCCTGCACGTGTCGGTGGGGGCGGTGGAAGCGGCTCGACCAACTCAGGGGCGTCCGGAGGGGCAACGGTCGTCACGAGGTGGGAGAGTACCCGGTCAGCAGGTTTGAGCTATCGAGGTTCTGAGTTCTGAGTTCTGAGTTCTGAGTTCTGAGATCTGAGATCTGAGTTCTGAGATCTGAGTTCTGAGTTTGAGGCCTATTCGCTGACGAGATCGATGATGCCATCGACGGGGAGGGACTCGCCCTCCCTGTCCCACCATTTGGTCTCGCACACGTGGCAGGAATTGAAGATCACGCGGGATCCATCAGGGAGAGTCATCTCGATCGAGATGACGGACTGTTCTCCGCACGACGTGCAGACCAGTCCTTCATGTGTCGCCTTCCTCACGGTTCCTCCTCGTCGATCGTCAGCCCGACGACCACGCTAAGTATTGTAGCACGCGCGTTCTGTGTCTAGTCAGCGCCTGCCGTTTCGTCATCCTCAGGGAGGTCGTCGTACCGCCCGAGGTACTTCGACCGCTGTTTGCCGTCCTCCATCCAATACGCATAGACATACGGCCCGTGGGGGCACGTCGAGCAGGACGCCTTCCCGCACCGAACCATCTGTTTCCGAATCTTCACATCGGGTCCGAGTTCGGGGAACGCATGCCCGCGCCGCTCGAGACGCGCCCTGGTGAGCATGAACAACCTGCGCAGCTCTGGCTCCCCCATCTCCCGAACCGCTTCGATCACATCCCTGTCGATCGGCACGTCACGTCACCCCTGATCCATCGGGAACGAGCACACCGTGCGTTCGGCGGTCGATGATCCCCCATCCCATGGGAGCGGTGAATCGGGCCGCGTGGTCCGCACACAGCACGATCCCTTCGTACCGCTGCTCATCACCACGCACATCGTCGAGATAGACCTCGGCTCCAGCGTGATCGTACGTGAGGAGGGTCGCGCCCCTCGCGGGACATCGGGTGCAGGACGTGGTCATCGTCGCGACAAGGTAGGCGTCGCATGATGGGGAACAAAGGATTTCAGGTCACGGGTATACCTGCAGCGGCCACTGCTCGCCGAAGTGCAGCACGTCGTGGGTTGCCCGAGAACGTGGCAACCACCCCTCCACTCCCGTCGAGTACGACCATCACCGGGACAGCAACGATTCCCCACTCATCGAATCGACCGGGCTCGAGTTCACTGGTGACTTCCCGAAAGGGGATCGACCGTTCCTCGAGCATGGTGATCACCTCCTTGCAGGTTGCGCACGTGGTCGAAGTGAACAACACGACACCCGGACGGTCACCGATGTCGCCAACGGTGACCTCGGGGTGAGGAGGCTTGGTGTAGCGAGACACCACCCATGCGATAGCCGCTGCACCTGCGATGAGGGCAAGAACGATGATGATCCGCGTTGCCGCTCCGGTCATAGCAGTGGAATCCCAGGAGCAAGGCCAACCCCGCGGTCACCAGCGATATCCCACGCCACCGAAACCGGAAGCGACGCTGATATTCGATAGCCGTAGTAGCCGATACCGACTTCAACATCGATGCCAACGATCGACTCTGCCGGAATGTCGATGGTTTCCTCAGCCGCATACTCGTCCTCACCGAGGGCTGCGTACGACGCCGTTGCGGGTTCCGTACCCGAGTTCATGATCCAGATCGTCGTCGTCGATCCGGGCAGGGTGTCGAGTGGAACGATCCATTCCGCCGAGCGCCGAGCTGATCCACCCGTCCCGGCAAGGCCTTTGACGAAGGCTTCGGGCACGGTGGTAGAGGTGTCATCCCCTGCCACGGTGGTCGTTGAAGCGTCGGGTTCCCCGCCGAGGTCGTCGGCGCCTTCACCAGTCGGCACAAGCGCAATTGCTGCCGCGGCGACCGGCGATGTCGCATTCACCCTCACGCCGAACGGAGCTGCAGCAAGGTCCGATAGCGGGATCAAAGCTGGACTCGACGAGTCGACCGTGACCTCGCGAGCATTCCGAATCGTGCCGTCCAGTCCGACGATGTCCACACTGACGACGATCGAGTCGTCCCCCGCAGACATGACCGCGATGTACGGGTCGAGGCCGCCCGCAGTCACGATCGGGAACTCCCACGTGTCGCTGGGGGCGGTGCCTCGCCACACTCCCTCGCCCCGGTCATCGGACCGAATCAGGGCAGGGATGACAAGGCCGGTGTTCGTTGTGACCGTGAACGCCAGCTCGTCACGGAACGGCAGGTAGGGCTCGATGTCGATCGTCGTCCAGGATCGGCCCTCGACATCGAATCCGTCGAGCTCGGGAATCAGGTCGAGGCCGAACTCTGAATATGCCGTGACCGTCACTTCGGCGTTGTCAGCGAACGGGTTGAACAGGCGCAAACGTGTGATCGTTCCCGTCTTCGTGGAGCCTCCCGCCAGATACCAGACCTTCGGAACCGAAGCGACGCAGTCGTCAGCGGAGACGAACCCGTCCGAGTACTGCATCGTGACGGCCGCCGCCGGACCGTTCGAGATCTCAACAATGCCAGGGGATTCCCCGACCCGAAGCACATCCCCGGTTGCGATCGCTGTCGCACCAGGTCCCACGACGTTGGTTTCGACAGTTCCCGGCACCTCGTTGGAAATCGGATGGAGCAAGGTGACCCCCACGTCGACGTCGGGCACGGTCGCGATGATCACATCGGAATCGACGATATCCCCAGCCTCGATCCACGGGCAATACCAGGCGGACGGTGAGGCCGACGCGCCAGAGCCGGGATCCGTGATGTCGATCGCTCCCCAATCGGGGGGCTCCGATGGAGGCGAATCGACCTGTGTCAACCCGATGATCCCGAGACAACCCGCAAGGGCCAAAAGCAGAATGCGTCTCATGCTCCCCTCCGTCCAAACCAGGCGACACCGACCAGACCGAAGACCGCGAGCGCAGCAACGATTGCCTGCGCACGCTTCGAACCAGCAGCGTCAAATGTCACGACTCCGCCCGCCGCCGAGACCTCATTGGCGAATCCGGTGGACTGCCACGGCTCAGGACCAAAGCGGGCATCGGCGTTCTCGGCCACAAAGACGCTCCGCCCTTCCTCTGGATCGCCTTCGTAGGTCCACCCGATCCGCGGCCACGAATCCGTTGCGGTCAACGCCCGTCCGACGGGTTCGACATCGGAAACAAACACAGCATTCTCAACGCCAGCACTGAGAGGAAGAAGGTCCAACTGCCCGGCAAAGACCTGCCGCCACGCGCGTGACTCGGGATCGGCATCGGTTCCCTCGGAATCGCCGAGAACCACAATCCATCGGATGCCGAACGGGGCGAGTTCCCCGCCCGCTCGTCGTGTCCCCCCGGCGATGATCTCGGCAAGGCGCTCCTCGAGGAATTCGTCCAAGGGCCCACGAACTCCCAAGCGCGGCTCACCCAGATCGGGGACGGGCGCCGATACGACCCGATAGGAGCCACCATCGATCACACGACTGTCCCCCGGCATCAGATCCGCTGGACCAACGAGGAGCACACGACTCCTCTCGGCCTCGCCGTCGTTCGCCTCGGTGAAGGCGAGCATGCGCGTGTATCGATCGCCAGGCAAGCCGATGCGTCCGCCGAGGAGGATCACGGACGACGCAACGAGGAGGACGACGATCCCGACCGTGCCGATACCGGCGACGAAGCGCCTCCACCGCACTTCGTCAGGAGCCGATACGGTCTCGGCGACGACGCCGACGACAACACCGACACCGAGCCCTGCAAGGGCCAATCCAGCAGACTCAGCCTCGAACCCGAAACCAAATGAACCGCCACGAGCAATGAGGAATCCTCCTCCCGCCATGACGGCACCCCACCCCGCAACCACTCCGAGTGAGCGTGGCGCCGCGACCACAGCGGTGACACCGACGACGGCAACGGCGACGGCCAGCACCGGCGAAACGTTCCAGAAGGCGTACCCAGCCCTCGCAATGGCCTCGAGAGAATGCTGCCAGATCCACGGGCTGAGCAACATGGCGCCTCCGGCAGTTCCGACGAGGGCGATCGTCGCGCCCTGCCACGCCGCTGAGTCGCGGAATCGCAGGAGCGCGTACAACACGACGACGGGTAACGGGATCAGGAGCAGGAGCGGCGCCATCGCGCCGAGGAAACCGAAGACGACAATGGTTCCTGCGATGCGGCCGACGGCTGGTCGCCACCCATCCCTCAGCGGAGCAAGGCAGAAACGAAGGGCCCACGGGAGGAGGCCAAGGCCGAGCAGTGTTCCGATGTGGGAGTTTCCTGCGATCCCTTGCGCCGTTGGCCCCGCAACGTATACGACGCCGGCCACCAGCGCAGGAGCCGCTCCGATCGACCATCGGCGGAGGAGCCTCGTCATACCCCAGATTCCCAGTAGCAGTGCGCCCGAGCCGGCGAGGTATTCCGAGAGCGTTGCTGCTTCGAGTGTCAGAACCTTGGCAACACCACTGATCATCACCAATGGGCGAAGGGTCTCGGGAGTACCCAGACCA
>JAQAZV010000218.1:0-4619 GCA_032127155.1 Acidimicrobiia bacterium
TGTATGCGCTCCCCACCGATCACGCAGATGGCCCCAATCGTCGGCGCGTCGTGATCGAGTCCGTGCGCCGCCTCGGAGCATTGGGACCAGACATCCTCAAGGTCCAGTTCCCAACCGATACCGCGATCGTCGACCTTCCTGCGTGGCGTGACGCCTGCGCCGAGCTCGATGAGGCCAGCCCTGTGCCGTGGACGCTGCTCTCAGGCGGGGACCCGTTCGAGTCGTTCGCGACCCAGGTGACGGTTGCGTGCGAGGCTGGGTCGTCTGGGTTCCTCGTCGGACGAGCACTCTGGGCAGAAGCAGCGCGACTGTCGGGTACCGAGAGGATGGACCACATCGATGCTGTCGTCAGACCCCGATTCGGAGAACTCGCTGCGATCGCCTCCGACCTCGGGACACCGTGGACAGATCGTGTCGTACCACCAGCACCACCCGCGTACTCCGCCTACTGATCCGCAACCGCCGGATGGACGGGGAAGTGGGGTTCCGGGATGCCTCTGACGTTCATTTCGATCGACAGCAATCGCCCATTCAGACCGGGTTCATTGGGGACGGGGTGTGAGCCGCCCCCACCGATCGACGTGAGGTACATCACATCCAGGGCAGGTCCACCGAACGCCGGCTTGGTCGGCTTGCTCACGGGCAGGTCGATGATCCGATCGAGGTCACCCCGTGGCGTGAGACGAACCACCGCCGATCCCAGGTAGCACGCGATCCAGTAGCAGCCGTCCTCGTCCACGCACGACCCGTCCGGTGAACCGGGGAGGCCGCTGAAGTCGTTGAAGACCCGCTCGCGCGACGGGGTGCCCGTTTCCTGGTCGTAGTCGTAGGCCCACACGACATTCGCCAAGCTGTCGGCGAAGTACATAGTGGTGCCGTCAGGAGAGAAGGCGAGACCGTTCGATACCCCGATGCCGTCCTTGAAAGTCGAGGTTGCGCCTCCGGGTGCGACCCGATGGAGGACACCGATCGATTCCGATCCATCCTCGTGCATGCTCCCAACCCAGAATCGTCCCAGACGATCGCATGCGCCGTCGTTGAGGCGCCCTGGTCCCCCTCCCACCTCGACGTCGATCCACGGCGAGAACTCCCCGGTGGACCAGGCCAGGAATCCGATCTGGTGTTCGGCGGCGACCAACAACAGATCCGGATCGTCGGTCATGGCCATCGATCCCGGTCTGCCAGGGATCGTTCGACGGCTCGTCGATCCAGATGTCGGGTCGAACTTCGAGATGGATCGGCCGTCGATGTCGATCCAGAGGAGGACCCCGAGGCGATCATCCCAGATCGGACACTCTCCGAGCTGATCGACCTGCTCGGTCGCCGCATGGATCGTCGGTTCGGCCATCATCGCTCCCTTCAGGGCGGACAGGCGGCCACCTCCCAGGATCGTCGCCGGTTCCGCACAGAATGCGAAGCGATGCTAGACAAAGGTCATGGCAGCACGATTCGATGGGCGCGTGATCGCCGCGACGGGGGCGACTGGCATCGCTGCGGCTTCGGCGAAGTTGCTGTGTTCCGACGGTGCATCGGTATTCACCATTGCGCGTGACGCCGACGAGTGCGCTGCACTCGGCGCTTCAATCGGAGATGGGGGGCACCACGGTTGGGCTGTCGCTGACCTCAGGGACGAACCCGAGACGGTCGCTGCCTTTGAGGCATGTAGGGAACGCTTCGGCCGTGTCGACGGACTGCTTGCTGTCGCCGGGGGGAGCGGGCGGCGATTCGGGGATGGGCCACTCGATGCCATCACGCTCGAGGCGTGGCTCGCAACCATGGATCTGAACCTCACCACGACCTTCCTCCCGATGCGGGAGGCACTGAAGCTGATGATGCCCGAACGAGGAGGTGGGGGTGGCAGCATCGTTGTCATCTCCAGCGTGCTCGCGCTCCATCCCTCACCAGCCCTCTTCGGCACGCATGCATACGCAGCTGCGAAAGGCGCGCAGCTCTCCCTCGTCAGAGCCGCCGCCGCGACATATGCAGACAGGGGCATCCGGGTCAATGCGGTAGCGCCATCAGTTGTCGCAACTCCGATGTCGGAACGCGCACAGGGCGATCCTGTCGTTGCCGGATACGTTGCCCGCAAGCAACCACTCACCGGTGGCTTCCTTTCCGCCTCTGCGGTGGCTTCTGCTTCGGCCTTCCTGTTGTCCGACGAAGCCGACGCGATCACCGGCCAGATCCTGGAGGTCGATGGCGGATGGTCGGTTACGGAGACAACTCCATGACTCGCGTAGAGCTCCCGAGCCAGGTGTCTGATGGCAAGGTCGTCGCGATCGCCAGGAGGCTTGCCCCCGGATCCCATGCCGTGCTCGCCGATGCCCTCCTTCGGGGTGGCATCGGTGTCCTCGAGATCACGATGGACTCCGACGGAGCCGCGGTGACCATCGAGGCGATGGCGGCCACGGGACTCTTCGTTGGCGCCGGAACGGTTCTGAACGCGCACCAGGCTGAAGAGGCGGTCGCCTCCGGGGCATCCTTCATCGTGTCGCCCCATACCGATGAGGGGGTCGTGCGGTGGTGCGTCGACCACGCCGTCCCCGTGATGCCGGGGGCGGTCACCCCCTCGGAGATCGTTCGAGCATGGGACCTCGGTGCCTCCGCGGTGAAGCTCTTCCCTGCATCGGTCGGTGGCCCCGGTTACCTGGATGCGATTCGCGGTCCGCTCGGGCACATCCCGATCATCCCCACGGGTGGCATCGACGCCTCGAATGCCCGCGAGTATCTCGATGCAGGGGCAGTGGCGGTCGGTGTCGGCGGATGGCTCACTGCTTCCTTCGATGCAGACACGGTCCACAGCAGGGCTTCGGAGCTCGCCGAGGTCGTCAGTCGCGCGTAGGTTCGCCTCGACGCATCTGCGCGCTCGGGATCTCGCCCGCGAGGAACGTGCGGTCCTTCGATGGTGAATCGACGGCAGCGAGGGCCGCACCAACCGCGCCTGCGGTCGAACCGAGGGATGCCGCAACGACCTCGATACGTTCGGGAGGAACGAGGGTGACCCTTGCTCTGACCTTGTCCCTGATCTCGGCGATGAAACCTTCACCAGCGGATGCGCCTCCGCCTCCGATCACGATCCGTTCGGGTCCGATGATCGTCACGATGTTTGCGAGGCCGATCCCCAGATGTGTGGTCGCGTCGTCGATGGCGGCTGCGGCCCGCGTGTTCCCCTCGTTCGCGGCGGTGACCAACTCCTCAAAGGTGGCGAAGCCAGCTCGCTCCGCGATCGCCGGGGGCCGAGCGAGTGCCTCCATGCATCCAGGGTTTCCGCACCCACACATCGGGCCGTTCGGCTCGATCGTCTGGTGACCGAGTTCTCCGCCGATGCCGTAGGCCCCGAAATGCAATTGCCCGTTGATGAAGAGTCCTCCGCCGATGCCTGTGCCGAGGGTGAGGCACGCGATGGTGCGACAGCCTGCGCCTGCACCGAGTGTCGCTTCCGCCAGCGTGAAGGCCCTGGCATCGTTGATCAGCGTGGCAGGCAGGTCGAGGGCATCAGCGATCCTTGCGCGGAGCGGGAACCCCTCCCATGGCCCCGGCAGGTTGGTGAAGAAGACGATCTCTCCTGTCGAGAAGTCGAACAGGCCGGGGACGCCGATCCCGACTCCTGCCGCCCGTCCGACACGTTCCTGGAGCTCCGCACCGACCGAGGCCATCACGTCGGCCACCGCGTCAGGTCCCTCGTGCGCCTTCGTCGGCGCTGAAGTGGTTTCGAGGATCTCGCTTCCGTCCGGACCGAGAGATATGGCGGCGCCCTTGACGTTCGTCCCCCCGAGATCGATGCCGATGTAGACGGTCAACGCGCGTCCTCGGTGTCCCCTCGGTACAGAACTGCATCGAACTCGTACCGATCGGCCGCGTAGAGCGTCTCGGTGTGTTCGAGGGCGAGTCCGTCCTGGTCGCTGATCACGCGACGCTCGACCATCACCACTCCGGTTGTCGGGAGTCCGAGGAGGTCTCGCTCGCGCTTCGTTGCGCGGCGGGCGCTCACGGTCGCCAATGCCCGCGTCGGGATGTGTCCTGATTGCTCGAACGCATCGTGGAGCGAGGTGGACCCACTCGATCCGTCAAGTACCACGTCGACCTTTGGTGAGATCACGGCTCGTTCGATGGCCATGGGAACAGCGTCGGCGTATCGGAGGCGTTCAAGGATCACCACGCGGGAGTCCTCGTCGATGTCGAGGGCAGCCGCATCTTCGGTTGTTGGTCGTGCCCGCTCGAACGTGAGGAGCTTCGACGAGGCGCTGAGCCCCCTCCTCCGCATGTTCTCGGTGAAGGAAAGGGGCGATCCGAGTGACCGCTGGATGCGTCTGTGCTGGCGGAAGGTTCCGTGACCCCGTTTGCGATAGACGATGCCCTCGCTCACGAGAACCTGGACAGCCTGCCGAGCCGTCATCCGTGAAACACCGAACCGCTCGCAGAGTTCGGCGTCGGAAGGCATGCGCGTATCGGGTTCCATTTCGAGCGCGATCGTCCTCAGGTAGGCGGCGATCTCCTCGTATCGGGTCTGGGCTCGTGGCATGGCGCGTGCTGCAACCTAGCGGTGCTCGATCAGGATTGACTTGTCTAGACAACCATACGTAACCTGTCTAGACATGTGAGGAAATGGAGACGGGCCA
>JAQAZV010000219.1:0-5690 GCA_032127155.1 Acidimicrobiia bacterium
GGCAGAGCAGAGAGCACGGGCTGCGGCAGCTGCGACGTCGACCACGACAGCACCGTCCGCGACGGTGACGACCACCACAGGCGGGACATCTGTGACCACGACGGTGGCACCGACCTCGACGGCTGCACCGACGACCACCCAGGGGACCACCACCACCACGGTTCCGTCGACCCCACCACCGGTCATCACCGATGGCAAGACCTGCCCGGTGAATGCCGCGACCTCCTTCTCGGATACGTGGGGAGATCCACGCTCAGGGGGAAGGTCCCACAAAGGCGTCGACATGGTTGCCGCTCGCAACGCTCCGATCGTCGCGATCGAGGGGGGCACCGTTACGAGGACCTCTGACAGCTCGCTCGGAGGTTTGTCCGTGTACCTCACCGGCGAATCTGGTTCCAAGTACTACTACGCCCATCTCGAGTACATCGAGGCTGGCATCACCGGGGGTACGAGGGTCGGGGTCGGTGACCTCCTCGGGGGTAATGGGTCGACGGGAAACGCCCCGGACTGGCTGCCCCATCTCCACTTCCAGTTCGCCCCCCCTGCAGGCGACTGGGTCAACCCGTATCCCCTCGTGAAGGCCCTCTGCGGCTGATCAGCCCAAGCACCAGCCAGCGTCGCCCGGGGGTGTGCCTTCAGACGGTCGTCGGGGTCGAGGTGTCGAGCTCGGCGATCAGGGCACCCAAGCGGCCAACGCAGTTGTCGAGGGCGAGGGGCGGAAGGATCTCTGTGATACGGCTGGCCGCCTCTGTGATCGCGGCGGCCGCGGGGGACTCCGGGTGTTCCGTCACGATTGGCTGTCCCGAGTCACCTCCCGATGCAACCCACGGGTCGATGGGAACGGAGGCGAGGAGAGGCACGCCGAGCTGATCGGCGAGTGCAGGACCGCCGCCTTGCCCGAAGATCGGGTAGTGCCGCCCGTCCTCGGTGGTGAATCCTGCCATGTTCTCGACCACTCCGACGAGCGGCATGTGCGAGCGCCTCGCCATGTCAGCAACCCTCGCAGCGACCTTCTGTGCAGCGAGTTGGGGCGTGGTGACGACCACCATCTCGGCCTGGGGGAGGATTCGGGACAGGGCCATCTGCACGTCTCCGGTCCCTGGGGGCATGTCGATCACGAGATACCCGAGGTCCGATGGCCATGCAACGTCGTTGAGGAACTGCTCGACTGCCTTGGACAACATCAGGCCACGCCACATCAGGGCCGTGCCCTCGTCGTCGAGGAGGAGGCCGGTGGACACGAGGTGGATGCCATGGGCCAGGATCGGGCTGATCTTCCGCTGGGTGTTCGCCGAGAGACGCTCGTCAGTCGCCCCGAGCATGCGCGGAGTTGAGAACCCCCAGATGTCGGCGTCGAGAAGGCCGACGGAGTGACCCTGCGCGGCGATGGCGAGCGCCAGGTTCACCGAGATCGACGACTTCCCGACACCTCCCTTTCCGCTACTCACGGCGATGACTCGGGTGGACGGATCCACCGATGTCGGAGATGCCGATTCGCGAGCCTTCAGCCTCGCTCGCTCCATCAGTGTCGAGCGCTGGTCCTGTGACATCACCGTGGTTCGGATCGACACCGATGTGACATCAGGAAGGGCCCCGACACGTCGTTCGATGTCCGACTCGATCTGGCCTCGCATCGGGCACGAGGCAATCGTGAGCGCGAGGCCCACGGACACCTTCCCGCCGTCGATCGTGACGTCACCAACCATCCCGAGTTCCACGATGTCGGCATGGAGTTCGGGGTCGATCACGTTCGCCAATGTCGCACGGACGGCGTCTTCATTCAGGTGTTCGCTGGCCATGGTGCGAGGGTAGAGCGCCCGGAAACATCCATCGGCGCGTCCACGAGGCCCCTCGGCCGGGATGCGGAACGAATCCGTTCAACGATCCGGTCGGTTCCCCTATCATGGTGTTCCCAACGTTCCCCGGACACGGAGACCCACATGACAGCCCCAGAAACCGCCCAGCTTCGTGGTGTGACCCTGACGACGAGCGCCGCCGCCAAGGTCAAGGAGATCGTGGCCGCCGAGGAGAACGCCCAGGACATGGCTTTGCGACTCGGGGTCAAGCGCTCCGGGTGTTCGGGATACGCATACGACATGTTCTTCGATTCTGTCATCGAGCCCACCGACGTCGTGTCGGAAACCGATGGTGTGAAGGTCGTCGTCGATGCAGAGAGCGTCTCGATGGTCACCGGCGCAACGGTGGACTTCAAGGATGATGGGCTCTCCGGGGCAGGGTTCTCGATCGACAATCCCAACGTGTCTGGTACCTGCGGTTGCGGCAAGAGCTTCAGCTGACCTGACCGCACGACGATCACTTTCGGGACCCGCCGATTGGCGGGTCTCGTTGCGTTCGGGACAGATCCCTGTCGATCGACGGCGAGGCCATATGCGATCGTGCCCGGAGCGTCGTCGTTGCGGCGATAATGGAGGCTCCCCGACGAGCGAGGTTCCGGCATGCCCAAGAAGATCCTTGATGCTCCGAACGGGCCGACACCCATCGGTCCCTACAGCATCGCCACCGAGGCCAACGGATTCGTGTTCTGCTCCGGGAGCGTGCCACTCGATCCGAAGACCGGGGTGGGTGTCGATGGAGGCATCGATGAGCAGACACATCAGGTGATGCGCAACATTGGTGCGGTTCTTGGTGATGTCGGCCTCGGCTACGACGACATCGTCAAGACGACCATCTTCCTTGCGGACATCGCTGACTTCCCGGCAGTCAATGCCGTGTATGCCGAGTATGTCGGCGACGCACGTCCTTCGCGCTCGACCATCCAGGCGGGAGCACTGCCTGGGGGCTTCCTGGTGGAGATCGAATGCATTGCCGCACGCTGACCGCAGCTGAATCGAACAGGAGAATCCATGCAACGTGATGCAGTCCTCGATGCCCTCGGTATCGGTTCACATGTTTCGGGCGCCTATGCAGGAGGTTGGAGGAAGGGCGGGGGTCCCCTGCTCGCATCGATCGACCCAACCACCGAGGATGTGATCGCGTCAGTGCGTCTGGCTGACCTCGACGACTACGAGGCTGCGGTCGCCGCAGCGGAGGGTGCGTTCACAGAGTGGCGGATGCTCCCCGCCCCGATTCGGGGACAGTACGTCAGGGCGATCGGGGATGCCCTTCGACGATACAAGGAGCCCCTTGGCGCCCTCGTAGCGATGGAAATGGGAAAGATCCGTGCAGAGGGCGAGGGTGAGGTCCAGGAGATGATCGACATCGCCGACTTCGCTGTCGGCTTGTCACGCCAACTCTACGGGCTGACCATCGCCTCGGAGCGTCCGCGGCATCGCATGTACGAACAGTGGCATCCGCTCGGACCGATCGGCATCATCTCAGCATTCAACTTTCCCGTTGCCGTGTGGTCGTGGAACGCTTTCCTCGCGGCCGTGTGCGGCGACTCCATGATCTGGAAGCCCTCACCGGTCACACCCCTGTGCGCGGTCGCCGTCCAGAACATCTGCCACGAGGTGATGGACGGCACGGGGTTCGAGGGCGTCTTCAACCTCACGGTTGGCGATGTCGACCCCGTCGGAGACGCCATGGTGAACGATCGACGCCTGCCCTTGATCTCAGCAACCGGTTCGGTACGCATGGGTCAGCAGGTCGGAACGAAGGTGGCAGCACGGTTGGGTCGTTCCCTCCTCGAGCTCGGGGGCAACAACGCCATCACCGTCATGGACGACGCAGACCCCGATCTCGCTGTCAGAGCGGCACTCTTTGCTGCTGCCGGAACTGCCGGTCAGCGCTGCACCTCGCTGCGACGCCTCATTGTCCACGAGGGAATCGCCGAGGACCTGACGGCACGCCTCGTTGAGGCGTATCAGTCGATTCCGATGGGCGATCCCCTCGACCCCGACACACTCGTCGGGCCGCTCGTCAGCCAGGCTGCCGTGGATACCACGGAGGCGGCTGTCGCTGTCGCCCTGGAACAGGGCGGTGAGCTGCTTGCTGGTGGCAAAACGGTTGAGGGCGCGGGGTTCTTCTTCGAGCCGACGCTCGTGCGTATTCCGGCCAGCGCTCCCATCGTCCAACAGGAGACGTTCGGGCCCCTGATGTATCTCATCGAGGTGGCATCACTCGAGGAGGCGCTTGCCGTCCAGAACGGTGTCCCCCAGGGTCTGTCGTCTGCGATCTTCACCGATTCGGTCCGAGCCTCGGAGCAATTCCTCTCGGCCGAGGGATCGGACTGTGGGATCGCCAATGTGAATATCGGGACGTCGGGTGCCGAGATCGGAGGCGCCTTCGGAGGCGAGAAGGAGACTGGCGGTGGCAGGGAAGCGGGGTCCGACTCGTGGAAGGCCTACATGCGCCGCCAAACGGTGACCATCAATTGGTCGAAGGATCTGCCGCTCGCCCAGGGCATCGAATTCGGCTGAAGGCAGACGCATGGACATCGATCGGCGGCCGTTCGGGACGCGCGCCGACGGGCGCCCCGTCGAACGGTTCGACTTCTCTGCGGGGAGTGACGCAGTCACCGTCCTCGACCACGGCGCAACCCTTGCCTCGATCATGGTGCCGGACGCGAACGGAGATGTCGCAGACATCACACTCGGCTTCGATACGATCGATGGATGGACGTCTGATCGGCAGTTCTTCGGGTCGACGGTTGGCCGCTATGCAAACCGGATCGCCAATGCCAGGTTCCCACTCGGCGAGCAGGTGATCGAACTCGTTCCGAACGACGGACCGCATCAGCTCCACGGTGGTCCCGGAGGGTTCGACACCAGGGCCTGGGATGCAGAACCGTTCGATACCACGGAACGGGTGGGTGTGACGTTCCGGCTCGTGAGCTTGGATGGGGATCAGGGATACCCCGGCACCGTGGAGGTGTCCGTCACCTACGCCCTCGATCGCGTCGGGGGACTCTCCATCGGTTTCGCCGCCGCTACCGATGCCCCTACGGTCATCAACCTCGCCAACCACGTCTACCTGGACCTCACCGGAGGGAACGGAGCGCTCGACCACATCCTGACGCTCGATGCGTCCCACGTTCTCGAGATCGGCGAGGGCACGATCCCGACGGGAAACGTCCTGCCGGTCGCCAATTCCCCGTTCGACTTCACGACGCCGACACGGATCGGTGATCGGCTGGAGGATCCGGATCCGCAGCTCGCCATGGCAGGGGGGTACGACCATTGCTGGGTCATCGATGGGCAACCGGGGACACTCAGGCGGTGTGCGGTCGTGGCGGCCGGAGGACGAACCCTGACGATGGAAACGACCCAGCCCGGCGTGCAGTTCTATTCGGGAAACGCCATCCATGGAAGCATCGGGCGTGGCGGTGTGACCTACGGTCCCCGTGCCGGATTCTGCCTCGAAACGCAGCATTTTCCCGACTCTCCGAACCATTCGTCGTTTCCCTCGACCCGCCTCGACCCAGGCGACACCTATCACCAAACCACGATCATGCGTTTCGGCACGGTGTGAGGTCACCGCTCCCAGTTGAGCGATCGTTCCTCCGTCTGAGCAACCTCAGCGGGGCTGCCGGGCCGTCGCCGAGTGCGATGCCGACAATGACGGCGACCCTCGGTCAACCCCCTGGGTCGTGGGAGGCACGGCCTACCCGAAGCGATACCCGACTGACCTGACCGTCGTGATCCATGACGCTCGTTCCTCGCCGAGTTTGGCGCGGAGCCTCCGAACGTGGACGTCGACCGTTCGGGAACCACCGAAGTAGTCATATCCCC
>JAQAZV010000220.1:0-15162 GCA_032127155.1 Acidimicrobiia bacterium
CGGCGAAGGTCCCACCGAAAGGCAGCTCCATATGGGTATGGACGTCGACGCCTCCCGGCATCACGTACTTACCTGTGGCATCCACAACCGTGTCGGCACCTATCTCCACCGCTGCGCGCGCAAGACCTGCCGCCCACGCGTCGCCCGATCGTCCATACAGCGCAACCACCGTGCCGTCCTCGATCAGGACATCGGCGTCCATGATCTCGGTCGCCGTGATGACCGTTCCTCCCTTGATGAGCATTCGTGCCATGCCTCTACCTCCTCGGAGTGACCCGAATCTCAGTCGACCACGTCGTGGACCGCGCCTGAGATCATCCTGAATCCATCTGCAGCTTCCTCTGATGTGATCGAGAGCGGCGGAGCGATGCGCAGCACATTGCCGTGCAGGCCGCCTGCGCCGATGAGCAGACCCCTCCTCTTTGCCGCTTCCATCACCTGCTTCGTCGTCGGGGCATCGGGATCGGTGGTGTCGGGTACGACGAACTCGACGCCGAGCATGAGGCCCTTGCCACGCACTTCGGCGATGTTGGGAATCTCGTCGGCAAGCCCGGCAAGGTCGGCGCGGATCTGTTGGCCAACCTTCCGTGCATTCGTCTGGAGATCGTTGTCGATGAGGTACTCGAGGTTGGCGAGGGCTGCCGTGGTCGCCAGCGGGTTTCCACCGAACGTCGAAATCGAGTTCGCCGAAATCGAGTCGATGATGTCCCTCCTGCCGACCACACCGGCGATGGCAACGCCGTTTCCGAGTCCCTTGGCGAACGTCAGCAGGTCCGGCGTGATGCCGTGGGCCTGGTAGCCCCAGAAGTGATCCCCGGTGCGGCCCCACCCCGTCTGCACCTCGTCTGAGATGAACAGGATCCCGTGCTCATCGAGTACGTCCTTGAGGCCCCCGAAGAAGCCGTCGGGTGGGGTTGCGAAACCGCCGACACCCTGGATCGGCTCGGCGATGAGGCAGGCGGCGTTGCCGCTGACCGCCACTCGGAGCAGGTCCCTCAGGTCGTCCTTGCACGCGTCGATGTACGCAGCGTCATCGAGGTCCTTGAAGGGGCTGCGGTATCGATAGCCCGAGTGGACATACACCGTGTGGAACGGCGACAGCTGGGTCGCGCTCCATGCCGCATTTCCCGTCACGGCGATCGCCGAGTGCGACTTCCCGTGGTAGCTGTTGCGCATGGCAAGGACCTGGTTCGATGCCCGGTATTGGGTTGCCATCATCAATGCGGCATCGTTGGCCTCGGTGCCGGAATTCGTGAAGAAGACCTTCGCATCGGGGATACCTGACAGCTCTGCGATTCGTTCCGCAAGCTCGATCTGTGACTCGATCAGATACAGGGTCGACGTATGAAGCATCCGCCCTGCCTGCTCGCGGATGGCTTCGACGACCTGGGGGACCTTGTATCCCGTCATGGTGGTCAGGATGCCTCCGAACATGTCGAGGTATCGGTTGCCCTCAGCATCGACGACATGCCTGCCTTCCCCGTCGACGAGCGCTATGGGCTCTGCGTAATAGAGGGCCATCCACGACGGGAGAACCTCACGGTGCCTCGCCAGCAGTTCTTCGTGTCGTCCCATGTCAGGGAGCAACGAGTTCGTCGTAGGCGTCCGGACGGCGATCACGGTAGAACGCCCACTGCTTGCGGACCTCGTCGATGAGATCGAGATCGAGGTCCCTGATCACCAGCTCCTCCTCGGTATCAGAGGCAGGGTCACCGACGAACTGCCCTCGGGGATCGACGAAGTACGACGAGCCATAGAAGTCATTGTCACCGTACGGCTCGGTTCCAACCCGGTTGATCGCTCCGATGAAGTACTCATTTGCGACCGCTGCAGCCGGCTGTTCGAGGTTCCACAGATACATCGACAGGCCGCGGCTCGTGGCTGATGGATTGAAGACGATCTTGGCGCCGTTGAGGCCGAGCGCCCGCCAGCCCTCGGGGAAATGGCGGTCGTAGCAGATATAGACCCCGATCTTCCCGACGGCGGTGTCGAACACGGGGTACCCACCATTGCCGGGACGGAAGTAGAACTTCTCCCAGAACCCCTTCACGTGCGGTATGTGCTGCTTGCGATACTTGCCGAGATAGGACCCATCCGCATCGATGACGGCCGCGGTGTTGTAGAAGAAGCCGTCGTCCTCCTTCTCGAACATCGGGACGACCAGCACCATCCCCGTCTCCTTGGCGAGGTCTTGCATCGCCTTCGTCGTAGGCCCCTCGGGTATGGCTTCGGCGTAGTCGAAGTGCTCGTTCTCCTGGACCTGGCAGAAATACGGCCCGTAGAAGAGCTCCTGGAAACACATCACCTGGGCGCCCTGCTCAGCAGCTTTGCGGGCATAGGCCGCATTGCGTTCGATCATCGACGCCTTGTCGCCCGTCCATTCGGTCTGGACGATGGCGGCCCTCACGACATTTGCCACAGTGGTTCTCCTCGTGTCGATTCCCAGGGATGCGAGCGGATCGGCCCACCCTGTCCCCTCAACCTAGCTCCACAGACCCCCGGTCGCGGGGTGATTTGGTCGTTCTAGGCAACGGTCGCAGCGAGGACCGCTTCGAGTTGCCCTGCCTGATCGGTGATGGCCGCCGAGAAGTCCGGACCAACCGCTGCCCATGCGTCCCCATCGGGGTCCGACACCCGCATCGTCAAGCGGGTGCCCTCTTCCAGATGATCAAACTGATAGGTCCACGCCCAATTCGTGAGGCCAGCAGTGTCGTATCGGAGGGTGATGTAGGAGAAAGGTCGCCAATCGGCTACATGCTCGATGGTGGCATCCGGACCGTGCATGCAGTGGTTCACCGTACCGACGCCCCGACGCCCCTCGGTCACCGTGACAACCTCGGTGACGGATCGCTGCCACAGCAGCCTCTTGGTCGGATCGGTGATGTGGTCCCATACGACCGAGGGTGCCGCCTTCGTCTCGAACGACACCTCGAAGACAGCTTGGGCGCTCGTGACGTAGTCGCGATTGCGTTCCTGCTCGAAGGCCCACCTCTGGTCGAGGTCCTGCACGAACACGTCGACCTCGCCGATGCCACTCAAATCCTCTGTATGGGGAACGAAACCGAGGATGGCGGGGTCCATCGCCATCGCATCGAGCGTCGCCTTCGTGTACACGGCATAGGCGTGTTTGTTGATCCTCTGTCCCGACGTCCCCTTGGCGAGACGGTGGAGGAGGATCACGTCCGGCCCGGTCAGCTCCTCGGACCGGGCGATGTGGCGAACGACGTACTCCCCGTCGTGGACGAAGAACTTCAGATCCAGACTCGGGATGAGGATGCAGGCATCGCACGGGCAACTGGTCGAGTGGACGATGTCCCTCAGCCGCTGCTGGAACGAGAAGTATGCGGACTCGACGGTGTCGAGCATCATCGACGGATTCACCGAATCGACATGTGCATAGGCGAACGCTGCGTCCCCCTCGAGCTTCGACAGCTGGAACGTCGGCTCGATCGAACCGACGATGGTCTCGAGGAGATCGGCGACCACATCCTGGGCGTGCATCAGCTCGGTGCCACCCATGTACTCCGTATAGCCGCTGATGTCAGCGAGGAGAAGGCAGCCGTTCTCCGGGGTTCCGAGATCGATCGTCATGTGCACGGACCCTAGCAGTGGGCACCCTCCCCCTCCCCCAGTCCGCGCGGCCACCAGCGCACCACGGTGGAGGGTGTCAGGTGTGGATTTCGAGTATGTCGCCATCCTGGACGATGTGATCTCGGCCGACCTGCTGTGCATCGAAATCCGCCGCACCCCACAGGCGAGCGAACGTGAAGTTCGCTGCAATGTCCCTGTGCACGAGGGTCGCCACATCGAGGACGGTCGATCCCGACCGGAGGGTGTAGGGACGTCCCATGTCGGCGTCGTTGCCCGGCGTCTTCGTGTAGACACGAACGATCCCAAGCCGTTCAAAGAGCCACTCACCAAGTTCCTCGAATCCCGCGCCGGTCCTCGCCGACACCGAAATGCACGGGTAGTCGACGCGAGCAAGTTCCTCGAGGATGGCGAGCTCGTCGGCAGAATCTGTCGATCGATCTGCCTTGCTCGCCACCAGGAGCGTCGGGAGCACCTTGGTGAACATGTCAATCCCGTCCCCGACGACATCGTCGTCAGCCGTCTCAGCCGGCCATCCACCAGAGAGGACGACCTTGCGCTCGGCGAGGATCTCATGGAGTTGCACAACGCGTTCGACAATGCCCGGTTGGCCGAGGTCGACGACGAGAAGGCAGCCATCAGCGAGCTGCAGGGCATTACCGATCCACGGGACGGGGTGCTCGACGGCCACAGGTGGAAGATCTACCAGCTGGATGTGCACATCCCTCACCGGCATCATGCCTGGCAACGGATACAGCGTTGTGAAGGGGTATTCGCCGATGTGGGCGTGCGACCCGGTTGCTTTGGCGTGCAGTGACGACTTGCCGGTGTTTGGCGGACCAACGAGGGCGATCTGCGCCGCCCCCTCTGGTCGCACGACCGTTGCGGGGCCGGTGCGGGCTCCGCCGCTCCGGGGACCGGCGAGCTCATCGGACAGCTCCTTGATCTTCGCCTTGATGTCCGCCTGGAGATGCTCCGTCCCTTTGTGCTTGGGGATGGCACGAAGCATCTCCCTGAGGGCATCGAGGCGGTCCGACGGCTCCCTCGCCCTCCGGTAGTGGCTTTCCGCAGCCCGATAGGCCGGTGTCAGATTCGCTGGCATGGCTACCACCAACGCTATCGGATGGCGGCGAGTCTGTCCGAAGGTTCGCGCGACGGCACCAGGATGCCGCGCCGACCCTCCCCTCATCGTTTGCCATTGATCGTGGGATCATGCCTCCACTGGTATTGAACGCGTGTACAATATATTGAACATGAGTTCAGTACCCACCTCATCGATGCCGGATGGGGTCGACGACCGAACCGCCAAGGCGAGGATTCGCGACGCAGCCATCGCATGCTTCGCTGACGTCGGTCCGTCGCAGACAACGGCTCGGAGGGTCGCCGCCGAGGCCGGCGTGTCACCGGGCCTCGTCATGCATCACTTCGGTTCGATGGAAGGACTCCGGTCCTCCTGCGACGACCACGTCGTCGAAACCATCCGCAGGATGAAGACCCAGGCGCTGTCCGAGGGGGCGGGTATTGACATCCTCGCTGCCCTGCGACATGCGGATGTCGGACACATTCCTGCCTATATCGCCCGCATGCTCGGCGAGGAAACACCGACGAGCCAGCGACTCATCGACGAGATCGTCTCCGATGCGGAGACATACCTCGAACGAGGTGTCGAATCCGGAATGATTCGACCCACCGACGATCCGAAGGGGCGGGCCGCAGTCATGGCATTCTGGTCACTCGGCGCCCTGATGCTCCATCGCCACGTCGAGCGCATCCTCGGGGTCGATTTGACCGATCCTGACCTTGCAACGAGTCCGACCCTCGCCTCATGGGCCGCACCCGTCTACGAGATCCTCGGCGAGGGCATCCTCACGCAGGACTTTGCCGCCAACGCCACATCGACCTTCCATGCGATATCGGCAGATGAAGGGTCGACCACCGATCAGCAGGACACAGACGACCATCAGGAGAACGAACGATGACCATCGCCATCCACACCGAGGGCCTCACCAAGCACTACGGCGACGTGAAAGCGCTCGTCGATCTCGATCTCGATGTCGCGGCTGGGGAGATCTTCGGCTTTCTCGGCCCGAATGGGGCTGGGAAGACGACCGCGATTCGCACACTGATGGACGAGATTCGAGCAACAGCAGGATCCGCGACGATCGTGGACCTCGACACCCACCGCGACTCGGTGGCAATCCGACGGCACGTTGGATACGTGCCGGGCGACCTGGCGATGTACCCGAATCTCACGGGCAAGGACACCATCACCTACTTCTCCAACCTCCGGGGAGGCGTCGAGTGGCCGCATGTCGACGAACTAGCCGAGCGCCTCGATGCCGACCTGTCGAAGAAGGTCGGTGACCTCTCGACCGGGAATCGGCAGAAGGTCGGCCTCATCCTGGCCTTCATGAACCGTCCCCAGGTCCTGATCATGGACGAGCCGAGTTCAGGGCTCGATCCGCTCGTACAAAGGGAATTCCAGCTCCTCCTGCGGGAGTTCGTCACGGACGGTGGCGCCGTCTTCCTGTCCAGCCACACGCTCTCCGAGGTCCAGCGGGTCGCCGATAGGGTCGGAATCATCCGCCACGGCCATCTGATCGCACTCGAGACCGTCTCCGAGCTTCGCTCCAAGGCGATCAGGAGGGTCGACCTGTACTTCGATGGCCCGGTCGACGCCGCCAACTTCGAGTCCATCGCTGGTGTCAGGGATGTCGAAGTGAGGAACCATCACATCAGCCTGAGCTTCGATGGACATGTCGAAACACTTCTCCAGGCAGCCTCGGACACGTCCACCCTCATCGACATCACCACGCAAGAGGCCGATCTCGAGGAGATCTTCCTCACCTACTACCGCGACGAGGTGTGAGGTTTCGATGCTCACCAACGTCTTCACCAAGACCACGAGGGACCGCTGGCTCGGCTGGCTGATCGGTGCGGCTGCCGTCGCCCTGATGTTCCTCTTCGGCATGGCGGTCTACCAGGACATCGACCTGAGCCTCTACACCGATCTCCCCGTGGCATTCCGCACCATGTTCGGCATCCCAGAGAACGCCGATGTGGGCAGCCTCGCCTACGGCGCCATCTACGGGTCCTACGGAATGCTCACCATGGCTGCCCTGGCCCTCGCCACAGGAGCAGCATCCATCGGTGCCGAGGAACGGAACGGAACGATCGGCCTCCTGCTCGGCAACCCCGTCAGCCGTACCTCCGTACTCATCTCGAAGGCCGCATCGCTCGTCATCCTGACGGCCTTCGGTTTCGTCATCCTGTGGGTGGCTGCGATCGCGACACCGGCGATCCTCGATGTTTCGACGATCGGTCTCGACATCAACGCACTCCTGTTCGCAATGTTCATCAACGCCCTGTTCTACGGCTTCTTTGCCCTCGCCATCAGCGCGTGGACAGGGAACAGCTCGCTTGCATCGGGCGTGTCAGCTGGCGTGATGGTCGTGTCCTTCATCGCCGTTGGGCTCCTTCCCATCGTGTCCGGCTGGGAGAACCTCGCCAAGGTCTTCCCGTGGTACTACTACCAGAACAGCCAACCGGTGATGAACGGCCTCAACTGGGTCCACATGGGAGTACTCGTCGCTGGCAGCGCAGTGTTCGCAGTCATAGCCGTGGTCGGCATCAATCGCCGCGACCTCCGCGGCCAGTCGGTTGGGGTGAAGATGATCGATCGCCTCAGAGCCAACCACTACACCCATGCAATCGCGGAGCGGTTTGCCGGCACCGCGCGTGTGTCGAGGATCTGGATCAAGACAGCGTCCGACTATCAGGGCTTCCTGTTGATCGTCTCGTTCTCGATGTTCCTGATGTCGATCATCATCGGACCCATGTACGGACTGATCGACGCCCAGCTCAAGGACTTCGGGGCGGCCATACCCGATGCGATGTTGGCCATGTTCGGCGGGGGAGACTTGAGCACGTTCGAAGGGTTCTACCAGATCGAGATCTTCGGTCTGATGGCTCCGTTGGCCGTCATGGCGATCACCATTGCCATCGGAGCGGGTGCCATGGCCGGTGAGGAGAAGCGCAACACGATGGGACTCCTCCTTGCCAACCCCATCCGACGCTCGACGATCATCCTCCAGAAGACCATCACAATGGTCATCTACGCCTCCATCGTCGGGTTCGCCACCTTCCTCGGCACGGCAGCTGGAGCGACCATCGGGAACCTTGGGATGAGCCTGTGGTACGTGGCCGCGACGTGCATTCTGGCCACGCTGCTCGGGCTTGCCTTCGGTGGCCTCGCTCTCGCCCTGGGAGCCGCCACGGGAAGGGTGCCCGTTGCGGTCTTCGGCTCAGTCGGCGTGGCGTTCGTCACCTACATCGTGAACGCGTTCCTCCCCCTCAGCCAGAATTTCGGTGGCTGGGCGAAGATGTCACCCTTCTATTACTACCTCGGTGGCGACCCATTGCTCGAGGGGCTGAATTGGATCCACGCTGGGGTCCTCTCCGGGCTTGCCGTCGCCCTCTTTGCACTGTCGATCGTCCTGTTCGAGCGAAGGGACCTCAGGGCGAAGGGGTGATGCCCACGCTGACCACCCGTCCCACAAGGGCACGTCGTCAGTCGAGTGTGGCAGCGAAGCGTTGAAAGGCCCCAGACGCATCAGCCATGAGCGGCTTGGCGTGCCCAAAGCACGCGATCGCGAAGTCCGCGGATGCGAGGCGACGCAGGCTGGCATCGAACTCGGGCGTAGACCGATTCATCCAGCCTCGCTTCACCTGCCCGCCTCGGGTGTGCACAGCGGCATCACCGACAAAGGCGACACCACCTGAGCGATCGAGGAGGTAGGAAACGTGCCCAACCGTGTGCCCTGGTGTCTCGATGACCGTGATGTCCTCGGGGAGGCCAGCTATCAGCCCTGCATCCAGCTGATGATCGACGGACACCGAGGTGACGCGGGGCAACCAGCCGAAGACCGGTTTGATGAACGGGACCCGATCGGTGAATGGGGGCGGCGACATCGGAACTGCGCCTTCGACAGCGGGTGTGTCGCCACGAGAGGCATAGACCGGCGCCCCGGATGCCGCCTGTGCAGCCGCAAGGCCGCCGACATGGTCGAGGTGCGCATGGGTGACGAGGATGGCCACCACATCGGCCAGCGAGCGCCCGATCCCGGCGAGGCCAGCCTCGATGGCGCCATGGAACCGCGGTATCCCCGTGTCGACGAGCACGACACCCTCATCCCCGTCGATCACGAACGAGTTCACACCCTTCGTGACCTGATGGACGCCGTTCGTGACTTCACGCATTGCGTCAACCTACCAAGGACTCAGACCGAGATCGCACATCCGCACAGCTGGTACCCCGTGCACAGGTCGACAGCCTCTGGGCTACGCTGCCCTGACCCGAGGACGGACGCCGTGGACAGACAATCGACACCCATCACGAACCGGATTGCAGCACTCGAGGAACGCCAATCCGACCTGATGAACAAACTCCAACACTGCATTCCGCCCGTTGATCAGCACCGACGAGAGCTCGAGCGGGTGCGATCAGATCTGTCATCCCTGCGCGCCGACGAGGCCACCTCCACCTGATCGCCGCCGCCAGCCGGGTCAGTGACCCAGACCCACTGACCGACTGACCGAAATCTGTGCCGTGGTGAGCCCGTCGAGGACCGTGGCATACAGGGGCATCCTCGCCTCGGTGCAACACCCGACCTGCAACGCGCCGATCAATCCGCCTGCTCGTTCGAGGGTCGCGAGCAACTGCGTCGCGTCGTCTGCATCCTCGGTGAGATCGGTCGCCAGCTCCCGTGCCTCGGCAAGGATCGCCGCGATCTCTGCCATACGGGGGCTCCGCCCGGGCTCGCAGCACAATCGCTCGAGTTTGACCATCGCCGCGTCGCATCCATCGAGGGCGATCCTCAGCTGGTCCTCTTCGTGATTCGGCATGCGTCGATCCTAGGAACCCTTGTGCGGGAGGGGAGGTGCACCGACCGTTTCCGGCCGCCGCACCCCCCGACCCGCGAGACGATGATCGGCATGGGGAAACCGACCAGCGCCTGACTTCGCCTCCGGAGGCACCTGGCGCCTCGAGCGGACGCGATCGACGTTGGGTCGTTCAACGCGACGACGTGCACAACACCATCACCGCGGGGAACGTCCTCGTTCGCCCCTTCCACAGACTGTGCAGGAGCGACGCCGGTCCGTCGAGGATCAATCCTCCTCGCGGGAAGTGACTAGACCGCAGGGACTTCAGTCGATGACGGCCTCGAGCGCACCGGCATCGATCATCTCGCTCGTGGTGCGGTAGCCAACCTCGATCAGCTCATCGCTCCTCGTGAAGTCGAGGATCTCGAACTCGGCAACCGGAGGCCGGATTACGACATCGGCGTCCTCAGCAGCGGACTTCGACGTGAGCATCGAGGATGCCAGCAGGAGATCTACGAGTCGCGGAACCTCCATCTGGTCCATCCACGGGGCCAGACGCCTTCTCACCAGGGTCCATCCCGACATCTCGCCATCCGACGAGAGGTCATCCGACCGCAGGGCCGTCGGTGCTCGCAGGTCAACCGCCATCAGGCGGGAGGGCGCGTACATCGATCGCATGACGTCGACGGGGAGGTTGTTCAGGACGCCGCCGTCGACGAGCACGTTGCCATCCGGGGCTCGCACAGGGGGGAAGATGCCGGGGATGCTGACGCTTGCACGAATTGCTGCCCACACCGGCCCATCGGCATGGACCCTGACGTCACCCGATGTGAGGTCGGTTGAAACGGCGAAGAACTCCAGCCAGAGATCCTCGACCTGGATGTCGCCGGTCCCTCGCTTGATGCCATCGGTAAGCCTCCGCCCCCTCCCCAAAGCGATCGCGGGAAATGTGGTGTCGATCAACGAGCCGCTGCCATATGTGACCATGCGGACCATCTCGACCATCCGGTCCCACTCCCAACCGGAAGCCATCGCCGAGGCGACAGCCGCGCCGATACTCGACCCTCCGACATGATCAACCGGAACTTTCGCCTCCAGAAATGCCCGAACCGCACCGAGATGGGCGAAACCCCTGGCACCGCCACCTCCGAACACCAGACCAACGCTCCGCCCCGTGACGATTCGTGCAACTCGCTCGACATCAGCCCTGGCATCGGCGTGGATGTGGTGACATCGGTCCACGCCGAACCATGACGCAACGGCAGCGGTACCGACCGGCGGAGCTGATCGGTGGATGACGACGAGGTGCCGTGGCGTCGGCCCATGTTCGTCCGCGTCTTGCCCCAGAACCCCCCCAATGCCGCGACCGTTGCGCGATGCGGCGGCTACGGACGTGGCCGACCCGACGAGCACTGTGACGTCCGACTGTCTTCGGCACAGGTCCGCCCAGTCCGGATCAGATGGGTCCCCAACGAGGATCACCGCTTCATGGTGATCCTCGATGTTGTGCAGGTACTGGGCGACCCTCGTGCGGGAGGGCTCGGTACCAAGCACCGTGGCTGCCCGATGTGCATCGATCACGGCAACCCTTGCGTCACCTCCGAGCGCCCGCGCAAAGTCCTTCTCAAAGGCGTCGACGGCAGCCACCGGGTGGTCATCGACCTTCAGGAGGGCGATCACGGTCACCGACGAGTCAGGACGCTGTCCGTGGATCGAGCGATTCAGTCGTGCCATGACAGTGCGTGTCACGTCGAGGAGAACCAGGTGATCAGCGGCAAGGATATCCCGGAACTCCTGGGCAGGGAGGGTGACGAGCGCGGAATCCCTTACCGCTCGTACCGTTGCGGATCGGGGGTCATCAGTGATGAGGGCCATCTCCCCCACAACATCGCCGGGACCGACATATCCGACGACATCCAGCGATCCGTCCGCTCCATCGGTGACGACCTCGAGCCGCCCTGCGACGACGATGAAGGCCTCATCGCCAACCGCGCCTTCCTCCACCAGGACCTCACCCGCTTCGGCGTAACGGATGGAGGCACACTCCGAAAGGCGGTGGAGTGCTTCCTCGTTCAACCGCCCGAAGACGGGACTCCCCCTGAGGTGCCGCAGGACGTCGGCATCGGACCAATCAACCGACGACGATGTCACGAAACCGCCTCTCCACTGTCACCACGGCATGGCACGCTAGTCGTTCGACGTCGTCCCGGCCGAGGGGAAGGCCGAGAAGGGACAGGCGGCTCATCACCGCAGCTCCGAGGACGAGGATGACCGACGATCCGGGTCAACCTGCCACGCGGGAGCGCCCGGGTCTGGTTCCCGGGCGCTCGGAGAAGGGCTGATAGGAAGGGCAAAGACCTGGTCATGTCATGGGCTGTCCCCCTCACTCTGGTCCGATTGCGTTTGTCACCCTCAGAGTGACAGGCCGCCCTTGGGCCGGGCTGAGACAAAGCTTGGGGTTTCCTGAGCGTTCGAACCATCCTGATCCGATCGCTGAACATGACGCTTCGGGATGACAACCCTGAAAGTGGCTCCCCCCTGCTTGCGATTGGTTGCTGACACCGTGCCACCGTGCGAAGCAACGATCGCATCGACGATGGCAAGGCCGAGACCGCTGCCCCCTGACTTGCGGGAGCGTGACGGATCAGCGCGATAGAACCGATCAAAGACATGATCAACGGCCTCGGGAGGGATGCCCGGCCCGTCATCGGCCACGACGATCTCGACGCCATCGCCAACGGACTTGGCCCGAAGTTCCACAGATGTTCCAGGAGGAGTGTGGACGCTGACGTTCGACAGGAGACTCGAAACCACTTGATGGAGTCGCTCCTCGTCACCGGTCACGACAACCGGTCCTTCGATGGTCACGGCCACGGTGCGTTCAGGGTCGCTCACCACCTGGTCCGCAGCGGCATTCTGCACCACGATCTCAACGTCGACCTCGGACAACTGCAGGGGTATGCCCTGCCCAAAACGAGCGAGGGTGAGTAGATCATCGACGAGGTTCTTCATCCTCCTGCTCTCGGACTCGATCCGAGACCATGCCCTTTCCTCATCATCTGGCGTGGACAACCCACCGCGCCGGTGCAGCTCCGAGTACCCGGCAATCGCGGTGAGCGGCGTACGCAATTCGTGTGATGCGTCGGCAACGAACACACGCATCCTCTCTCGGGCCTCGCGCTCGGACCCGACCGACTCCTCGATATTGCCGAGCATCCGATTGAGGGACTCACCGAGGCGGCCGAGTTCTGTCGCCGGATCCGCATCGGGTACGCGGCGGGTGAGGTCTCCGTCGGCGATGGCCTCTGCTGTTTCCACCATCTCATCAACGGGAGCGAACGTTCTGCCGACCATCCACCAAGTGATTCCGCCTCCGATGAGGAGGACCACCAACCCGTCGACCAGCAGGCTGCCGGCAAGCTCCTTGGTCGCCGTTGCGACATCGTTGAGCGGGGCCGCCCTCACAAACACAATGCCGTCGGCGACCAGCTCCACGTAGGCGCGGTACTCCAGCTGGCCCTCGACAGCTCTGAGTGTGACGATCCCTCCGCTCCCTCCGATGTCGGAGACGTCGGGGAGGGGGTCCGGTTCATCGAGGAATCCGGATGGCTCGGAGAGAAGAACGGTCCCATCCGAGGCAACGAGCAGCTCTGCATAAGGCCGGAAGAACTGACCGGACGGTGTCTGCTGTCCATCCCTGTCATCGCTGTCTGGCGATGGCTCGGACCGGGGATTCCGGTCAGCGAGGTTCGTGAGGTTGCGGTCCGTTTGCGACACGAGGATCGAACGGATCGAACGAGATGCCACCAGCCCAATGGCCCCTATCACGATGAAGAGGAGCACCGTGACCGATATCACGAGCTTGACCCTGAGCGTCACGTCGGCGGTTTCTGGTTGCGGATGACGTATCCGACGCCACGCACCGTCTGGATGACGCTTCCATCCTGATCATCGAGCTTCTTGCGGAGATACGAGATGTAGGTCTCCACGATGCCGTAGTTGCCATCGAAGTCGTACTCCCAGACATGGTCGACGATCTGTCCCTTGGCCATCACCCGCCCGCGATTCAACAGCAGGAATCGGAGGAGCCTGAACTCGGTCGGAGAGAGCGAGACCTCCTCGGTCCCCTTCCACACCTGGTAGGCATCCTCATCCAGCGTGATGTCGCCAACCACGAGTTTGTGCTCCGAAACGGTGCCGCCACTCGATCGCCTGAGAAGGGCCTCGATCCTGAGTCCGAGTTCCTCGAGGGAGAACGGCTTCGTGACATAGTCGTCGCCACCTTGGCGAAACCCTGTTCGGAGGTCGTCGATGTCATCCCGCGCCGTCAGGAAGATGACAGGAACGTCGATGCCGTCACTGCGGAGGCGCCGGCACAACTCGAAGCCATCCATCTCCGGCATGTTCACATCGAGAACTACGAGGTCCGGGGTGGCGCCTTTGACTGATCTCAGGGCGTCGAAGCCGTTGTCCTCGGTCGTCACCGCATAGCCGGCGAAGCGGAGGGCACTCGCGACGAGTTCCGACAAGGATTCCTCATCGTCCACGACGAGTATCGAAGCCTTCGTGGCTGATGTCATCACATGATGACGGTACGTCGCCTTCCTGAGATTTGGCTGGGAATTTCCCGAGACCACGAGAAGATACGGGCCAGTCGGCTTCGGCCCTGGGCAGCGCACCTGTGCGTCAGCCGTTCTTCATCACGGTCCTAGCCTCGCCCCGAGGAGGCACCATTGGAACTCGGTATCACGACATTCGCAGAGACGATCTCAGCCACCGGCTCAGGGATCGCTGAGAATCACGGAGTGCGGGTCCGCGAGGTCGTCGAGGAAGCCGTCCTCGCCGACCAGGTGGGGCTCGAGATCTTTGCGATAGGCGAACACCACCGTCCCGACTTCGCGGCATCGGCTCCTGCTGTGATCCTTGCAGCGATCGCAGCGAGGACGGAACGAATTCGTCTGGCTCCTGCGGTGAGTGTGCTGTCGTCTGACGATCCGGTTCGGGTGTTCCAGCAGTACGCGACTCTCGACCTGCTCTCGAAGGGTCGGGCCGAACTCCTCGTCGGTCGTGGTTCGTTCATCGAGTCGTTTCCTCTCTTCGGATACTCGCTCGACGACTACGACGAACTGTTCGCCGAGAAGCTCGACCTCCTGCTCGCCATCAGGGACAACGAGAAGGTCTCGTGGTCAGGACGATTCCGGGCACCTCTCGCGGATCAGGGTGTCTATCCGAGACCACAGCAGGATCCGCTTCCCGTGTGGATCGGCGTCGGCGGTACTCCCCAATCGGTCGTCCGTGCTGGGCACAGGGGTCTTCCCGTAGCCCTCGCCATCATCGGCGGCTCGCCTGAGCGCTTCGCCGTGTTCGGTGAGCTCCACCGACGATCACTCCGCGAAGCGGGCTTCGATCCTGCCGAAATACCCCTCGCCGTCCACGCCCACGGTCACATCGCCCCCACAGCGGACGAGGCGGCTGAGGAGTTCTATCCGTCGTATTCGGCAGCCATGAGTCGTATCGGAAGGGAACGCGGGTGGGGACCCATGACCAGGGACCAGTTCGAGGTCATGCGTAGCCCTGAAGGTTCGCTGGTGCTCGGCAGCCCCGAGGACGTGGCCGCCAAGATCGCCCGGTGGAAAGAGATCCTCGGCATCGAACGGTTCATGCTCCACATGAGCGTCGGCACCATGTCAC
>JAQAZV010000221.1:0-7162 GCA_032127155.1 Acidimicrobiia bacterium
CGCTCCCCGTAGACGGGTTCGCCGATGTCATTGAATTCCCCGCGCACCCTCGGTGGGGCGTTGTGGCCGCCAGCGACCGGCAGTTCAACGACGAAACCAGCCACCTCGCCGCTCGACTTCGTCGCCAACATCCTGGCAAGCACGTGGGAGGACACGATCGCGATGAACTTCGGTCGGGGAAGCTTTCCAACGAGATCCTTTGCGACGTCTGCCGGAGAGAACCTCACGAAGGGGTCACCCTTTTCAGAGGCACCCTTGACGTCGATGCGCATCTCGACATCGAAGCCATCTGCGAGTCGATCCAAAATGCCAGGGATGGCTCGCGGAATGCCAGCGCCCATCAAGATGTAATCAACGCCTGCCAACATGCACCCATAGAGGGAGGGAAGGGTCGGAACCTGAATCTTCTCCAGGAAATTGATGCCTACCGGGTTGGCATGTCCCTCCTTCGCGAGGTAGACCTCGACGAAGTTCGCGGCGACGATGAGTTCTTGTGTCTTCGACGAGGAACGGTCACTGACCATGGGTTTCGCGGCGAAGCGTTGATCGTCCTGCTTGCCACCCTCGATGAAGTAGCGGTCGAGGATGCGCTTTGCGACATCGGGGAAGGGGAATGCGGCGAGCGCTCTGCGCATGTGACCACCGGGATCGCCCGTCTGGAGCCGTCGAGCCAGGATGGCATCGAGGGCAGTACCTGAAACCACCCCGAGTTGGCCGTATGACGACACGGCACGTGCAAGGCGCCAGTCCGAAACAGCGGCGCCCATTCCGCCCTGGATGATGATGGGCAGCTCTCGATTCATTGTGGGGCCAGCTCTCGGGTCGGGGAACGCGGCGATGGTGACCGTGTTACTCGGTTCGACCTCGCAACGATAGGCGTGGTTTCGCTGTTCGTTGTGAACATGGTCGAGGCTTGCGCCGTGTGCGGCGGCGACTAGTCCCCTTGCTCGTGGGAAGTTGGCCCTTCCCGCTCCCACGGTGCATTGTTACGATGACCGTGGGCTGCAGGAGATGAGGGCATGGCATTCGAACTGGTTGAATTCTGCGAACCGTCCCCGGAACCCGGTCGACCGTTCCCCGGCACGAGCCAGGTCGTCCTGGATGTGTTCGACGTCGAGGGGGACGCGATCGCCCTCGGTCGCGCACGGTGGCGCGAAATGCGAGCCTCGGGGAACTCGGATGTGATGTGGTGGATCGTCAGGGTTCCTGGCGAGACGCTGGCCCGGTGGGTCGCCGACAAGTCCAGCAACGAAGCCCAAATCCTCGATCTGAACACGATGGAGTTGGTCGCAGTCCGCGACTGAACGTCACCGTATCCCACGAGCGACCGGTAGCATCCGATCCGCCATGAGCAATACCACTACGACGATCGTTGAAATTACCGACGCCGCGCGCGACAAGATCATTGCACTTCGGGATGGCGAAGGTATACCTGACCTGCACCTCGGACTCCGTATCACGGGAGTCGGCCCACAAGGGTTCGTGTATGAGACGGCGTTCCTCCGTGCCGAGGAGGTTGGTTCCACCGAGATCGTGGAGGACCACGATGGGCTGCCCGTCGCGATCGCCCTCGACTCTGTCGAGAATTTGCGGGGTGCTGTGCTCGATCTCTCCGGGGATGGAACAGGGCCTGGTCTCGTGATGCGGAACCCGAACGTTCCCTCTCCGACCCTTCCGGGCGGTGACCTTGGTGATCTCGAGCTCGTCGGCACGACTGAGGAGAAGATCCGCACGCTGCTCACTGAGCGTATCAACCCTTCAATCGCTTCCCATGGCGGGGTTGCCAACCTCATCGCGGTTGACGGCTCGGTGGCGATGCTGGAACTCGGTGGCGGTTGCCAGGGATGCGGACTTGCCGCTGTGACCCTTCGTCAAGGGATCGAACGAGCCATCCTCGATGCGATTCCTGAGATCGATGAGGTCGTTGACGTCACCGATCACGCGATGGGAACCAACCCCTTCTACGCCTGACAGCGACATCGTCAGAGGACAGCGTCTGCGGACAGGAGGGAGGGGTCGCCTAGGACTTCTCGTCGAACGCCCCGCGAATGGTCCGCATCATGTCGAGCGCACTCCGGCCCCCAGCGTCCCCGATACTCGGGAGCTTTGCGGAACGCCGGTTGTAGAACGAGCCCCGATCTGCAGGTGGCTCCTCGTCGACGACGGCCTCAGGCTTCGGTGCCGGCACGGACGGTGAGTAATCGAGGATGGGTGCCGTTGAGGCGTCAGGGTTTGGCCGCGCCTGGTTCTGCGCCGTCGCTGCAAGAGCTGCGAAACGTTCCTCGAGCTGATCGGCGACGGCTCTCAATGACGTGACACGCTCTACGAGCTGATCGTGCTCCGCCACGAGGGCGCCCTCTGGCTCTCCGTCCGCTGCGGGATCCGATGAGGGAGGGTCGGCGTCGTGTGACGCTCGTACTTCGTCTGCACCGATGTGCGCGGCATCCACGATGGACTCCGCCTGCATCTTGGCGGCGGTAACGATCTCTGCAGCTTCCTGGCGAGCTTCGTCGAGGATGGACTCAGCTTCCTTGCGAGCCTCGGTGACGAGCTGAAACGCATCGAATCTGGCCTTCGCCATCAGTTGGCGGGCCTCGTCGCCGGTGTCGACCTGAGGTTCCGCGCTCGCCTCGGTGTGGTCGGCAACCGACGCAGCTGTGTCCTTCTGCATGTCAGTCGTCGTCATCGACGGTTACTCCTGGGTGCGCACTGCGCACATACTCCGCTGCCCTTCCTGCTGTATCGGCATGGGACCCGAAAAGTTGAGAAGGAATATGGGTCGAGCGACCTACATGGTGTTTCGGAGCAACGCGATGCTCTCGAGTGCCTCGAGGGCATCCGTGATTTCCTGTTTGAACGTGCGTCGAGCGGCGTAGGAGCCGTCGAGGAGGTCTCGATTGCCGACAAGCTCGACGCCTGACGCGAACAGGGTTGTTGAGACAGCCTCATGATTCCGAATCACGCCCTGACTGAAGAGCTGTTCGCCCATCGTAAGGCTTGCCTTCTGGAGGGTGGCAACTTCAACGGGTTCCTCCCCAAAGGTGAGGAGCGTGCATGCGACCACGTAGTAGGACTCGATGAAGGGTCTGAGCACGATCGGACTCTTTGCCGGGGACATCGCAGCGACATCCACGACGACTGGGCCATCCGCAGAGGACCCACCGATGCGATATCGATCGATCTCGATCCGCACCTCGTCGGCGAACTCCTTCTTTGGTGAGAAGAAGAACTCGAACTTGAGGAGGTCACGGAGCTCCAGGGCCCTTTCGACGACGGAATCCTCATCCATGGCAAGATCACCGAGCACGCCGATCGCCAGGGCCAGCTCGGTGATACCGATGGTGATGAAGAAGTGGATGATCGTGTTGCGGTAGTAGGCGGCTTCGAGGTATTGGTCCGACCCGATCGACCACACCGTCGCCGTGAGGCCGTCGGTTCGCTCGACGACGTCGTTCGCCTCGAGCGCTTCAAGGGCTACAGCGACAGTTTCTCGAGATAGGGCGTGATGGAACGTCGTCGGGAGGTTGCGGTCGATTACGAAGTCGAGGAACGGTTCCAGGATCCCGATCGTCTCGTCGACGGTGAACCCCCTACCTCCGCCGTAGAGGAGCGCGAGCGTGACGAGTCCGGTGCCTGTGATCGGAGTGACATCATTGATCCTCGTGCTCACCTCGAAGGCAACCTTGGGAAGGGCAAGCCTGCCTTCCTCCGAGAGGAGGTCGTCGTCCTTGCCTATCCGAGTGCTGAGTGGCAGGGGTTCACCGAATCGAATATGGATGCTTCCGTTGCGCCTTCGCAGTCGGGAGATGAACTTCAGCGCCCACATCAGGGACTCGGATTCCTTGGAACGGCCGCGTTGCTCAGCTGCATAGGAACCAACGTCGGAAATCTGGTCGTAGTTGATCGACACCGGCACGAGGACCACATCGTCGACGATGCCCCGTTGGTACGCGTCGCTCACATAGGCGAGGAGACCGAGGCGTGGTTCGCGGAGTTTGCCGGTGCGAGACCGCCCACCCTCGATGTACCACTCGAGAGCGAACCGCTTCTCGAGCAGGTAGTCGAGATACTGTCGGAGAACGAACTTGTAGGCCTCGTTCGTCTTGAACTCCCTCCGGATGAAGAAGATGCCGGAGCGCCTGAGGAGAGGTCCGACCAGGAAGAAGTTCATGTTGATCCCGCCAGCCGTGTGGTTCAACGGAAGCTCGTTCTCGAAGAGGACATGCTGGAACACGAGGTGGTCGAAATTGGACTTGTGCGACGGGAGGTACACCAGCGGGTGGGACTCCCCGAGGTTCACCACCTCCTGGAGGGCTTCAGGTGAGTAGTCGACGCTCTGGTGCGCGGTGCGGATGAGGACCGTCGTGACGGCGTTGACGATGTCGATGACGAAAGGCGAATGCTGCGCAGAGATCTCTTTGAGGTAGCGCTTCGTTCGCTTGGACAGTCGCGCAACCGGCTTCCCCTCCATGTCAGCGAGCCGTTTGATGCCATGTTGGAACGGTCTACTCCAGAAGAGGTCCTCTTCGAGAAAGCGAGGGACCTTGTACCTCTGACCGCGTATACGCCGCTCGGCGCGTTCGAGTGCGAGCCATGCCCGAAGAGCCACGTATTCGCCGAGGGTCGTTCCGTCTGCGGGTCCGCGCCCTTCTGGTTCGACCCAGCGCTGGACGATCTCGGACTTGCGGGCAGGCTGCCCGACGATGATCCGGCACCGGTCCGGGTGCGCGTTCAGGATGAGACGCTGCTGGAACGTGTTCGGATCTCTGGGGTCACCGAACCGCACGGTATCCCTGAGGGTGAGACGCCGAACGCCATCGCGCTCCTGCGCGAGCCAGCTGACCCTCACCGGAACCAGAAGGGGATCATCCTCCTCTGCGAGGCGGCTGTCGATGATCGGATCAACCGACGAGAACGGTCGCCGCCTTCGTGAGGGAGGAATACGGATCACATCCACCGGATCGCCGATTCCAACCGCCACACGACCGAACCACTGTGCGATCAGCCGAGCTTCGAGCGAACTGGAGGCATCGACAAGAAGCACATAAGGACCACGCTCGGCGGGCCACTGGGGATCGTGGTGTTCGACCGTCGTGTCCGCATCTGACGTCATCGCGTGCGGTGTGTCCCGTTGCCGTTGGCAAGGTCCGTAAGGCCGCGAACCGTTGTGCTGAAGGCCGCTGTGGCAAGTTCCGTCGTACGCCCTATGACCTCGGACGCGCCCGCGGAGGCCGCGGCCGCAGATTCAGCGGCATTGCCGAGATGGGTCGTTACCTGGACCACGAGGTCTTCCGGGAGGGCGTTTCGCATGTAGTCGGTCACCATCGTGACCACCTCGAGCACGGTGTCGGTCGAAAGGCCCGTGCGCTCCTGGATGTCCCTGATGAGATCTTCCACGTCAGCTCCTTGTTCCTCCCCATGGTACATCCGGAGGCTCATGCCCATCCGAGTTCGTGGAGTCGCTCGTCGCTCAATCCGAGATGATGGCCGAGTTCGTGGAGAACGGTCGTCCTGATCTCGAGGCGGAGGTCATCGCCTGACAGCCCAAGTGCCATATGGGGCTCGTAGAAGACCACGATCTGATCGGGGCCTACACCGAAGTAGTCGACACCGCGCTCGTCGAGTGACACACCTTCGTAGATTCCGAGGAGGCCGGTCCCCGATGGATCCTGCTCACGAGAGGGCCGTCGTTCGACGACGACGAACACATTGTCCATGCTCCGTGTGATCCAGTCGGGGAGTGCTTCGAGGACGGCTTCGACCTCACTCTCGAACGCGTCGATGTTCATCGTCACAGGCTACCGGCCCGAACCCAGGTCCCTACCTCGAAGGGCCCCCTTCAGGTCATCAGGATTGGGATCAGGGCGATATAGCTCACGATGAGGACCGCCCCCTCGAAGCGCCGCACGCGATGCCCGGTCGCCATCATGGCCCAGACGATGAGACCGAGCACAACTGCGGCGATGGCTGCGATACCGATGAGACGGGGAGCATCGAGCACGGTGTTGCCCACGAGCCCGACCACCCCGCCCACTGCGAGGGCATTGAAGAGATTCGAGCCGAGCAGGTTGCCGAGGATCAAGTCGCCTTCTCCGCGTCGCGCTGACTGGATCACCGTCACGAGTTCCGGCAACGAGGTGCCGATGGCGACGAGTGTCGCTCCGACGAATCCCTTCGAGAGACCAGCGCGATCCGCCAGATCGATGGCACCCGACAAGAGGAGTTGGGCTCCGACCAGCGTGCCGATGAGGCCCGCCACGGTCCGCGTGACTTCGACTCCAAGTACGCGGTTGGTGCCAGCGAAGTCCTGCACATCGGCGGCGAGATCAGCGTCTCTGTTCCGTCGCAGGACGAGGCTGAGCGCCGCAACCATCGCCAAGACGAGGGCGACCCCTTCGATCGCCGAGATCCCGCCCTGGACGAGAAGCAGAAATACCAGCATGCCGGCAACCGTCAGAGGCGCTTCCCTTCTCACCGTCTTCGACTCGACGCTGAGGGGAAGGATCATCGCGCCGATGCCCAGAATCAGGCTGAGATTGACAATGTTCGACCCGATGATGTTGCCGATCGCGATCTCTGGCTGTCCGCTCGCGGCAGCGGACGCCGAGACGAGGAGTTCCGGGCTGCTCGTGCCGAATCCGACGATGAGGACGCCAACGACGATGGGTGCGACACGCTTGATGACGGCGATTCGCGCAGCTCCGATGACAAACTGGTCGGAGGCCACGGCCAGCACGACAACTCCGATGACGAGACCAATCACCGAAGACGCCACTTGGACTCCCACCTCGCGGACGCCCGTGGAGGAGCGTCGGTTCCACCACGCTACCTGCCGCATGCGAATAGGCGCGGGCGGCGCTGCCTCTTCGTAGTCGGTGCCTCCTAGACTCGCACCCGATCGGGCGCTTAGCTCAGCGGGAGAGCGCTGCCTTCACACGGCAGAGGTCACTGGTTCGATCCCAGTAGCGCCCACCATCCAAACCCCCTGGTCACAAGGGGGTTTTTGCGCGGCTAGCGGCGGATCGGGACGACCTTCGCATCGTCGTGAGGACCGTGGGTGCGATCGGTTGGCGGTCGGGGTCGGTCCGGTGGCGTGGGGCCGGGACGGCCGGGGGTGTTCGGTGAGAGGGTGAGGGCCTGGTGGTTCGGTGTGGTCGCGGCG
>JAQAZV010000222.1:0-3238 GCA_032127155.1 Acidimicrobiia bacterium
CCCGACCTCCGCGAGGGCTCCAGCAATCGAGTGCGGGTCGCTCAGATCGAAGCCGAGGCCGCGGACGCCGTTCCCGATGGTCGCCGCGATCTCCGATGAACGGTCAGGATCTCGACCGGTGATGACGACGGGGCTGCCCGCTTCGTGATAGTGGCGGGCGACTTCCCGGGCGATACCACCCGTGCCTCCCACGATGAGAACCGTTCCGTCGGCCATGTCGTTCGCTCCTTGTGTGTCCATGGGCGACAATACACAACTTCTGCTGATCGTGTGCAGTGGCACTGATCAGATCTCGATGTGGGATGATCGCATGGTGGAAACCGGTAGATACGACGTTTGTGTGGTCGGTGCTGGGCTGGTGGGCCTCGGGGTCGCCCGTGCCGTGGCGGCGACGCGGCCAGACCTGAGCATGGTGATCATCGACAAGGAGGACCGCGTCGCTGCCCACCAGAGCAGCCACAACAGCGGCGTTGTCCACTCGGGCCTCTACTACAAGCCGGGGTCGCTCAAGGCACGCCTCTGCGTCGAGGGCAGGGATCTCGTGTATGAGATGTGCGAGCAGCATGGGATCCCGGTGAAGCGATGTGGCAAGTTGGTCATCGCGTCCGAAACTTCCGAGCTTCCAGCCCTCGATGAGCTCGAGCGGCGAGGTCGCGCCAACGGGCTGGGTCGCATGACCAGGCTCGGTCCGGATGGCATCAAGGACCATGAACCCGAGGCCATCGGGGTGGCGGCACTCCACGTTCCCGATTCCGGTGTGGTGGACTTCCCTGCGATGGCGATGCACATCGCTGCCGAACTCCGTGACCGTGGCGTGGACGTGATGACCGGCCATCCGGTCACGGGCATCGAGCACGAAACCGGCGGCGTGGCCGTCACGATCGCCGGCGAGGAACAGGTTCGTTCCCGGGTCCTCGTCAACTGCGCTGGGCTTCAGTCCGACCGAATCGCCGCGCTTGCCGGTGCGAATCCATCCGTCCGGATCGTCCCCTTCCGTGGCGAGTACTACCAGCTCACGGAGAACGCGTCCGCGTTGATTCGTGGGCTGATCTACCCCGTGCCCGACCCGCGCTTCCCTTTCCTCGGCGTGCACTTCACTCGGCGCATCGACGAATCCGTCGAAGTCGGACCCAACGCTGTCCTCGCCCTCGGTCGTGAGCACTATCGGGGGACACGTCCCGAATGGTCGGACCTCAAGGAAACCCTTGCGAGTTCCGGATTCCGCAAGCTCGCGTATCGCCACTGGCTGTCGGGAAGCCGTGAACTGATGAGTTCGCGCTCGACGACCCTCTATTCCCGGCTGGCGCGGAAGCTCGTCCCCGCCATTCGGCGTGAGCACTTCGTTCCCGGCGGGGCTGGCATTCGCGCTCAAGCCGTCACACCAGCCGGCGCATTGGTCGACGACTTCGTCATCGAGCGCGTCGGTTCAACGGTCCATGTCCTCAATGCTCCGTCGCCGGGCGCCACGGCCAGCATGGCGATCGGCCGCAGGATCGCAGAGCAGATCGTCCCCCTCGCGGAGAATTGACTCGATTTCGCGGGACATCATCGGCGAGAGTGTGTAGTGTCACTGATCAGTTATGCACCACGAACCAACAGTGGCAGTCATCGGTACTGGTCGAATGGGCGCTGCGATGGCTTCGACCATCAGGCGAGCGGGCCTCCCCGTAACTGTGTGGAACCGGAACCTGGAGACGGCCGAACGCCTCGCCTCGGCGATCGATGCACGCGTCGCAGCGACTGCCGCTGAGGCCGCTTCATCTTCTGACATCGTCATCACGAGCCTTGCCGATGATGCCGCGGTGAAGTCGGTGTATCTCGGGCCTGGCGGAGTGGTGGAAGGTATTCGCCAGGGCAGCATCGCCGTTGAGACCAGCACGGTCGATCCCGAGACCGTCGCCGAGGTCGGATCGGCGGTTGATGCTGTGGGCGCAGGGTTCCTCGACAGTCCTGTGTCGGGGAGCGTGTCCACTGTTGAAGCCGGAAGCCTCACGATCATGGTCGGCGGCGACGCTGAACTCCTTGAACGAGCTGAGCCGGTGCTGAATGTCCTTGCAGCCAGGGTCGTCCATGTCGGAGGGCGCGGTGCAGGCGCTGCGACCAAGTTGGCTGTCAACGGACTCGTCCACGGCCTCAACGTTGCCCTCTCCGAGGCTGTCGTCCTTGCTGAGAGGGCGGGCGTCGATCGATCGGTCGCCTACGAAGTGTTTGCGAGTGGTGCGGGCGGGGCACCCTTCGTCCAGTACAAGCGTGATGCCTATGAGCACCCCGAGGACGCTGCCGTGGCATTCAGCCTCGACCTCGTCGCAAAGGACCTGCAGCTGATCACCGGACTCGGTGAGCGGGTGGGGGCACCGATGCGCCAGGCGGCAACAGGGCTTGACATCGTCCAGGACGCGATCGACAACGGGTTCGGTGAGCGCGATCTCAGCGCGATCGCCGTGTACCTGCGAGGGGATGACCACCGATGACGCATATCGTCACCTATGGACGTGACTTCGACTACCGACTGCCGAGCGAGTTCGTCGGCCGCAGCGACGGCTACGTCGTTGATGCGGTCGTCGACGAGGGAGGGGGTTCCGTTCAGATGGGCTTCCGGGTGGCGCGGCTCGAGGCAGGTGGCCATGTCGACAGCCACGTGCACTCCTTCGAGGAGTCCATCTATGTGATCGAAGGCGAGTTGACGATCGACACGGTCGAAGGGAGCGTCCTCCTCGTCGGCGGCGACTATGGCTTGCTTCCGGTCGGGCTCACGCATGGTCTGCGGAACACGTCCAACGCCACGGTCTCGTTCGCCGAGATGCAGGCCCCGCTCCCGAGGGAGCGCTTCGGGTTCGACACCCAGTTCACACAGCCGCTTGCAGTGCAGCAAGGGCAACCGCTCGACGTGAGGGACCCACGCAACCGATCGTTCGGTCACATCGAGGCAGCATCGATGGATCCAACGCTGCAGACGCAGGACCGCCTCGCGTTGAGCGCGAGCATGCGAACCGCTCTCCTCGTCTACAGCGGGATCAGTGTGAAGATGATGGTCGACTCAGACCTCGGCGCCGACCTTTCCACCATGTTCATGGTCCAGTACGAACAGGGCGGATTTGCCGGCGCCCATGACCATCCGCTCGAGGAGGCCTACCTCATCCTCGACGGTCACGTCGAGGCTCGATTCGATGGCGAGGTCTTCGAATTGGGTCCGGGCGATGTCGCATGGGCCGGCGTCGGATGTGTCCACGAGTTCCGC
>JAQAZV010000223.1:0-6204 GCA_032127155.1 Acidimicrobiia bacterium
ACTTCACCGCCGTCCACCTGGGTGAGCGCGTACTCGTTGAGTGTCCAACCCCGATCCAGGCTGAGCTGACGTAGTTCGATGTTGTGGCTCTTCGATCCCGTGAAGTACAGGAGGGCAGCTCCGAACGCGTCCTGGTCAACCACCCTGAGGTCAACCTGCATCGTGTCATCCACCACGACCGAAGCCTTTGTGTCCCCTGCTCCCATCACCGCCGTGACGCCAGCCATCGAGGTGAAGAATTCGATGACCTCGGCCGGGCGGTCTGACACGGTGAGGATGTCGATGTCGCCGATCGTCTCTTCCATCCTCCGAAGACTGCCCGCATGGGCTGCAAACCCAACGAGGCCGGACTGGTCGAGGTCGGCAAGGATCCTCACCGCGATCGACATGGCGTCGTATATGGGCGTTCGCGTACCCTCGGAGTGGATACCGAGGAGCGATATTGCAGCGGCGATCTTCTGTTCCGACCTCACGCCCATCCCCGGGAGGCTGCGGAGCCGTTCATCGGCGATCGCCTGTTCGAGACCACCAACATCGACGACGTCGAGATGCTCCTGAAGGGCGAGGACCGTCTTCGGTCCGAGTCCGGGGATCCGCATGAGATCGAGCATGGTCGACGGAAATCTCTCCTTGAGGCGATCCACTTTGGCGATCGATCCGGAATCGCAGAACTCGATGATCTTGCGGGCCGTGCTGTCACCGATACCGTCGATTGCGGTCAGCTGTGAGAGAGAGAGGTCACCGATCGGATCGCTCCTCACGTTGATCGCGTCGATCGCCTTCTCATAGGCTCGCGTCCTGAACGACTGGCTCTGACCATCCTCCAGCTGTGTGTAGGCGACGAGCTGTCGCAGGGCTGCGACGATTGATGCGTTCGATGCGGTCACAGCGACGCAAGGACGTAGGCGACAAACACTGCGATGAGGGCGATCCCTTCCACCCTCGTGATCACCTGACGGGTGAAGGCGAAGACACCGGCGAAGGCGGCAGCTCCAACCATCAGAACGAGGAGGATGGCCGTGACGCCATCCACCGTCCCCGGTCCGATCAATGCAGCGAGCCCTGCCACCCCGAGCGAGTTGAAGACGTTCGACCCGAGGACGTTGCCAAGGACGAGGTCCGAATGTCCGCGGCGTGCCCCTGCAAGGGCTGCGGAGAGTTCTGGCAGGCTTGTTCCGACACCGGTGATCATCCCCATCATGACGACGGACAGCCCGAAGGTCTCACCGATGCCCTCCACCCCGATGAGGAGCTGTTGGCCTGCTACGACCGTCGCGATCAGGGCGATCGTGCCGTACACAACTTCGACCCAAAGCCGCCCGGGATCGGCATCGATCTCGGCAAGGTCGTCCTCCACGGCAGATGGGTCGTCCTTCGACCACCTCAGGAGGAGGATGATCGCTCCGACCATGCCGAGGACCAGAAGCGAACCTTCGATCCTGGTGACAGAACCGGTCGCCAACACGATGGCGAGTGCTGACACGGAGACCAGCATCAGCAGGCCTTCGCGCCGGATGACCTTGCGGGCAGTCGACACCGTCGCCAACACGGCGGCCAACCCGAGCACGAGCCCGATGTTGGTGGTGTTCGATGCAACGACATTGCTCATCGCAAGCCCGACGTTTCCCTCGGATGCGGCCAGTGCCGAAACAACGAACTCGGGTACCGAGGTGCCGAATCCGACAATCACGGCACCGATGACGATGACCGACACGTTGAGGATCTTGGCGATGCGTACCGCGGAAATGACGAGGCGATCCGCAGCCACGATGAGGATGACCAGACCGGCGACGAGTCTCAGAATATCAAGCGCCATGTCGGGTACCTCCGGGCGATGATCCTACGGCGCTGTGTCCAGCATGGAGTTCGCTTGCCATGGCTAGGCTCTCGACCCTATGGCAACTCCACCCCAGGAGAAGATCCACGAGACCTGGCTCCACTCTTCTCGCACCGTGCCGTCCCGTTTCATCCGGCCTGTCCTCGAATTCACCCGCGTCGAAGCTGCAGGTGGCGCGGTACTCCTTGTCGCAGCCATCGTGGCGCTCATTTGGGCCAACTCGCCGTACTACGAGAGCTACTTCAACCTCCTCGAGGCCCACGTCAGGATCGACGGTTGGTTCATCCACTTCGACGAGTCCGTCCTTCACCTGATCAACGACGGGCTGATGGTGATCTTCTTCTTCGTGGTCGGGCTCGAGATCAAGCGAGAGCTCGTCGTGGGAGAGCTCAACTCGGTGAAGAAGGCGTCACTTCCTGCGATGGCGGCGCTCGGTGGCATGCTCGTACCAGCTCTGATCTACGTTGCCATCGTCGCCAGCGCGGAACCCGGAGCGGTGCATGGATGGGGAATCCCGATGGCGACCGACATCGCATTCTCGGTCGGGGTCGTGGCCCTCCTCGGCTCCAGGATCTCGATCGGAGCCAAACTCTTCCTCCTCGCACTTGCGATCGTCGATGACATCGGCGCAATCATCGTCATCGCGATCTTCTACACGAAGGACCTGGATTTCGTCTGGCTCGGGCTCGCTTTCGTCGGCATCGCCGTGATCTACGCCGCTCGTCAGTCCGGCGTCCAACGCATCCTGTTCTATGTCCTCGTCGGAACGTTCGTGTGGTACGGCTTCCTCGAGTCCGGGGTCCACGCAACGATCGCAGGGGTGATCCTCGGCCTCCTGACCCCGGTTCACGCGAGCTATACGGATGAGCAGTTTCGACAGAAGGCGAAGCAGGTGCTCGATCGCTGGGATGTCAACCGCGCTTCGCCACACGCCGAGGAGCGGCTCGATCAGGATGCCCTCGAATTGGCCGCTGTCGCAAGGTCATCCGTTTCCCCACTCGATCGGATCGAGCACGCTCTCCACCCGTGGAGCTCGTTCGTGATCGTCCCGATCTTTGCCCTCGCAAATGCTGGCGTCCGATTTGTCGGTGGCGAGGCTGGCATCATCGATGAACTGCTCAGCCCTGTCGCACTCGGCGTCGCCGTGGGTCTCGCTCTTGGAAAACCGATAGGGATCACTGCGGCAACCTGGATCGCCCTCCGGTTCAACATTGGCGTCCTCCCACGACGAACGACGCTCAAAACGGTCATCGGCCTCGGATCGTTGGCTGGAATCGGGTTCACCGTCTCACTCTTCATCACGGACCTCGCGTTCCGAGAGGACCTGTTCACTGATGAGGCGAAGCTCGGGATCTTCCTCGGTTCCGCGGTCGCAGGCGTCATCGGCTTCCTGATCCTGCGGGCGATGAAGACTCCACACGAGGAGTTCGCCGAGGCGACCCACCACTTGTCCGAGCCGGCCTGAGGCGCTTCCCGGAACGAGATCAGGTGGACGCCGAGCGCAGCCCTACCCGACCCTCGTGGATCCGCCGTTCAGCAAGCTCGAGATACGAGGGATCGAGATCGAAGCCGACGAAGTGCCGTCCACCCTCGACCGCGGCTACGGCCGTGGTTCCGGATCCGAGGAACGGATCGAGCACGAGGTCGCCCCTGAAGGTGTAGAGCTCGATCAAGCGGCGTGGCAGCTCAACAGGGAATGGGGCGGGATGGCCCACCCTCCTGGCCGATTCGGGAAGGATGTCCCAGATGGAGACCGTTGCGTCGAGGAAGTCCTCCTTGCCGATCGTGTCCTCTCCGATCCGCTGCCGCCCCATCGTTCCCTTCGAACCGACGATCACGTACTCGTGCACGTCGCGCAACGTGGGATTCTTCGCGGATCTCCACGAACCCCAGGCGCAGGACCCGCCAGCGGACTTCGCCTTCTGCCAGATGATCTCCCCCCGAAGATCGAAGCCGATCTCCGTCAGGAGCGCGGCGACGTACTGGTTGAGCGGAAGGTATGGCTTGCGACCGAGGTTGGCGACGTTCACCGCCACTCGTCCACCCGGTTCGATCACCCGGTAGGTCTCGGTGAACACTCGATGGAGGAGAGCGAGGTACTCGTCGATGTCGAGGTCCTCGTCGTAGTCCTTGCCGACGTTGTACGGCGGTGAAGTGACCATGAGGGCAACGCAGTTGTCGGGGATCTGGTGCATGTCTTCCGAGGATTGACAGAACAGCTGGTCCACGATCGCCGATGGTGGATCGACGACATCACCGAGGTCGACCACCGGCCTTGGAGCGGTCATCCGACGCCCATAGAACTCGGACGCGTCATGTCCTTCGCGTTTTCCCGCGCCAAAACTGGCGGTACTCGTTGCCACATCGCCTCCTGGGCCGAAACCGTACCAGTCACCCCCTCCGATCCTGCGCATCTGACATCCACATCCCTGTTCTTGCGTAAATGGGTTCCACCCTGGATGGAACCCATTTACGCAAGAACGGGTGGGAGCGGGGAGCACTGCCTCGTGCTCGTAGTCTGGAGCCGTGACCGAAACCACGAGTGAAACGACATCATTCCGATCGTTCTTGATCGTCTGGGCCGGTCAGCTCGTTTCGATCACGGGGACGACCCTCACGGGATTCGCCCTCCAGATATTCGTGTTCGTGGAGACAGGATCGGTCACGAAGCTGGCCCTCGTCTCCCTGGCGTTCGTGATCCCGTCCGTCGTGTTCGCACCGACGGCAGGTTCCATCGCGGATCGCTTCGACAGGCGGCTGGTCATGTTGATCTCCGACGCCGTTGCGGCAACGGCGACCATTGGCCTGCTCATCGCCTACATGCTCGGCCCACTCCAGCTGTGGCAGATCCTCGTTGCGACCTTCATCGGAGCGACAGCAAACACCTTCCAGGATCCTGCGTGGAACGCTTCCATCCCCATCCTGGTCCCGAAGGCACAACTCGGCCGGGCGAACGGCCTCGTGCAGCTCAATCAGGGTTTGTCAATCGTGCTCGCACCGGCAATCGCGGGAGCACTCATCGCCCTGTCCGGCGTCGGAGCGGTCCTCCTCATCGACGCTGCGAGTTTCGCTGTTGGGGTGGTCACCCTTGCCGTCGTTCGCTTCCCGCAATACGAACGGACAGCACCAGGGAAGGTCGAGGTGCTCGATGACCTGAGGTTTGCCTGGCACTATCTCAGACAGCGGAGAGGGCTCCTTGGCCTGCTCTGGATCTATGCAGGGGTCAACTTCCTCCTGTCTGCAACGGCCGTGCTCCAGATCCCCCTCATCATCTCGTTCTCAACCGAGACTGCGGCCGGAGTCGTGCTATCGATCGCAGGAGTCGGCGCCGTTGCCGGGAGCTTGCTCGTCAGCGCGCTTGGCACACCAAAACGTCTCATCCGAGCGGTCCTCCTCGGAATCCTCGCCGTGGGTGTGCTGACCGCCCTGACCGGAATCCGTGAGTCGTTGCTGCTGATCGCGATCTGTACGACACTCGACTTCTTCCTCAGCCCCATCATCAACAGCTCGAGCCAGGTCGTGTGGCAGACCAAGGTGGCTGAGGGCGTGCAGGGTCGAGTCTTCGCCCTTCGCTACATGATCGCTCGCATCGTGTCGCCACTGGCGATCCTCATCGCAGGACCGATCGCCGATGGCATCTTCGGTCCCCTCCTCGAGACCGACGGCGGTCTTGCGAGCAGTGTCGGATCGATGATCGGAACGGGCCCTGGCCGAGGGATCGGGTTCATCTTCATCCTTGGTGGCATCGGAACCGTTGCCCTTGCCGTCGCAGGCTGGTCAATGCCACGTGTCAGGAACCTCGAGACGGAACTCCCCGACCTCGCCGGCCGTCCTTGATCCAACGCGTCGCTCAGTCATTTCGTTCTTGCGTAACTGGGTTCCACCCAGGGTGGAACCCAGTTACGCAAGAACGGGAGAGATGGGGCTCAGGGGGTGGCGGCGCGGTAGCTGCCGAGGTTGAGGACTGCGGCAGCGTTCGCCGGGGGTGGATCGAGCACGTGTTTGAGACCTGCAGGGCCGGGTTCGTGGACGAGGTCGATGAAGAAGCGGTAGTTCCACGCGTCGCCGGCAGGGCGGGACTCGATCCTGGTGAGGTTCGCACCACGGAGCCCGAGTTCGGTCAGGATCAGGGCCAGCGACCCAGGGGTATGTGATCCCGTGACCACGATGGTCGTCTTGTCATCGTCCTCATTGACCTCTGGGTCACCGACATGGAGCACTACGAACCTCGTCGTGTTGTGGTCCCGGTCGAGGACGTTGTCCTTCAGGACGACCAGACCGTACGCACCGCCCGCCATCGGCGGGGCCAAGGCAGCGACCGTCGGGTCCCCTCCTTCAGCGACCTGGCGCACGGCTCCTGCCGTATC
>JAQAZV010000224.1:0-3897 GCA_032127155.1 Acidimicrobiia bacterium
CCGGATAGATGCTGGATGTTTGCTCGCATCCGAGGAGGGCGTTTCGTTCGAGGTGGACGGCCGAGTTCCAATAGTGGCGCTCGACGACGTCCCCGGTGCTGAAGTAGCGCCCGAAGCCGGGAACGTCAGAGACCGAGCATGATGGCCGGGACGCGTAGACCGGCCCGATCAGTCGGTCGCTCGTGTCTCATGCGCGATTCTCCCATTGGTCACTCCTCGGAGAGTTGGCCTCGCGTGATCACGACCACGTCCGCCTTCGTGGGCGGGTCGCGGTGACGGCCCCCAGTTGCGATCACATTGGTCGAAGGGTTCGTGCCGTCGACGCCACTGCCTCGAAATCACGCTCGGAAGACCATCCGTTCATCGTCGAACCTCGGACGAGGAATTGGCCCCTATTGGTGTTCTGCGCCCGGGAGACAATGGAGAGTGAGCCATGGAATTGCCGAGGCGTGGCTCGGATTTCGCCCGCAGGCGGTCGCCGGATCGCGAGACCGAAGATTGCCGGAAGAGGCGGATGGCAAACGCAGGCAGAACGGAGCGGTCGTGTACTGGCTGGTGATTGTGGCAGCGGCGGTTGCATGGATGCTGGTCACTCGTCGTGATGACCCGGGGCCCGTAGTCGCGGATCATCCGCCTACCCACCGGACCACGCCGTCCGAGCGGTGGAACCGGGCGACTGGGACGCAGAGGGCCGGAATCGTAGCGATGACGTTCGGCAAGATCGTCTGGGTCGGTCTGGTGATGGTGACCCTCGTGGCCGTGACGATCTATACGGCCACCTGGATGTACTAGCGCGCACAATCGTTTGACAGCGTCATTCGGCTGGTGGTGGATGTCGCGGCTGGAAGGTGAACACGCGGTGGAGCTTGCTGGTTCTCTCGGCACGCCGCCGCCCGCGAACTGAGACCCCACGGCAGGTCCTACCGACCAGCGATCTGGTGGCCCATATGTGAAATCCTGGGCGGGTATCGCTCACTGCCTGATTCCGTGTCGAGATCCTGGTGAGATCGGTCCCTGTTCTCGTCCGTTCTGTCGACTTCTCGCGTAGATTCCGTAGCAGGAGATTGGGCGAGAAAGGGTTGTGATGTCGTTCGAGACTATCCCGCACAAGATCCTGAAGGCTGGCCCCGAGCGCGGTGCGGCAGAGGCCTACGCCGTGCGGACGGACCGCGCTTGGGTGGCGACAAGTTGGCGTGCCTACGCTGAGGAGGTCGAAGCGGCCGCTCGTGCCCTCATTGCCCTCAGGGTCGAGAAGGGCACTCCTGTGGCGGTGCTGGGAAACAACACTCCTGAGTGGGTCATCTTCGACGTGGCGGCGATGGCCGTCGGTGCGATGCCAACGGGGATCTACCCCACGAGTTCGGCGGAGGAATGCGCATACATCATTGAGCACTCGGAATCACCCGTCGTTCTCGTACAGGACCAGGTCCAGCTCTCCAAGATCCTTGAGAAGTGGCCCGAGCTGCCACATCTGCGCAATATTGTGCTCATGCGGGGCGAGTCCTCCGACGCCGACGGCGTACTGACTTGGGACTCGTTCATCGGACGAGGTGTCGGTGTCGGAGCCGAAGAGGTGGAGACCCGACTGGCCGGTCTGGGGCCGCGTGACGGAGCCACGCTCATCTACACGTCGGGGACAACCGGTAAGCCGAAGGCGGTTGTGCTTCCGCATGAGGCGCTCGTCTCGAACGTGGAGGCGATCTGGTCGTTCATCGACGCCGGAATGTCCGATTCGGCCGTCTCGTACCTCCCGCTCTCGCACATCGCCGAACAGCTCGTCACCATCCTGACTCCTGCGGTGACGGGCCACACGGTCTACTACGAAGCGGACATCTACCGGCTTGGCGATACGCTGAAGGAAGTTCGTCCAACGATCTTCTTCGCGGTCCCGCGGGTGTGGGAGAAGTTCTATGCCGCAGTGTCGGAGGAGCTGGGCGGGGTGAGCGGCGTGAAGGCGGCGATTGCGAACCAGGCACAGAAGATCGGGCGCCACCACACGGCGACCCTCAATCGTGGCGCGGAACCGGGTGGATGGTTGGGATTCCAATACGGCGTCTTCGACAAGCTCGTGTACTCCAAGGTCAAGGCTGCGATGGGACTCGATCGCAGCCGGTTCCTGTTCTCTGGTGCCGCACCGCTGGCAGCGTCAATCGCCGAGTACTTCTCCGGGTTCGGGATGCAAATCCTCAACATCTACGGACAGTCCGAGAACACCGCGGGTTGCGCCTACAACCGTCCCGATAGGAATCGGTACGGATCAGTCGGTCCGGTATTCCCCTGCGCCGAACTCCAGATTGCCCACGATGGAGAGATCCTCATGCGCGGCCCCAACGTGTTCCTGGGATATCTCCACGACGCCGCGGCGACTGCCGAAGTGTTCGACGATGTTGGGTGGATGCACACCGGTGACGTTGGCCGCATCGACGATGACGGGTTCCTGTTCATCACCGATCGGAAGAAGGACATCATCGTCACGGCAGGCGGGGAGAATGTGACACCGTCGCGCATCGAGACAGAGCTTCAGGCGTATCCCCTCATCACGACCGTCGTTGTCATCGGCGATCGACGCCCGTACCTCACGGCGCTTATCTCCGTTGATCCGGAAGCCGCCGAGGGCATGGACGATGACGAGATTCGCGCGACCGTTCAAGAGGCGGTGAACGAGGTCAATGTGAGCAGCGGTCGGGTGCGCCAACTGAAGAAGTTCACAATCCTCAACGAACCACTCTCAATCGAACACGGCGAGCTGACACCAACGCTCAAGGTGAAACGGAAGGTCGTTCGCGAACGCTTCGCCGACGAAATCGACCGGATGTACGCAACGGTGACGTGAGCCGAACCGAATACCCGGAAGGATGTACCGCCCACGCACGGGCCGATATCGGCGGGTGGTTGGATCTGGCAACCCAACCGCGACGTTGCGCCACGTGTTCACTCCTCGCAGCATCCGACTAGCGTTCGGCTTCGAAGGGGAGGCGCGATGAATACAGACTTGACGCCCGGGAAATACAACGGAACCATCGTGCTCGCCGATATCTCCGGCTACACCGTGTTCCTGGAAGGCGTCAGGCAGGAGCACGCCAACGACGCATTCGCCGACGGCCAGATTCCATATGCGTACGGGCTGATGTCCAATCTCCTGGGAGGGATCGCTGAACGGATCGATCCTCCCTTCACACTCGTCAAGTTCGAAGGCGATGCCGTGTTCGCTGTCGGCGAGGACGGTGTGGGCCCGAAGGGTTCTGCGCTCATCGGCTGCATCACCGACTGCTACGACGAATTCATGAGACGATTGGACGAGGCCGGGCTGACCTGGACGTGCACCTGCAATGCGTGTGAGGTCAAGAACACCCTCGACTTGAAGTTCGTTCTCCACCACGGGACCTACATCGTGCAATCCATCGGCACCCACGTCGAGGTGCTGGGACCCGACATCACCGCCGCTCACCGGCTGCTGAAGAACGCGGCAGCCGGCCGGATCGGCTCGCCGGCCTACGCATTGTTCACCGAGGCGGCCGAGATAGCGCTCGACCTCGACCTCGACGACGGCATACGGTTCACGGAGCCGATCGAGGGCGCCCAACCCATCAGCACCGTCGCAATTCCCCTCGGGATTTGAGGACCGGGCGGTTCACGATCCCGACCCAGGGAAACTGCCATCTCATGACCGGCGATCTGGGTGATCCAACCTGAGATTCAACACCGCCCACACGTATCGCAATGGCGGCTGTATGGGACGCGTCCGTGGACTCGGCAACAAGTGTGGCGTTGTCTGCATCCCTCGAAGCTCCCACCCAGGAAGGCACGCGTGAACGGCCGTGTGGAGGGCCCCGGCCGGTCACGTGCGGCGGTTGGGAAGGTCGTATCGCTAGGCGAGGTACAGATTCCTGGCGATTC
>JAQAZV010000225.1:0-5854 GCA_032127155.1 Acidimicrobiia bacterium
TGATGCATCTTCGCCTGAGAGAGGACCGCTTGATACAGATAGGCTCGCTGATTGTCCACTCGGTCCCAAGCCTTGGACCACAGGATTCGCACCATCGCCTCTGACACGGCATCTTGAGCCTCAATGGGACCAACCAGGGAAGCTGCGAAGCGGGTCAACTCGACTCCATACTGAGCGAATACTTCACCCCTGGACAAGGTCTCCATACCTATACGATGCCACCAACCAGCCCAAACCGGACACAAATCTCGGAGGAGCCGGCCAACAAGCCTCAGGGATGTTCGACCGATTCGTCCGTCGAGAGAACCTGCCCCTTCGGGAAGTCTCGCAGTGATTCCAAGGCCGTCGACGCCGCGTCGGTTGTTGATGATGTCGTGTCCCCCGCGGTCGTCGCCGTGGTCGAGAGCGTTGTCGCGGCAGCCACCTGCGGAGACGTAGTTGTGGACGACACGCCACCTTCCGGTGTACTCGTTTCTGTCCTTTGCCGAGCTGCCGTGGACCGAAGACGTTGAGGTGCCGAAGGTCGCCGTCGAGGCGATGACCGCGGACACGTCGCGAGGGCCCGCGGAACATACCAACGCCGAGGCAAACCCACTGCACACCAAGCGAGGCAAAGTCACCACCAACCTCTGGGGTACCGTGCCGCGCCCAGCAGATCACCCGTACTGACCAGGGCTGCCGAGTGCCCACAAGTCCCGATATCGGCGGGCATCTAGGTGTGACAACCGATGAACGTTGTCCTCATTGCAGTGGCGATTCTCGTTGTCTGGCGAAGACCCGGTGACTACCCGCTCTGACGGTCATGCAGAACCGGCAGTGCTCACGGCCGGAGTGGTCCCGGCCTACTGGTGATTCTGATGCGGAATCCATGACCCTGCACCAACCGGTACGATGCGATCCATGACCAGCACGCCCCCCCAGAACCGCTTCTCTACGCGTCGACATGAGTTGCTCAGGGAGCTCGGAGACGCCATCGCCATCATCCCGGCAGGGCGCGAGCAGACACGCAACGACGACGTCGACCACGCATTCCGCCAGGAATCGGACTTCTTCTTCCTCACCGGCTTCACGGAGCCGGATGCGGTCGCCGTGTTCGATCCCACCGACGACAATCCCTACACGCTGTTCGTTCGCCCGAAGGACCCCGAAATGGAGGCGTGGAACGGGCGTCGAGCAGGAACCGAAGGCGTGATCGAGCGACACGGCGCTGACGCTGCCCACACCATCGACGAACTCGAGGGGTGGCTTCGGCGCCGACTGCGCGGAAGAACGTCGATCGCTTACACGCTCGGCGGGACACATGACACAGCGGTCCTGGCAGCAATCGAATCGGCCAGGGATGCGAGCGAACGGCTTGGAACCGCATTACCGCAACGAATCATCGATCCTCGCACGATCATCCACGAGATGCGGCTCATCAAGACCGAGACCGAGATCGCTGCATTGCGAGAAGCATGCCGGATCAGTGCCCTCGCACACATCGAGGCGATGCGATTTACAGCCCCCGGTCTCACCGAGCGTCAGGTGCAGGCGGCGATCGAGTACGTCTTCATGGCGATGGACGCCGAGCGCGTTGGATACGGATCCATCGTCGCAGGCGGGGTCAACGCCGTCATCCTCCACTACGTCGAGAACGACCAAGCCCTCTCCGACGGAAGTCTCCTGCTGATCGATGCCGGGGCGGAATATCGCCACCTCACTGCCGACATCACGAGGACCTTCCCGGTGTCGGGGCGATTCACAGCTGAGCAGCGGGCGGTCTACGACGTCGTGCTCGCCGCCGAACAGGATGTCATCTCCCTATGCCGGCCCGGCCTTGCCTACACCGACATGCATGACAGGGCCGTCAATGTCCTCGCCGAAGGCCTCGTCGACCTCGGCGCTCTGCCAGGCTCGACCGACGAGGTGGTGGCCAAGGGCTGGTATCGCCAGTTCTACTTCCACGGCACCGGGCACTGGCTCGGCGTCGACGTCCACGATGCTGGTGCGTACCGCGTTGACGGCGTCGGCCGCCCGCTCGAACCAGGGATGGCGTTCACCGTCGAGCCCGGCCTGTATTTCGCACCGGAGAAGGCAACCGTCGAGCTATCACATGCTCCGTATGACGCTGACGAGGCGATGCGTCTGACACTCGACCTCGGGGCGAGCGCCGCGAAGGCTGAACTCGCCGATCGACGTGCAGCGGCTGGCACCTTCATGTTTGATGTCCCCGCGCCATTCCTCGGAATCGGTGTGAGGATCGAAGACGACATCCTCGTGACAGAGGACGGTCACGAGAACCTCAGTGCCCTCGCCCCTGTCGACCCACTGGCCATCGAAGCGTTCTGCGCAGAGGAGAGCGCGCTGCCAATCTGGTGATTTCCCACGGATGGGGACAGTCGCAGTGGGATCTCTTCGTTCACACGATCCTGGCGGGCATGGGATGGCCGAAGATTCCGGCGAGAAGGTTGTCCGCTGCAAGGTCGGCCATGGCCACACGAGTCCTTTGGGTTGCACTGCCGAGATGCGGAACGACGATACAGCTCGGGATGGCGAGCAGCGCATGGTCGGGTGGGAGGGGTTCGGGATCGGTGACATCCAGCGCCGCACATCGGATCTGTCCCACGGTGAGGGCCTGGACGAGGGCATCCGTGTCGACGATGGGGCCGCGGGCGATGTTCACGAGGTTCGCCGTCGATTTCATGCGTGCGAAGGCAGAAGCCCCGACCAAGCCCCGAGTCTCGTCGTTCAGCGGGAGACACACCACGATGTGGTCGGACTGCTCGAGTAGCGCCTCGAACGTGACCCGCTGCGCGCCAAGGTCCCGCTCCACCTCGACGACCTCTGAACGCGACCAGTAGACGGTCTGCATGTCGAATGCCGCAGCGCGGCGTGCGACAGCCGTACCGATGCGTCCCATCCCGAGGATGCCGAGGGTGGTTCCGGACACATCACTTCCGAACAGTCCCTCAGGCTCCCACTGCTCCCATGACCCTGACCGAACAAAGTCGATGGCTTCTCCGATGCGACGGCTGGAGGCCATGAGCAAGGCCCACGCCATGTCGGCTGTTGAGTCGGTCAGTACCCCTGGAGTATGGCCGACGGCAATGCTTCGCTGGACACATGCGTCCAGGTCGATGTTGTCCACGCCGACCGCCATGGTCGACACGACCTTGAGGGAGGGGGCGGCCGCCAGCAGTCGTGAATCGATTCGATCAGCCAGCATGCAGTACAAGCCGTCGGCATCCGATATTCGGCCCAGGAGGACATCTCGATCGATGTCCCGATCGTGGGGCCACACCCACACATCGGCTCGGTCCGCAATGCGATCCACGGCACTGCCAGGGGGGATTCGTGTGATCAGGACCTTCGGCAACACGAACTGAACCTAGCTCGTATGTCGATCAGCTGTCCGACGTCATCTGCTTCCGGAGATTGGCGATCGTGTCCGAGTTGAGACCAGGCTGGACGCCGATGCGCGGGAGCTTCGCCGAATGGCGGCTGTACCGACTCTTCTTCTCGTCGGCGACCGGCACATCGTCGTCATCGTCGTCCAGCTCGTCATGGCGGACCGGAGGTGCCACCGACGGTGAGTAGTCCATGACAATCGGTTCCCTGTGAACGTCGATCGGCTCCACCTCTTCCTGGACGTCACGGACATCCCACCCCGAGGGCTGGGGATCAGCGGCGCCAGCGATGGATTGGTCCTTGATCGCCCTTGCCTGGTCGAGCGCCTCGATCGCCGCGCTGCGGATGGCTTCCATGCTGTCGGCACCGCCCGCATTCGCTGCGGCGATGCGTTGGCTCAGGGACATCTCTGACTCGTCCCCGGCCGTCGCTGGATGTTCCACGTCGGCTACGTGGTCAATCGAATCGGGCCGTGGGGCATCGTAGGGGGAGACGACGGGTGCGTCTGCGGCTCGCTCGCGGTTCTCAACTGCTTCGATTCTGGCTTCCAGTTCGCGCTCGCGCTCGGCAAGCGCCATTCTGGCTTCCTCCATGGCGCGTTCCTGATCGTGGTACGACGCCGTCGCGACATCAGCGACATCTGCCGTTCTCCGGAGCGAGTCGACCTCGCCGAGAAGTTCAGCCTCACGGACCTCGAGAGCGGCGACCCTGGCTCCCAGTGCCTCACGATCACGTTCGAGCTCCTGCTGCGCCCCGTCGTCGACCGACGCTGTGTCTGTATCGGAAGCCTCCTGTGCCGCCGCGAGCTCGGCAACCAATTCGGCTTCTCGAGCCTCCATGGCGGCGACCCTGGCGTCGAGGTCCTCACGATCACGCTCGAGCACCTGCTGTGCCTCGACGTCCGCCGCAGCCCTGTCCGCGTCGAGGGCCTCTCGTGCTGCAGCCAGCTCTTCAACCAGTTCAGCTTCCCGTGCCTCGAGGAAGACGATGCGCTCGAGGGCATCGTGATCGACCGTTGGCTGGGCATCAGCATGCGCGGTTTCGAGCTCGGTGCGAAGGGTCTCGACGATATCGATGGCTTCTTCGAGTTCCCGATCGCGCCGTGCAAGATCCTCCTGTAGGTTCGCTTGGCGTTCGCGAAGGTCCTGCACCTCGGCCTCGAGTCCAGCCTCAATCGCCACTGCGTTGTCGGCGATCACCTTCCCGAGGCTCTCCGACTGCTCAACGGCTGCCGCAAGCTCGCCGCGCATGTTCTCCACCTCGGACACCAGATCCGCCTCGCGACCACGAAGGTCATCGATCTCTCCCCTCAGCTCTGCTGATCGGGCCTTGAAGTCCCTGCGAGCTTCTTCGACGGCCGCGGCATCAATCGAGACGGCCTCGTACCGGAGTCGCTGTTCCTCGATCTCACGCTCTCGCTCGGCGAGATCCGCGAGCGCGTGCTCGACGTCACCCTCCCTGCCCTCGAGCTCGGCACGGATGGCGTCGAAGGCCTCGGCACGCTCTTCGAGCGATGTCCGCTGGTCGAGGATGGTCTCGGCCGCCTCGGCCAACTCAGCCTCCTTGGCCTCGAGCGTCGTCCGCATGGTCTCGAGAGCCGCAGCAGATTCGGCGATCTCGTCCCGCACGGACGCAATCGAGTTTGCCTCACCGGTGATCGACGACTCACGCTCCTCGAGTGCCTCGAGACGCTTGCGATAGTCTGCCTCGTAGAGCTCACGATCAGCCTCAGCTGATGCAAGCATCTCCATACGCTCTGCTTCAAAGTCGGTGCGCAGCTGTTCAACGGCAGCTCGCTCGCCCTCTGCAGCGGCTCGCAATCCAGCAGCTTCCTGCTGGGCGCGTTCGACGATCTCGAAACCCGACTCTTCGGCATCGGCAAGCTCATCAGCCTGCCTCCTCGCGGCATCGAGAATCTGTCGGGCCTGGTCCTGGATGGTGGATGACTCGATCCGGATGAGCTCAGCTTCATCCCTGGCTGACTTGAGCACAAGCTCGGACTGCTCCTCGGATGCCTTTGCAGCTGCCGAACGCAACTCTGCTGCCTCCAGGTGCTGGGACGCTCGGTCCCGCATCTCCTCGGCTTCCGTTTCTGCCTGGCGAAGTATCTCGGCAGCGTGACGCTTCACGCCTTCGGCTTGCTCGATCTGCTCCCTCGCGGCGGTCGCCTGCTCGCGCATCCGAGCGACGTCGGCCATGGCCGCTGCCCGTACCTCTGCCGTCTCCTCTCGGATGGTGGCAATCTCAGCAGTGGCCTCCGCGTGACGCTGGGCGAGCTGATGGTCGAGATCCGCTCGAGCATCAGCGATTTCGGCGGCGAGGGCGGCCTTGGTGTTCTCGACCTCGGCGGCGAATGACGACCGTGCTTCGGTGAGCTCTGCCTCTGCCTGACCCCGCATCGCTGTTGCAGCATCGGACTCGACTCTGGCTTCGCCCTGCAGCTCCTCGGCGGCATCGACCATTTCCG
>JAQAZV010000226.1:0-4927 GCA_032127155.1 Acidimicrobiia bacterium
GATCGCTTCGATCATGGGACTCGCTGACGGCACGGTGAAGACGTACCACAGCCGAATCTACCAACGACTCGGCATTCATAACCAACTCGAACTCGCGCTGGCCGTGTTCGATGCGCATTGCAAACAGTGTTCGCGGCACGCCCCTTGCGTGGATCGTTCGACGAACCGAACGTAGACCGCCTCGCATCGCTTGGCGGTGCTTGGTGCCTGGAACTTGGAACTCAGTCTCCGCTATCTGCTACCTGCAACCAACACCTCGAGCGCGACGTCGTACATCGGGGCTACGACGGACCAGTCGTACCGGAGCGTCGCGTCGCGGATCGCCTGATCGGCTGGTCCGGCCAGCGAGGCGACGATGAGGTCGGCCGCGGACCCTGGGTCGTCATAAAGCGCCAATGAAGGATCGATCCCGAGTTGGGCGATGCGTTCGGGATACACGAGGCGGTTGGGAACGACGGGGTGCGCCCCCGCGGCGATGCCTTCGACGACCCCGATCCCGAAGAACTCCTGATCGGCAGTGGAAAGCACGACAGAGGCCTTCGAGAGCAGGGCTCGATAGTCGTCTGCGACTGCCCACCCCTCCTGCACGAGGCGCCCACCGATCGCCTCCGTCACCTTGCTGAAGGCTGGAGGGACGCTGACGAACACCTCTCCGCACATCGCGGCCGCATAGTCGACCCCGGACGCGTTCAATATCTCGACGATCTCGAGGAGCAGGTCGGGTCCCTTGTCGTGTTCCCAGCGATGGTTCCACACGATGAGTGGGGGATGGTGCATGGAACGAGGAGCGTGGGCGAGTTCGCTGACGGCGACACCCACCGGAAGCACCACCGCAGCGTCGATGGCGTCGTCGATCCGATGCACATGGGTGTACTCGGGGAAGTCCTTGAGGAACCGATGTGCCCCAACCCTGAACGTCTCCCTGTGATAGGACGAATTGAAGATCACGAGGTCCGACGCGGCCGCACTCGCCCAGTTCTTCATCGGGTAGGTCGCATCGGCCGTGTCGGCGGGTGACAGTGGGTAGGTGAACTGACTCTCGTGGAAGTAGGTCGCGATCGGCACCCCTGGGGCAAGGGTCCGAACTGCGCCTGCGAACGCCGCGACATCCATCATCGACGATGCGAGGATCACATCGGGGAGCCCTCGATCGGCGATGTCCTCCTCGAGCTGTTCGGCGAGCGTCAGGAACGCCCCGTGCATACGCCACTTCCAGAATCGGGCGGGGTGACTGATCAGGGTCACCTGGTGCGCGGAGTTGGCGATGTACCCGTCGGCCCACGCGGCGTGGGAGCCCCCGTGGTACGGCTCCACGAGGGCAACCCTCATCACAGCTCCCTGCGACCCGCCAGCGCCCTTCCGAGCGTGATCTCATCTGCGTAATCGATGTCACCACCGACCGGCAGGCCTGACGCAAGACGCGAAACCCGCACGCCGAGCGGTTTGAGCAGTCGAGCGAGGTAGAGGGCGGTCGTGTCGCCTTCAACCGTCGGATTCGTGGCGGCAATGACCTCGGTGATCCCCTCGCCATCGATCCTGGCCACGAGCTCCTTCATGCGAAGGGACTCGGGGCCGATACCGGCGATCGGGGAGATCGCACCGCCGAGGACGTGGTAGCGGCCCCGGAACTCCTGGGTCCGCTCGATGACCGGAATGTCCTGGGCGCGCTCGACCACGCAGACGAGGGTGCGGTCCCTCCTCACGTCGAGGCAGATGCTGCACTCCTCCTCCGCCGTCACGTTGAAGCACCGCGAACAGAGCCTCACCGTGGCGCGCATGTCGACGATGGCATCGGCAAGGCGCTTTGCATCGACCTCATCGATGTTGAGGAGATGGAAGGCAAGTCGCTGGGCGCTCTTCTGACCAACGCCGGGCAGGCGGGAGAGTTCATCGATGAGTCGTTGGACAGGCGGCTCGAACATCAGCCGAGGAGCCCTCCGAGGTCCATCCCGCCGGCAACGCCGCCCATCGAGCTTTCCGCGTCGGCACTCATCGCGGCGAGCGCCTGGTTCACGGCTGCCACGACGAGGTCGCCAGCGAGCTCCGGATCCTCAGGATCGAGTACGTCTGGCGAGAAGTTGATGGAGACGAGCTCGCCCGTTCCTCGCACGACCGCCGTGACAACCCCACCACCTGCGGACCCTTCGTAGGTCTTCTCGGAGAGCGCCTGTTGCGCTTCCGCCATCTGCTGCTGCATCTGCTGCGCCTGCTGCATGAGCTGGCGCATGTCTTTTGGCATTCGGGACATGGCTGCAGGGTAGCCCCACCGCCGGTCCGCGTTGCGTGACCGTGCGTCACTCGCAGGCGCTACCGTCACCCTCGATGCAGTACCAGGCGCTCTACCGCAAGTACCGACCACAGCGCTTCGACGAAGTCGTGGGTCAGGATCATGTCACCACCACCCTTGCCAGGGAGGTCACCGAGGACAAGGTCGCGCACGCCTACCTCTTCACCGGTCCGAGGGGGACAGGAAAGACCACGTCGGCGCGCCTCCTCGCCAAGTCCCTGAACTGTCCGAACCGCGCGAGCGACGGGGAACCGTGCAATGTGTGCCCGTCGTGCATCGGTATCACCGAAGGCACATCGCTCGACGTGATCGAGCTCGACGCGGCATCGCACAACAAGGTGGAGGATGTTCGCGAGATCAGGGTGAACGTCGGGACCGTCGCAGCGGCTGCGGGAGCGCGGAGGGTCTACATCCTCGACGAGGCCCACATGCTTTCGAGGGCGGCCGGAAACGCGTTGCTCAAGACCCTCGAGGAGCCACCGGAACACGTGGTCTTCGTGTTGGCGACCACGGAGCCGTACAAACTGCTCGACACCATTCGGTCCCGTTCGCAGCGATTCGACTTCCACCCTGTGGCAACCGAGACGCTCATCGACTACCTGGCTGAGATCTCGTCGAGGGAGGGATTCACCCACGACCACGCCGCGCTCAACGCGGTGACCTCCCATGCAGGTGGTTCGGTACGCGATGCCATGAGCCTCCTCGAGCAGGTTGCTGCCCTCGGCGGGGGCGCCGTCACCGTCTCCGGCGTGTCAAGGGCCCTCGGCCTTGCAGATCAGGACAGTTTCCGCATGCTCATCGATGCCATCATCAAGGAGGACCCGGCAGCTGCGCTCACACTGGTAGCCGATATCGCACGGCAGGGAGCCGATCTCCGACGGTTCGTCTCCGATGCCATTGGGTACCTGCGCGGGGTGTTCCTCTCGCAGTACGCATCCAACGTCGAGGAAGTCGTAGACGCCTCGAAGGAAACCATCGCCGAGTGGCGTGAAACGGCAGCGCTCATCTCGAGCTCAGAGGTTCTGAGAGCCATCGACGAGCTGTCGACCGCCCTCATACACCTTCGAGACGGTCGTGAGGAGCGGCTCGTGGTCGAGCTCTCGATCCTCAAGCTGACCAAGCCCGAAGTCGACCCCGACCTCGACGCCATCACCGCAAGGGTCGCCCGCATCGAGAGGGAGCTCCGGGACGTCCAGCGTGCGGCAGCATCCACCCAGGAGCGCCCGTCGGCTCCGAAGGCGGCTACCGAACGAGGCGATGACCAACCTTCGGATCGTCCCTTCACGTCTGAATCACCCATCGTGGAAGCCTCCGGAGCGGCACCTCCCGGGGTCGCGGAGGAGGCCGACGTCGCGGAACACACGGTCGAGGGTGCGGACGTCCTTGGGAGCGGCACGAGTCCCGTCGTCGAACTGCCAGCCGTCGCAGCATCCGGAGGCAACCCAACGTTCACGATCAAGGACTTCGAGCGGATCTGGCCCGCCGTCGCGGCGTCCATTCGTAACGATGTCGGACCTCGCAGACACGCCCTCCTGAGGGAGGCCGTACCGGTTGCCGTCGACCGGGGAACCGTCACATTCGAGGTGGCGAGCCACATGCACTTCCATCTCGAGCAGCTCAAAGCCGATGAGGGCCTCTCGCTCGCAATCCGAACCGCCGCATCCGACCAACTCGGGCAGCCGGTCACGGTCGCCTACCGATCCGCTGACGTCGGCACCGTCGAGGCAGAACCGCAGCGGGCCCCCGACAAGGAGAACCTCGCCGAAGCCCACGATGACGACCAGGCAGATCCCATGGACACCATGATCGAGCTCCTTGGCGGCGAAGTCGTCCAGGACACGGGACGCGAGTGAACCCGATGCGGCTCGGCATCGATCTCGATGGTGTCGTTTCCGATTTCAACGCGGGTTGGATGTCGCGGTACAACGCCGAGTACGGCACAGCCCTCATACCGGACATGGTGACGACATGGGACGCCATGATCCCCCTCACCCGGTTCGCCGATGTCGACGAGTTCTGGAGCTGGGCGGAACAGGGGCCTGATCCCAGGCTCTTCCGAAACCTCCCGCTGTTCCCCGGCGCACTGGCGTCCCTCCGGCGGCTCAGCCTCAACCATGACATCGTCATCATCACCACGAAGCCAGCGTGGGCGACCTCCGACACATTTGCCTGGATCGCCGACAACGCCATTCCGACCCGTGAGGTCCACATCACGGACGAGAAATGGAGGGTGGATTGCGATGTCTACCTCGACGACGGCCCCCACAATCTCGCATCGTTCGCCAGGGAACGCCCAGATCGTACGATCTGCCGATTCGTCAGACCCTGGAACGAGGCGGTCAGCGGAACCGTCGACATCGTTGACTGGGATTCCTTCGAGACCCTCGTCGATCAGCGCTGGTGCTGAACCCGCTTTGGCTGGCGTCACCGGGTTCGGTTACCATCGGGTCGCTGGTTCGGGATATCCCGTTCCCAATCGATTCAGGAGACACACATGAGGAAAGCCCCTCTGATCATCGTGGTCCTCGCATTCGCTCTGTTCGCAGCTGCATGCAGCTCCGACAGCGGCGATACGACCACGACAGCTGGTGCAGAAACGACAACAACGGAAGCAGCGACGACAACCGCCGCGCCGGAGAC
>JAQAZV010000227.1:0-4469 GCA_032127155.1 Acidimicrobiia bacterium
GCACCGCAGCGATTCATCGTCCATGAGTCGATCGCTGCGGACTTCATCTCCATGGCTGCAGCGAAGTCGAGCTCGCTCACCGTCGGCGACCCATTGGCGGAGAACACCGACATCGGGCCTTTGATCAATTCGAACCAACGCGACCGCGTCGAGGCCATCGTCGGCGCCACGGTTGATGCTGGTGGAACCATCTCGGCTGGGGGTGGCAGGATGAGCGGCCGCGGGTACTTCTTCGAACCGACGGTGTTGTCGGGCGGCATCGACACCACGCCCGCCATGACGGAGGAGATCTTCGGACCTGTCCTCCCCATCACGACCTTCGCAACCCTCGACGAAGCGATTCGAGTGGCGAACATCACGGAACATGGCCTGTCTGGCTTCGTGTGGACGAACGATCTGCGGGCGGCAATCGACATTTCAGACCGCCTCGAGTTCGGCATGATCGGGATCAACGACTGGTATCCCGTGGCTGCGGAAGCGCCTTTCGGTGGCATGAAGCAGTCAGGGCTCGGAAGGGAGTCGGGTACGGAGGGCGTCCTCGAGTACATGGAAACCAAGACGAAGTACTTCGGTGACCTCGGATGAAGCGACTCGATGTCCTGGAGGCTTCGGGAACGCCGGGGGAGATCGGCACCGCTCACGGCAGCACGTTCGGCCCACAGATCAGGCGGTACACAGCTGACCGCGTCGAGCTGTCGCAAGCCGGCACCACACTGGGGAGAAGCGACGTCCTCGACATCGCCGAGCGCATGCTCCCTGCTCACCGTGCGTACGACGAGGACCTCTATGTCGAGATGGTGGCGATGGCAGACGCCGCAGGAATCACTCCCGCCGAGGCCGTCATCGTTGGCGGATACACAGACTTCATCGACACCGTGCGGGCCCTCGCCCACGGCACCGCCTTTGAGGACACCTGTACTGCCATCATCACGCCTGACTCCCTTTCGGCTGGCTCGGGGTTTCTCGCCCAGACGTGGGATATGCACGCCTCAGCGACGCCGCATGTCTTCATGCTCGATGTGGCTCCCCTCGATGGCCCACAGGCGATGGTCTTCACCACCCACGGAACCGTCGGTCAGATCGGCATGAACGAGGCTGGTATTGCGATCGGGATCAACAACCTGACGATGACGGACGGGGCGATCGGCGTGACATGGCCGTTCGTCGTGCGGAAGGTCCTTCGCCAGAGCACGTTCGAGGATGCGCTGGCCTGCATCCTCGAGGCCGGTCTGGCAGGAGGACACAACTTCCTGCTGCTCGATGGCGACGGCAACGGTGCGTCGATCGAGGCAACGAGCACCGTTTCCCACGTATCAGTTCTCGACGGTGAGGCGCTCATCCACACCAACCATTGCCTCGTCCCTTCGACCAGGGACGTTGAGGCGGATCGTCCCGAAGCCCTCCAGGTCAACTCGGTGAATCGCCTCACACATGCAGACGAGGCGGTATCGGGGCGCAGCACCATTTCCCTCTCGTTCCTCATGGACCTCCTTCGGGACGAGCGATCGATCTGCCGGAGGCCCGAACCACCATTCGACTACGAGAGCTCAGGAGCCGTGGTTATGCGGCCAGCGACGGGCGATCTGTGGGCATGCTGGGGGATCCCGTCTGACAACGAGTTCGAACACTTCGCCGTCGGCGGAGTACCCGCACCGTGACCGCCCTCCGTTTCGAGAATTTGACGGCTGACCTCGCGCCGCAGTGTGCGGCGCTGGAGCTTCGCGCGTTCCCGTCTGCCGAACCTGACGAGCTCCTCTCGCAGGCTGACATCGAGGCATATGCACGAACGTTTCCCGAGGGGTTCTTCGTGTGCCTCGACAGTGATCGCGTCGTGGGACAGGGAGCGGGGATCCTCCTGGATTTCGACTTTGATCACTATCAACATTCGATCGTCGAGATCACCGGCGAGCACCAGTGCGGGAACCATGATCCAGATGGAGACTGGTACTACGGGACCGACATTGCCGTCGATCCGACGTACCGCAGACGCGGCATCGGCGCACGGCTCTACCAATTGAGGAAGGACCTCGTGATCCGCCTCGGCAAGAGAGGCATCATTGCGGGTGGACATCTCCATGGTTTTGTCGATTACAAGCACGAGATGTCAGCCCACGAGTACATCGCCGCAGTGCGAAGCGGGCGCCTGTACGACGCAACGCTGACATTTCAGATGGAGAATGGTTTCGAACTCGTCGGTGCGTTGGAGAACTACCTCACCGATGAGGAAACCGACGGATGGTCCGCCCTCATCGTCTGGACGAACCCGAATCGAGCGACGGATGGAACGTCCGATTCCCTCCTGCCATCGGTCGACACCGGTGCGGCCGGGTCGTCGTGACCGCACCGGATTGGCCCGACAGCGCGGCCTCCAATATACGCAGAACCGGCTCTCCGGCACGCAGTAGAATCTTGAGTATCCGCTCAAGAATCGAGTTGAACGCATGGCTGCCTCCTCATCCCCTCGACGGGTCGCAATCGTCGATGGCCTCCGTACCCCGTTTGCCAAGTCCGGCACGGTGTTCAGGGATCTGACGACCCTCGAACTCTCCAGTGCCGTCGTCAGCGAACTCCTCGCCCGATCGGGGCTGGACGGAGCACAGGTCGACCGGGTGGTCTACGGGAGCGTCGTCCAGGACGTCGCCGCACCCAACCTCGCCCGCGAGATCGTGCTGGCGGGACCTTTCCCGGAATCGGTTGATGCATATTCGGTCTCACGAGCCTGCGCCACCTCGACCCAGACGGTGGTGGATGCCGCGCAGTCGATCATGCTCGGCGATGCCGACGTGATCATTGCTGGAGGCGCTGACTCGCTGTCGCGACCTCCGATCACCTATTCAGACGCTTTCGTCGACGCTCTGATGCGTGCGAACAGCGCCAAGGACCTGCCATCCAAGGCGCGTGCCTTCAGCAGTGTCCGACCCAAGCATCTGGTGCCGGTGCCCCCGGCCATCGCTGAACGATCAACAGGCGAAACGATGGGCGACTCGGCCGAGAAGATGGCAAAGGCCAACGGGATCAGCCGAGAGGACCAGGATGCGTTCGCGATTTCATCCCACACCAAGGCAAGCGCAGCCTGGGACGCAGGCATCTTCGCGACGGAAGTGATGCCGTTACCCCTTCCACCCCGATACCGCGACACCGTCGAGCGTGACACGCTCCCCAGGGCTGACTCCACGCCGGAGAAGCTGGCGTCGCTCAAGCCGGTCTTCGACCGGAAGTATGGGTCGGTGACCGCTGCCAACTCGTCGCCGCTCACGGACGGCGCCTCTGCGGTGGTACTCATGGCTGAAGAGACGGCGAAGGCCCTCGGATACACGCCGCGAGCCTTCATACGCTCCTACGCGTTCGCGGCACTCGACCCCAATTGGCAGCTGCTGATGGGCCCGGCGATCGCAACACCACTCGCCCTCGACCGTGCGGGAATGCGCCTCTCCGATATCGACATCGTCGACATGCATGAGGCATTCGCGGCTCAGATCCTCTCGAACGTGCAGGCCTTCGCATCGAAGTCGTTTGCCGAGGAGCACCTTGGCCGAAGCAAGGCGATCGGCGATATCGACGAGGCATCCTTCAACATCTACGGTGGCTCGATCGCACTCGGACATCCGTTCGGAGCCACGGGGGCGAGGCAGCTCCTCACCATGGCCAACGAGCTCGACCGACGGGGCGGCGGAACTGCCCTCGTGACCCAATGCGCAGCAGGTGGCCTCGGTGCCGCTGTCGTCCTGGAGAAGTGACCATGACCTACGAGAACTTCCAACTCGACATCGACACCAACGGTGTTGCCACCATCCTGATCGACCGGGCCGGCGAGTCGATGAACACGCTTGGCGTCGATCTGCTCACCGAGCTTGCCACCGTCCTCGATCGCCTCGAAGCCGAGGATGTGCGAGCGGTCGTCATCGGCTCTGCAAAGAAGGACTTCCTCGCTGGCGCAGACATCCGCATGTTCGCTGAGTTCGGGGAGCCTGACGATGCCATAGATGGCCTCAAGCAGATCCATGAGCTCTTCGCGAGGATCGAGGCGTTGCATCGATCCTCCGGCAAGCCGGTTGTGGCCGCCATCCACGGAGCCTGCCTGGGAGGTGGCTTGGAACTGGCGTTGGCTGCATCGTCGCGTATCTGTACCGACTCGTCGCGTACCCAGCTCGGACAGCCGGAGGTGCAGCTCGGGCTCATCCCCGGCGCGGGTGGCACACAGCGTCTTCCCGAACTCGTCGGTCTCGCGACCGGTCTCGAGATGATCGTTGGGGGCCAGCCGGTCAGACCGAGGAAGGCGAAGTCGGTCGGACTCGTCGACGAGGTCGTACCGACCGAGATACTGATGGACGTGGCCGTCAGGCGAGCCACCGAAGCGATCGACGCTCCCCCGCCTGACCGGGTCATTGCACTCGATGTGTCATCGAGGAATCTCCAGCGTCTCGCGCTCGAGCGAAACCCTGCGGGTCGCAAGGTGTTGTTCAAGAAGG
>JAQAZV010000228.1:0-3119 GCA_032127155.1 Acidimicrobiia bacterium
AGGAGACGATGACTTCGCCAACGCCATCGATGAGCTCATTGACCACGCCGCAAGCCGTACCGATGCCGTCGACGCCTACCGGGGTGGGCAATGAAGTATCTCGTACTCCGCCGGTTCGATCTCAGAGGCGAGCAACGGAGCCTCGCTGAGTTGGGCAACTGAAGAGAGATTTATGGCCGGCGTTGGGTGACCCCAGCGGGAGTCAGCCCGACCTCGGGATCGCGGCGGCCCAGTTGGGAGTCACGGTGGAGGAGTTGGAGGCCGCACTGATGGAAACAGCAGCGCCCCGACATCCAGGATGGAGGCCAGGTCGGTTCAGCCAGATGCGGCCATGTAGGAGGCTGCGACCGCGATCAGGATGACGCTCCACACGATGTAGATTCTGGTCACCTTTCGGATCTCGTCCCTCGTGCCAGGAACGTAGGTCCAGCGGTCCGGGCCGGTCTTCATCATCACGCGAAGCAAGACGCTCCAAGCGATGACGACGAACCCAACGAAGAGCATCCAGGGAACCAGGACCCGAGGTGACTGAACCAGTCCAGGTTCATCGGAGACTGGTTCGGCTGATGCAGGACCTTCACCAAGTCAACGTCGGGGCCCTCTGTGATCAGATCAACAGCAGGGTCGAGCAGCCCGCAAACGTCGAGACAACTGAGAGCCGATTCCGTAGGGAACGCTATCGCAGACTGGTAGGAATGGCCCGACGGAAGCGTCCCTCTCACCGCCGCCGCTTGCCGCGCCCGCGTCTGTTGAGTTGTCGAGTGCACTGCGTTGCTCGCAGACTGAGCATCCCGTCGAGCAGCAATCGGAGGAGCAAGGCCTCGCCTTGAGGATCACACAGCCGATCGACAGCGACGCAGATTCTTGCCCGCACGTAGCGGCTGCCTCTTCTCCGCGTCCGCCGCGCAGGCGTTCAACGCGCCTACGGGGCAACGGGCGCAGCCTCAGGGAGTTCGATCGCTATTCGCGTACCACCTGTTTCCTCACGTGCCACCGTCACTTTCCCGCCGTGGGCCTCAACGATCGCTTGCACGATGGCCAGGCCCAACCCGGCACCGCCCGACGATCGAGACCGGGAAGGGTCGGCGCGGTAGAAGCGGTCAAAGACATGGTCGAGCGCTCCCTCGGGGATCCCGGGTCCGTCGTCGATCACGTCGATCGACACCACACCAGCCCCGGATCTCACGATGACATCGGTCGCGGTCCCCTCCGGGGTGTGCACCCGAACGTTTGACAGCAAGCTGGTGATGACCTGTGTCAGGCGCTCTTCGTCGGCTTCCAGGATCAGAGAATCCGGAGCATCGACCCGAATGGGATGCTGCGGATCGATCGCTGCATGGTCTCCCGCGGCGTCCCGGACAATCTGGGCGGCATCGACCGTGCCGAGTCGCAACGCCTGGCTCTGATCAAGCCTCGCCAGAATCAGCATGTCTTCGATGAGGAGCGCCATTCGCCGGCTCTCGCTCTCGATTCGCGACCACGCCTTGTCTTCGTCCTGAGGCGTCGGGAGTCCGCCCTTGGCGCGCAGTTCGGCGTAGCCGGAGATGGTCGCCAGCGGCGTGCGGAGTTCGTGGGACGCATCAGCGACGAAACGGCGGAGCCGATCCTTGGCGTCGCGTTCGGTCTCGACGGCTTCTTCAAGGTGGGCCAGCATCTCGTTCAGCGAGATCCCGAGCCGTCCCAATTCCGTGTTCGGGTCCGTCTCGGTGACCCGGCGGGAGAGATCCCCGCCGGCAATGGCCTCGGCGGCATCGACCATCTCGTCGACCGGACGCATGCTCTGTCGAACCGTCCACCACGTTGCCGCGGCTCCGAGCAGCAGCACCCCTGCGCCCGCAAGCTGCAAGGTGCGGATGAGTTCCGATGTCGCGGCGCCAACCTCTTCGAGCGGCCACGCGAGCACAACCTGCGCCCCCTCCGGCAGATCCCGGACGAGCGCCCGATATCTCAGCGTTCCATCCACGGCATCGAGGTACACAAAGCCCCGGGCGTCCGTCAACCCCGCAACATCAGGCAACGGGTCCGGATCATCGGCGAACCCGGACGGTCGGGCGAGGATCACGGCACCGCCGTCGCTCAGCACCATCTCGGCCGTTGGCCGAAGGAATGAGTCGCTATCGGCCTGCACGTCCGGAGGGGGCGGTTCGCTGTTCGCTGGAACGTCACCGGGCAACTGCACGGGGATCGGCCCACGTTCGGCGATCCCGAGCAGTGTGCGGTCGATCTGTGAGACGAGGATGTCCTGAGTTGAGCGGGTTGCCACGAATCCGACGGCGATTATCGCGACCAGAAGGAGGACCGTGAACGAGATCACGAGCCGGGTACGCAGGCTCATGCCTGAGGCATCCGGATCACGTAGCCGACCCCGCGTACCGTCTGGACGAGTGAACCGTCGGTGTCACCGAGTTTCTTGCGGAGATACGAGATGTAGGTCTCGACGATGCCGTAGTTGCCGTCGAAGTCGTACTCCCACACGTAGTCGACGATCTGCCCCTTCGACATCACCCGGCCGCGGTTGAGCACCAGGAACCGCAGCAACCGGAACTCGGTCGGTGACAACTGAACCTCGTCGGTTCCAACGAAGACCTGATGGGCGTCCTCATCGATCACGAGGTCGCCGACGACGAGACGGGAGGATTCAGGGCGTTCCCCCGCCCGGCGCAACAGCGCCTCGATGCGCAGCCCCAGTTCCTCGAGGCTGAATGGCTTGGTGAGGTAGTCGTCGCCGCCCTGGCGGAATCCGGTGCGGAGGTCGTCGATGTCGTCGCGGGCCGTGAGGAAGATGACCGGGACCTGCACCCCGTCTCGCCGGATGCGGCGGCACACTTCGAAGCCATCCATTTCCGGCATGTTCACATCGAGCACGATCAGGTCGGGCGTCGCGGATTTCACGATGCGAAGGGCATCGAATCCGTTCCCCACGGTCTGCACGGTGTAACCCGCGAAACGCAGTGCACTCGACACCATATCGGACAGCGCTTCCTCATCATCGACCACAAGGATGGTGGCGTCCCGGTTGAATCGTTCTTCCATAGCCAGTGAAGATACCGGCCGTTCCTGGGAGTTTCCTGAGAGCACCATGTGAGATGTCGCAGACTCCCCGGGGGGAGCTGCGACAT
>JAQAZV010000229.1:0-3169 GCA_032127155.1 Acidimicrobiia bacterium
AAGCCTTGACGGGTACCTCGTTCCCAAGACGGGTGTGACCATCACTCCGGCACTGCTCCACGAGAGGGGCAGAGGCATTCCGTACACGAAGTCGCCGTTCGCCTACCTGTTCACCCGCACGAGCTGACCGCCGATCTCGGGCAACATGATCGATCTCGTCTGACCATCCGTGCTGCCCATGTGTGCCGATGTAGGCGTCTAGGCGGAGGTGGTGTCGATGGTGAGTTCGTTGCCGGTCACTGTTCCGATGAGGATGACGATGTCTGGTGACCACTGCACGTCGCCGTCTTCAACCAGTGGCAGACCGTCGGTTGCGTCGGGGTTGGCGAGAGCCAGGCTCGCACCGCCGCACTGGGGCGGATACGACTCGGCGAGCACCTCGCACAGCTGCGCTGCGTCGGACGTACGTACGACATATCCGTGAACCGCAACTGGTTGCGCTCCTTCATATCCGATCGCGTCGGATACCGAGAGACCGCCATCGGCGATCATGCCGCTCGTTATCGACCCATCGTCAGGCTCGGTCGATGGCGCAAGTGGATCGTTCCCGCCCGTGGGCACGTCCCCGGTGGCAAGCGTGTCCTGACAATCCGGGTGATCCTCTGCGCACGCTACGAGAACGTCGGGGACGCCATCGGCTCCAGGACCCGAACGTTCCTCGCTCGCCACGCATGACGAAGCGATCAGGATCACGGCGAGAAGTGCGAGCAGCCGGGCGGTCATCTTGAACATCGATCTCTCCCTCCGATTGGCGAATCATTGCTCGAAGATGGGACGCTGACAAGGCCACCGCAGGTTCCCACGATGGCAATCCCCACACCGCCCATAGGTGCCGATATGGGCGGACGTGAACGGGGGACTGAAACGCTAGTTGGCGGCGGGAGGGAGGTGTATCGGCACTCCCTCCCGCCATCACCTGGTTCTAGTTGTCGGGAACGGTCTGGTCTTCGCTGACCCGCGCGGCTTCCCTCTTGGAAACGCCTGGCGTCCCGTAGAGAGCCCACCACTTCTTGGCTGAGTCGATTCCGCCAACACCGAACGCAATCGCCAAGCCAATTGACGCGGCGAACACGACGATCTTGACAACATCCTCGGCGAAGTTGATGTCGAGGAGGTCCATCGCGAACAGCAAGCCGAAGAGGATCACCGAGATCTGAATCAACCACGTCAACCAGGGCACGCCCTTGTCAACGGCGAACGGTCGGACGAGATCGGCTGTCCAACTCGCAACAGCCGCCGCGATGATGACGATCACAGCTGCCAAGAGCAGGAGCGGTAGCCACGCCAGCAGGCGTGCGAGGAGGACTTCAATCGCGACGAGGCGGAGAATCCTTGCTGCAACGAGCCACAAGCCAACCATCAGGTAGGCGTAGATGACCGTTCCCGCGATCGAAGCCGGGGTCTGCCCCGACGACTCCAACGCCTTCGTGATACCGGACCGGGACCATACGCCATCGAACGTGGACGCGCCCAGCAGCTTCACCACGATCCGCCGCACCCACCGCAGTATCCACCGGCCAATGACCAACACCAACAGTGCAATGGAGATGAGAATGACCCACTCGACAAGCGACTCGCCCAGCGAACGCGCTTCCTCCAACAACCGATCCCAGAACGACATGGACTCTCCCTCTTGGTTGACTGACTTTCGGCGATCCGCAATCCGTCGCCGATCGCCCGGGGCAAGAATGCCCACAACCACCCTAACCGATCAGGGGTGAACGGTCTGATCTCAACGACACGGCCACGAAACGCGAAGGTCCAGAGTCGCCCATATCCGGAACTATGCACGGCTGACCCAGGCACGCATATGTGCCGATATGGGCGGGTAGGACAGGGTCGAAGTCGATCAGCGGGAGTGAATATCTCCATGCGATGGCTTGGCGAAGCGGTGTTGGCTCTTCGTAGGCTTATTGGGACCTGTTCTTGCCAATTAGTGCTCCTTCAGAGGCCATACTTGACTCGGAGGTGGAATGTCAGAAAGCGGCTTCATAGTGATGGCCGACATCACCGGCTACACCGTGTACCTGAACGAGTCCGAGTTGGATCACGCGCAGGAGTCAGTGGTTGCGATTCTCGACGTCATAGTCGGCAGTACCGATGCGCCCCTGACTCTGTCGCGCGTAGTGGGGGACGCGGTCCTCTCGTACGCGTTTGACGGGAAGATCTTGAACGCGCAGACGCTGGTCGAGGAGCTGGAGAGCATCTACGTCGTGTTCCGGCGAGCCCTCGGGCAGATGATCCTCAACACGACGTGCACGTGCAACGCCTGCGCCAATCTGAGCGCGCTCGATCTCAAGTTCATCGTCCACCACGGCGACTTCGCGATCAATGAGATGGCTGGAAATCAGGAACTCATCGGTCCGAACGTGAACCTGATGTTCCGGCTCGCGAAGAACCGCATCAAAGAGACCCTTGGGTTGAGCGCATACATCGCGTACACCTCCGATGCAGTCGAGGCTCTTGACCTCCCCGATTTCGTCGCCACGTTGGCTCCACTCGTCGAGGACACCGACGAGTTCGGTATGGTCCAACTGCACATTGAGGACATGCACGCCATTTGGGAGAAGAGACGCTACGAGGCGATAGTCGTAATCCCCGAAGGCGACGCCATGCTGTCGTTCACTAGAGACATCCACGCACCGGTCGGGATCGTATGGGACCATCTCACCGACCCGGCGAAACGAAGCCGAATCTTTGCGTCCGATTCTGCTGGCACATCGACGGCAGATGACGGAAGGATGGGCACCGACGGAACCTACGTGTGCGCCCATGGCAAAATGCGAATTCCTCACCGGATCGTGGACTGGGTCCCGCTGAGCCAGTACACCTTTCAGAGCGAGGGCCCTTTCTTCCAAAACCTGTGGCAGTTCCGCCTCACCGACCTCGGTGACATGACGCGACTCCACATCACCGTCGGCAGAACACGATACGTCCCGTCCATCTGGGTCGTAGCGGGCGCTGGCTTCCGACGCTACGCCCGCAAAACAACGATCAAGGGTCTCAGCGAATTTATCGCAGACATCGAAGCATCACGAGTATCGCCATGAACTGAGTGGCAACCCACAACCGCGATGTGGGCGACTCATTTTCGACCGATCACCCGCCCATATCGGCTGTGGTCTCTGGGGGTGGGCGCAACACTCTTGGTGTGAGTTGTGGTGTCTCG
>JAQAZV010000230.1:0-10057 GCA_032127155.1 Acidimicrobiia bacterium
CCGATCATCGGTTACTCGATGGGCGGCATGGTGCTCCAGGAGCTTGCTCTCCGCCATCCTGGTACCCCGTCAGCGATCATCCTCGGGGCGACGGCAGCACGCCCAATGCATCGGCTCCGTCCGATGACCTGGGTGCTCTTCAGGATCACGCGTGCTGTTGCGAGGGTTTCGAGGGCAGAGGCGGTGTGGGCGTCTTTCCTCGTCATGCGACACCAGGGCCTCATCGACCCCTCCGTCGAAGCGTGGATGTGGGATTCGCTCCTCGCCAGGGACGCCAACCTCTACCACGAAGCGGCCTATGCCATGTGGCGGTTTGACACGAGGGACAGAATTGGGGCCCTGGATGTCCCGACCCTGGTGGTGATTCCCGATCGGGACACGGTGGTCCCTGTGGCGACGCAGGTGGAACTGGCGGGCCTGATCGACGGAGCCGAGGTCGTGCGGCTGCCGAACGTCGGGCATGAGTCGATCCTCGCGGATCCCGTCGGTTTTGCAGAGGAGGTTCTGCGATTCCTGGATCGAGAGTTGGATCGAGATGAACGGGACTCGGCAAGCGTCGAGCAGGACCGGTGAACGATGTCGGCGAGGAGGCGTATATGAAAGTTGCAGTCATCGGTGGGGGGACCATGGGGGTAGGTATCGCCCACAAGTTCGCAGCAGCCGGGGACGAGGTCGCGATGGTCGACATCGATCTCGCCACTGCCACGGGCGCCGTCGAGCGCGTAGCGTCGACGTTGTATGAAGCCGAAGCGAGAGGCAAGTTGGGTCGTGACGCGGCCGAGCAGGCGGTTGCGAATGTCTTCCCTGTTGCTTCCATCCAGGATCTTCCCAATGGGCTCGATCTCATCGTCGAAGCTGTGATCGAGGATGTCGGCCTCAAGCACCGCATTCTGGGAGAGGCGGAGCAGCGGGCATCCACGATTCTCGCGTCGAACACATCGAGCATCTCGATCGACGCGCTTGCGACCGTCCTCACACGTCCAGAGTCGTTCGTCGGTATGCACTTCTTCAACCCCGTATGGGCCATGCCGCTGGTCGAGGTCATTCGCGGAACCAGGACGGCCGACACGACCCTCGAGCGGGTCGCCGGAATCGTTGCCCACCTCGGGATGGAGCAGGCAGTGATCAAGGATGCGGCGGGATTCGCCACGAGCAGGCTTGGCGTCCTCGTCGGGATCGAGGCGATACGCATGGTCGAGGAGGGCGTCGGTTCGCCGGTCGACATCGATACGGCGATGCGTCTCGGATACCGCCATCCCATGGGTCCGTTGATGCTCGGCGACCTGGTGGGTCTCGATGTCAGATTGCAGATCGCTGATCATCTCGCATCCGTCTATGGACCGCGATTCCAACCGCCGGACCTCCTCCGATCGATGGTCGGGCGCGGAGATGTCGGCAAGAAGTCCGGGAGGGGCTTCTACGACTGGTCCTCGGGGTCAGCGGTCCCGATCGAGGAAGGCTGAGAGCGCGTCGGCGGTTGCCTCTGGTTGGTCGAGCAGCGGGTTGTGGCCGGCATCGGCGATCGTGACGTGGGCGGCGTCAGGGAGCCCCGCTGCCAAGTGTCCTCCGATGGAGGTGTACTTCGCATCGTTGGCACCTGTGATGACGAGCACCGGCCGATCAAAATCACCGAGTCGGTCCCACACCGATGGCTGCGCACCCTGACCGTAGCCCTCGAGGGCGGCGGCAAGGCCCTCGGTCGTGTTCAGCATCCTGGCTGCGACGTCCTCCGCCCTCGCGACGGGGTCGACATCGAGGGTCGAGGTGATTCCCTGGGATGTCCAACGATCGATGAAAGACCCGAGGTCGACGCTGCGAATGTCATCGGCGAGACGTCGATCCGCCTCCCTTCGTTCCTCTCGCGCTGACGAATCCGCTATGCCTGCGTTTCCCGAGATGAGAACAAGCCGCTCGACGGCCGCTGGATCATCGATTGCCATCAGCAGGGCAATGCGCGCGCCCTGGCTGTAACCGATCACCGGGATGGGCCTGGCCACGTGACCGACGACGCGAGCGACGGCTTCGATGACGGAGGGGAGGTCGGTGGGATGGGCCGCACTGGATCCGTGCCCTGGGAGGTCCGGCACGGTCACCTCGCGCCCGATCAGGGAGGCGAGATCACGGAACTGGACGCCGGTATGGGTGAAGCCGTGCAGCGCAACGACCGGTGGTCCAGCGCCGAAGCGACGGGTGGCGAGCACCGATCAACCTTCGTCGATCGGCACTTCAGTCGTGAGGACCTTGTAGATGAGGGCCCCGACCGTCAGGACGATCAGGACGAGGATGATCTTCTTCATGAGGGAATGGTACCCATCACGAGCTGCGACTCCTCGATCGACATTGTGGGCGCGGTCCCATCGATGGTGTCGCCGGTACGCTTGTCGGATGGCCGTGTTGACCGAACGTCGCTCGCAGATCTTCTCGATTGTCGCGTGGTCGACCCTTGCCTTCAACATGATCGTCATCCTCGGTGGAACCATCGTCAGGGCCACGGGATCCGGTGATGGGTGCGGAGCGAGCTGGCCGAAGTGTGGCGACCAGTTCATTCCGCCGAACCCCACGATCGAAACGATCATCGAGTTCAGCCATCGGGTGACCTCGGTTCTCGCCGGCGTCGGCGTCGCCGCTGTGGTCCTCCTCGCGTTCTGGGTCTTTCCCAAGGGCCACATCGTTCGGAGGGCCGCGGTCGTGTCCGGTTTCGTCCTCGTGATCGAGGCGCTGCTTGGAGCCGCCCTGGTGCTCTATGGATGGGTCGATGCCGACGTGTCGATGGGCCGATTGATAGTCGTGCCACTCCACCTGACGAACACATTCTTCCTCCTTGGCTCCCTTGCGGTGACGGCATGGTGGGGTTCGGGTAACCCGCCTCCCAAGCGCGGGATCGGTGGCACAACGGGTCGGTGGCTGCTTGCAGGTGCCGTTGTCCTGATCATCCTCGGCGCAACGGGGGCCCTGAACGCCCTGGCCGACACGATCTTCCCCGCGGATTCGGTAGCAGGGAACCTCGCGGACAAGTTTGGCCCCACCGCACCAACCCTGTCGCGACTCAGGATCATCCATCCGGTGGTCGCGGTCATCGGAGGCATGTTCGTCGCTTGGATCGCAACCGGTCGTTCAAGATCGGCATCCCTGCTGTCCCAGCGCGCTGCAGGCTTCGTGACGATCGTCGTCCTCAGTCAGATGTTCATCGGAATGGCCAACATCTTCTTCCTCACGCCCCTCGTCCTCCAGGTGATCCATCTCATGGTGGCTGACCTCCTCTGGATCGCATACGTGATCTTCGGGGCGTCGCTGCTCGGTGATCCCATCGGTGTCGACGATCGAGATCGGGTGTCCGTGTGAGCGTTCCCGAGACGATGTCAGGGCCCCGAGGTATCCGAGCCTTCATCGAGATGACGAAGCCGAGGATCATCGAGCTTCTGCTCATCACGACCGTGCCGGCAATGGTGGTTGCTGCCGGTGGGTGGCCAGGCATGGGATTGGTGCTCTTCGCACTCATCGGAGGGACGCTGTCGGCCGGTGGTGCCAATGTGATCAACCAGGTCTACGACCACGACATCGATCGGCTGATGCGAAGAACGGCGTCGAGACCGCTCCCGACGGGCAGGGTCACGCGGAGGAGCGCCACCATTTTCGGCATCAGCCTCGGGATCGCGGGTTTCGTGGTACTGGCCGCAGGTACCACGCTTCTCGCCGGCATCCTGTCGCTGGTCGCCTTCGGCTACTACGTCCTCATCTACACCATGGTCCTGAAGCGATCCAGCACCCAGAACATCGTCATCGGAGGGGCTGCAGGAGCGGTTCCTGCGCTGATAGGCTGGGCCGCCGTGACCGGGAGCCTCTCTGCGCCGGCGTGGATCATGTTTGCGATCGTATTCGTGTGGACGCCCCCACACTTCTGGGCGCTCTCGCTGAAGTACGAGGACGATTACCGGGCGGCTCGGGTTCCGATGATGCCCGTCATCGCGGGCGAAGCAGCCACATTCGATCTCATCCTCTGGTATTCGGCGATCACCGTCGGTGTCACCCTGTTGTTGATCCCCGTTGGCGGCTTGGGATGGATCTATGCGGTGACGGCCGTCATTCTCGCCGTCGGACTCATTGCGTACGCCACGTCGCTGCGGGGAGATCGGTCCAAGGCGATGCGGTTCTTCGGCTACACCAACGTGTACCTCGCAGCGGTCTTCCTCTCGATGATGGTCGACCGGTCGGTGCTCGACACATCCCTCCCCGGAAGCACTGCGTGGCTCGTCGCCGGGTCGGTGTTCGCCCTCGTGGGAATGGCGATGGTCGTCACGGTGGAGCGCGGGCCGGGCATGCGAGCCGTTGGCATTTCATCCATGCGTCACGTTGTGGAGGTGGGTATCACAGCCACGTTCGTGCTCTGCGTGGTCGTGCTGTCGTGGATGGCCGTTGCGGGGTGAGGAGCGAACGGTATCGCGACGTAGCGCGGTGTGTGGTTTGGACCTAGGCTCTCGCCACATGTCGGATACGGCACCGATCCGCCCGGAGGAGCGTTTCGACGAGCAACGCGTCGCGGCGTACCTTCACGAGCACATGGCGTCTGCCTTCAGCATGGGTGCGATCGGCTTCGACCAATTCCCTGGCGGTGCCGCCAACCTGACCTACCGCGCGGTGGCATCCGACGGGTCGGAGTATGTCCTCCGTCGGGCGCCTCTCGGTCAGGTTGCGGCGAGTGGCCACGACATGGCGAGGGAGTACCGCGTCCTTTCCCGTCTCTGGCGTCGGTTCGATCTTGCGCCGAGGGCCTACCACTTCTGCGAGGACCCGGAGGTGATGGGCAAACCGTTCTTCGTGATGGAACGTCGCCACGGGCAGGTCGTTCGCAAGGAATGGCCACCTTCTCTGGCCCAGGATCGAGATCGCCAGCACACGGTGGCTGTCTCACTCGTGGAGTCGCTGGCTGACCTCCACAATATCGATCCAGCCGAGGTCGACCTCCAGGACCTCGGACGCCCCGAAGGTTTCGTCTCGCGTCAGATCGAAGGGTGGACCCGCCGTTGGGAGGCTGCTGCGACGAGGGATGTCCCCGACATGTACGCCGTCGGGACGCGCCTCGCGGACCGGATACCGGATCCAGCGCGCGCGACGATCATCCACAACGACTACAAACTCGACAACACGATGGTTGGCGACGATGGCAGGCTCGTTGCGGTCTTCGACTGGGACATGACCACGCTCGGCGATCCCCTGGTCGACCTCGGCACGCTCCTCGCGTATTGGGCGCAGCCTGATGACCCCACCTTTCTCGTGTTCGGTGAGCGCGCTGTCGCGATCGGGGATGTGTTCCCGAAGTCCGAGGTCAGGAACCGGTATGCCGCCAGATCGGGCATCGATCTGTCGGATATCACCTTCTATGAAGGTCTTGCCCTGTTCCGAATTGCCGTCATCATCGAGCAGATCTATGCGAGGTACGTCGCCGGTCAGACATCCGATCGGCGGTTTGCGAGATTCGAACCGATCGCCCCTTTGCTTGCATCAGCGGCAGCCGAACTTCTCGGTGTATGAGCTCCCGGCAGGAGTCGGGTGCCACTCCTCGGTACGAGGGCCGCGATGGGTGACTACCGTCGTGGCATGGACGACCCGCGGATCGAAGAACTCAGGAAGTCGATCGATGCCATCAACCGCCGGCTGCTCGGCTTGATCGCGGAACGACAGGACGTATCGGTTGCCATAGCGGCCATCAAGGCAGAGCAAGGGTTACCGCTGTACTCCCATGAACGCGAAGCGCAACTCCTTTCCCAGTTCAGGGAAGATGCAATTGCCTCTGACCTCGACCCTGACTATGTCGAGGAACTGATGAATGTCGTGCTTCGACACTCGCGCGCTGCCCAACGCAAGAGCGTCGGGGAACGGGCAGTCGACGGTCCGTTCGAGGTCTGAATCTCGTGGCGGGGATGACTGTTGAGATCGACGCGGACGGGATACCACGGTGCTGGTGGGCCATCGGGGACGCTGGGTATGGGACGTACCACGACGAGGAGTGGGGACGTCCGCAAGGAGATGATCGTCGCCTGTTCGAGAAGGTGTGTCTCGAGGGCTTCCAATCCGGTCTGAGCTGGTTGACGATCCTGCGCAAAAGGGACAACTTTCGCTCAGCGTTCGCGGGATTCGATCCGTTGGTCGTGGCCGCCTTTGACGAAGGCGATGTGACCCGGCTGCTCTCCGACGCCGGGATCGTGAGGCACAGGGGGAAGATCGAGGCGACGATCAACAACGCTGGTAGGGCTATCGATCTCGTCGACGAATACGGGTCGCTGTCGGCCTACTTCTGGTCGCATGAGCCCCCTCGTGGTCCGGCTCCAACGGTGATCGAAGCCACCACGGATGTCTCGGTGGCACTGTCGAAGGATCTCAAGGCGCGGGGCTGGAAGTTCGTTGGCCCGACGACGATGTATGCGTTCATGCAGGCGATGGGTCTCGTGAACGATCATCTCGCGGGGTGTGCAGTCCGACATGAAGTCGAGACAGATCGCCGATCGTTCACGGTCCCGCCCGTTCGGTCGTGACGGGCTGCGACCCGAACAGACGATGAACGTACGCCGTCGAGCCTCAGCTTCCGTACTCGCTCTTGGCTGCGCGGGTCATCAACTCTCTGAGGGCATCCGAAGGGTCGACGCCGTCGTACAGCACGCGGCCGACCTGTGCGGCGATCGGCATCTCCACACCGTGGCGTTCGGCGAGGGCAAGCACACCGCGGGTTGACTTGACGCCCTCAGCCACCATGCTCATGTCCGATACGATGTCGTCGAGTGCCTTTCCCCTCCCGAGTGCGAAGCCAACCTGGTGGTTGCGGCTCTGTGTGGAGTTGCAGGTGGCGACGAGGTCGCCGAGTCCTGCGAGTCCTGAGAACGTGCGAACGTCCCCACCCATCGCGACACCCAGCCTGGTCATCTCGACGAGAGCCCTGGTAATGAGCGTCGCAAGGGTGTTGTCCCCGAAACCCTTCCCTGCTGCCATGCCAGCTGCAATGGCCATCACGTTCTTCACCGCTCCTGCCGTTTCGGAGCCGATGACGTCGGGGTTCGTATACACGCGGAACCTTGGGTTCATGAAGACGTGCTGGAGATGTGCAGCCGTTGCTCCATCGCCGATGGCTATGACTGTCGCAGCAGGCTGACCGGCGATGATCTCCCGTGCGAGGTTCGGACCGGTGAGTGCCCCGATGACGTCCGTGGCGTGATTCGGGAGGACATCGGCGGTCACCTCGGTCATGCGCATCAATGTGTTCGCCTCGATGCCCTTGCTGAGGGAGATGATCGGTATGTTCGGTCGGATCTCGTCCGCAACCGATGCAATCACCGATCTGAATCCGTGAGAGGGGACCCCGACGACCAGAGCACTGGCCTCACCGACGGCCCCTCGGAGGTCCGCGGTCGCGCTCAGTTGGGGCGCAAGGTCCAATCCTGGGAGGTATGCGGAGTTGCGGTGATCCCGGTTGATCTCGTCGACGAGCTCGGGTCGACGGGCCCATATCGTCGTTCTCACCGTTGGTGCGATCATCGAGGCGACTGCGGTGCCCCACGAACCGGAACCGATGACGACGAAGGACGGCTCCCGTCCTGTGGCATCGTGTGATGGTGGCATGGACCTCCTTCGGCGTCACCCACACACTACGTCGCGACTCCGGCGTCGTGCCGGAGGAGGCATGGAGGAAGATGGTGAATCACATGCTTGCAATTCGTCGGGATCGGTAGCAAGGTACCCCTCGTGCCATCGCGGAACACCGCCAGCTCCTCTGGCCCCACGACCTATGTGCTCGACACCTGCGTGTTGCTGGCGGACCCCCAGGCCGTCCTGCGCTTCGAGGAACACGACGTTGTGTTGCCCCTGGTTGTCATCGAGGAGCTCGACAAGCAGAAGACGCGAATGGATGAGGTCGGGGCGAACGCACGAAGCGCCATCCGGCTGCTGGAGGAGATGGGCGCTTCGAGAAGCGGTGGCCTGTCGTCACCTCGCGCCCTTCCGGCTGGTGGATCGATCCGGATCGAGCTCAACGGCGTGCACTCCGATCGACTTCCCGAGGTCCTCGATCCCTCCACACCGGACCACCGCATCCTGGCGACCTGCCTGAACCTCAGGGATGACGGCCAGCGGTCCGTCCTCGTCACACGGGACGCAGCACTGAGGATCAAGGGCGCACAGCTCGACGTCGATGTCGAGGACTACCGCGGGGACATCGTGCAGGTCGATGAGTCGTACTCGGGCGTCGCCGAGGTGGAGGTCGACGTCGATGTGATCGACGAGCTGTACGACTCCGGCAAGGTTGTCATCCCCGAACTCCATGGCATCATCAACCAGTATCTCGTCCTCAAGGGACCCGGCTCGAACTCAGCCCTCGCTCGCGTTGCCGAGGAGGGGAAGGACCCCGTCGCCGTGAGGGTTGCGGGCTCCCGCCACATGTTCGGCATCGAAACGAAGAACCTCCGTCAGGCCTTTGCCGCAGACCTCTTGCTGGACCCGGACCTGTCCGCCGTCAGCATCATGGGAATGGCTGGCACAGGGAAGACCTTCCTCTCCCTCGCCGCCGCGCTCGAGCAAGTGATCGAACTCGGTCGGTACCGCAGGGTGTCGGTCTACCGCCCCCTCATCGCCGTGGGACGTCAGGAGGTCGGCTTCCTCCCAGGAGACCTCAACGAGAAGCTCGAGCCGTGGATGGCAGCGGTCCACGACAACCTGTACGCGCTCTTCGGCGGGGAGGGAACGAATCCCAAGGACACCGTCGACGAGCTCTTCGAACGAGACCTCCTCGAGATGGCTGCCGTGACCTATCTGAGGGGCCGTTCGATCACGGGCGAGCTCGTCATCGTCGACGAGGCACAGAATCTCGAGCTCCCCACGCTCAAAGTGATCCTCACGCGCATGGCCGCTGATTCGAAGGTCGTCTTCTGCGGTGACCTCACGCAAGTCGACAACCCATACGTTTCGCCGTTCGGTGGCCTCGCCGCACTCATCGAGAAATTCAAGGGCAACCCGATGTTCGGACACGTCACCCTCGAGCGAACCGTGCGGAGCCCCCTCGCAGAGATGGCGACCAAACTCCTCTGAGGGCTCGCCGCTCGGCCCCGCACCATCCACGGTCAAGCGCCGTGTACAGCAGTAGCGTCGTGTTCCATGAAGGACTACGCAGAGCTCACCGAGGAGGGCAGGCGGAGGCGCCTGAAGGTCCTGGCTCTCGATGCGCTCGAGGAGTACGACCTCGATGTCGTCAGAGTGCGAGGCATGACGGACGCAACGAATGGTGTGTTCCGGATCGACACGTCGGACGGCGAACGGTATGCCATGCGTGTCGGCCTCGGACCGCCGGTCGGACACACCGAAGCCGAGATGCAGTCCGAAATGGAGCTCCTTCTCGAGCTGTCCGCCACTTCGGACGTCGTCGTCCCAAGGCCTGTTGCGGCGGCGGATGGGCGCTTCATCACCACCGCCTCCTCATCGATGGTTCCTGGCGAACGGCTCTGTGCCGTGTTCACCTGGTTGGAGGGCCCCCTACTGGCCGATCGCCTCGACGCCGGACATGTTCCTGCCTACGGAGCCACCATGGCACGACTCCACATCGCGGCAGAGGGCTTCACGCCTGGACCAAGGTTCACAGCACCACGATTCGACTCCGTGTATCCCTATGACCTGCCGTTCACCGTGTTCACGGACGCAGGCCCCGACCTGCTTCCGCCCAGCAGGCGCCGTGTCTTCGAAGAGGGAAGCAACGTTGTCGAGGACGCCCTCGCCAAGCTCACGGGTACTGAGGCCATGAGGATCCTGCACGGTGATCTCCATCCGTGGAACGTCAAGGTCAATCGTGGGCGGATGGCCGTCTTCGATTTCGAGGACATGGTGTGGGGGTGGCCGGTTCAGGACATCGGTACCGCCCTCTACTACCTCTGGTCACGCGACGACTTCGACCAGATGTGGGATGCCTTCCGAACCGGCTACTCAACCGTGGTTCCGTGGCCCGACCGAGGAGGCGAGGTCGCGTCGTTCATCGTCGCGCGGACCCTCCTGATGGCGAACGATGTCATCAGCCAACCCGAGTGGA
>JAQAZV010000231.1:0-17580 GCA_032127155.1 Acidimicrobiia bacterium
GGAGTGCTGGACCCTGTCTGTGGCCTGTCCACTTTGAGATACCCGGTCTCCTTGTCCACCTCATACTTGATGACATCCATCGGGGTCATCTCGATGAACGCCGTCACAACGGCCGGCGCCCCTGCCCCAGCCGAGAGGCCATGCCAGGGATGGGGACGCCATCGGTAGAAGGGGGCGGGAAAGGTCATGGGGGATGTCTACCACACCGGCGGATGCTGCGGGTCGACCTCAGCCCTCGAGGCTGCTGCGGGTAGCGTCGTGGACCACGCCTGCGAACTCGATGACGAGGTCTGTGCTGAGGGCACCGCCGGGAGGGACGGACAGCTTGGCTCCCTGCCACCCCTCCAGATTCCACACACCGCCTCCTGGCAGATCGATATCGGTGAAAGAAGCGTCGAACGGCCAAGGATTCACGTAGATGTATGACTCCTCACCGGGGTACCAGCCGGTGGCGATCTGGGCGTTCGTCATCGAATCCTCGAAGGGGACGAGTCGACGCGAGAACCATTCCGTGGCGATATCGAAACCGTGTGGCCAGAGGTGGGGACCGACAACCTCACCTCCTCGTTCCTCGTTCAACGCCTCGAGGGCACCGATCACGGCTGCGGCAGACTCCAGGAAGGCTTCAGCGACCAGCGGTTCATAGGTCTGCGGTGATCCGTCGGCGAATCGATTCTGGTCCACGGGAACGCCCTCACCGTGGCGATCGGAGACCCGCATGATGGCTTCGCCAACAGCGTGAGGACTCCGTCCATCTGCCATGTCGAGGACCAGGGATTGGTTGCCGGCAGCGACAATGATCTTGTGCCCCCGAATGTCGATGATGGACCGCAGGGCGGTTCCGTCCGACAGCGGCGTTTCCGTTGCGGCAAATCCGCCGGGAACCGGATCCATGGAAACATGTGCCCAACGCGACTGCTGCGGAGCACCCGCCCTCGGGAAAGCTGTCAGTGCCTGGGCGTACTTCTGAAGAGCGGACCGCGTCGCTCCCCACCCGCCAGGGAGGTCAGATACCGGCATCCTGGCCCCCGTCATCTGCAGCTGACCGGTCGATGGTCCGACCATCAATGCCGTGATCGAGCCATTCGTCCTCGTTGTGGTCGAGTGCTCTCACAACGTTGAGGCCGATCACGATGATGATGCCGACGGCGATGCCGAAGCCGAACGTGGGGATGGCCACCAGGCGGAAGTCGTAATCCCGCGGCTGGATGTCGAGCGTGATCGCGCCGGACGGATGCAGGCTGCACACGAAGATCCCACCGTATGCCGGCTGCAATTCGAACGCCTGGATGGTGTTTGGTGGCACGACCCAATTCCCGAGCGTGTGCGCGACGTCATCCTGGTTGTCGAGGACCAACGTGTCATCGGCGTAGAAACCCCAGGTCGCAGGGATCTCGAGGGGGTTCTCGCCGGCCTGGATCAGCTCGTAGGAGCCTTCGGGAATCTCGAGGGTGTAGGTCGTTGGCTCGCGCGATCCATCGGTGTAGATGAGCAGAGCGATCGACGACAGTGTGAAGATCACGAGCGTTGAGACCGTGATGATGACCGCTGCCTCTATCCAGCGTCTGCGGGCGGAGTAGACCTTCTTGGTGTGCGGCCGTTCTGCCGTTGCCGTCATCTAGAAAAGATACAGCGTTGGATAGATGAGAACCCACGCGAGGTCAACGAAGTGCCAGTACTTCATGACGCCCTCGACCCCCCAGTAGTTGGTCGAACCGAAATACCCCCGTGCACCGAGAACGGTCACGATCGACACACCGATGAGTCCCGTGATGACGTGGAAGGCGTGGAGACCGATCAGCATGAAGTACGAAGAACCGTACGGCGTCGACGGTGGATAGTGGAGCGTGGCCTCGTAGAGCTCGAGCACCACGCCACCCATGAAGATGAGCCCGAGCACGATGGTCATCGACGAGAATATGACGAACTTCTTGCGCTGGTTGAACTTCATGGAGGTTTCGGCCATGAAGGCACTGATCGAAGACGCCAGGAGGATGCCGGTGATTCCCAGGGCCAGAAGCTGATTCAGCTCCTCAGGTCGATAGGTCCCGGTCGTGAAGTAACGAGCGGACAGGAATGCCGCAAAGAGGAAGCATTCGGAGAAGATGAACATCCAGAGCCCGAGGCGATTCGCTCGAGGCTGGAACGTCGTGTCCTGGTGGTATTCGGCGTGCACCGTTTCCGCGGTCATCAGTGGTCACCTCCCCACAGCGCACGGATGTGCATGAAGGCGTCGAGGATGATCCAGCCCTTTGCGATGACGAAGGGAAGCAGCGCCAGCGTCAGGAACCAATCGTATTCGAAGAGGTGGAACACAAGGAACTCGATCAACGTCAGGACGGCGATCCAGATGGCGGCGATCACCCCGGCTCGGGACGCCTTTCGGAACCCTTCGCGGTCGACGACTACTTGCTCGGTCGTCATACGAGCGCGCCTTCCGCGTCGTGATCGACATCATCGGATCCGTGATCGTCATCGACCACGAGATCGGGGAAATACGCGTGCACCGAACCCTCGATGCCGTAGTCATAGGGGTGCCCAACGATCCGAGGCTGACTGAGGAAGTTGTGCGTCGTCGGGGGTGACGAGACCAGCCATTCGAGAGTTCGGGCATTCCAAGGATTCGGGCCAGCTTTCGGCCCACGAATCGCCGAGTACGCGAGGTTCCCGACGAACAGGAGGAAGCTGGCCCCGAGGATCAGCGCTGAGATCGATGCGATCTTGTTTGCGGTCTCATAGGCAGGCGGATAGTCACCGATGCGTCGATTCATCCCATTCATGCCTGCCCAGAACAAGGGAATGAAGGTGGCGTTGAACGCCAGGGTCACCCAGACACCGAAGACAATGCCCAACTTGTCGTTGTACATGCGTCCGGTGATCTTCGGGAACCAATAGAACACGGCCGCGATCAGGGCGAAGATCGCGCCACCCACGATGGTGTAGTGGAAATGGGCGACGACGAAGTACGTGTCGTGGAGGTGGATGTCCGTTGCGACATCTGCGAGGAAGATGCCGGTGATACCGCCGATGAGGAAGTTGAAGAGCCACCCGAAGGCGATCACAAGCGGCGTTCTGAACCACAGCTTCCCCTGCCACAGCGTGCCGATGATGCTGAGGAAGATGATGCCCGTCGGGATCGAGATCGCCTCCGTCAGAATCATGAAGGGCCCGTGGAGGAAGTTGGCCATGCCAGAGGTGAACATGTGGTGCGCCCACACCACGACCGAAAGACCCACGATCGCAAGGAGCGCTGCGACCACGGCCTTGTATGCGAAGAGTGGCTTACGGGCGAACGTCGTCGTGAGTTCCAGAATCACGCCGAACCCTGGAAGCACCATGATGTAGACAGCAGGGTGCGAATAGAACCAGAAGATGTGCTCGTAGAGGAGCCCCGTTCCCACTTCCCCGCTGAAGAAGGCCGTTCCCACAACCCTGTCCATGGTGACGAGGACGAGGGCACCTGCGAAGAACTGGGTCACGGTGAAGGCGAGGAGCGACGTGGCGAACGCGGCCCATGTGAAGATCGGGAGGCGGCCCCAGGTCATACCCGGCGCCCGCATGGTGATGACGGTCACGAGGATGTTGATCGCACCGAGAATCGAAACCAGGCCGAAGGTGATGATCGCCAGGTTGAAGAGGATCTGACCCGACTCATTCGTCACGCTGAGCGGCGCATACGCCGTCCATCCGGCATTGAACGACCCGAGGAGGGGGGCAGAGAGGAGCCCGACCGCGACAGGCGGCAACAGCCAATAAGCGAGTGCATTGATGCGGGGAAACGCCATGTCTGCAGCGCCGACCTGGATCGGAACGATGTAGTTCCCGAAAGCTCCGATCACGCCTGCGACGGCAACCGCGACCATGAGGATGCCGTGCATCGACACGATCTTGTTGAAATCATCGAGATCGACGACACCTACACCGGGCGAGGCCAATTCGATACGCATGATCATCGCCGCAATACCCCCGATGAGCAACACGCCGATCAGCGTCACCCCATACTGGATGCCGATCACCTTGTGATCCACGCAGAATGCGAAGTAGCGGCCCCAGGATCGGTCTTCGGACACCTGCGGCTTCTTGCCAACCCATTGGCGCCCGAATGCTTCGATCCCACCGATCCCTGCAAGCCATCCAATCAGCGCGAAGACGTACCCGAAGATGACAGCCACTTCGTCGGTCGGGCTCCCGCCTCGAATCGCAACCGTGAGGAGGACTCCGGCGAGGTAGCCAACGACGGCAAGAATCGTTCCGCGGATCACCCAACGGAACGGACGGCGTGCCTTCGCTCTCGGGGGAGCGGCTGGGGCGCTGTCGACCATCGTCATCGGCTACTCACTCTCCAAGAGGGTCGCGATGTATTCGTTGAATTCCACGTCCGTGACGACTCGCACGGGAAGATACATGTTGGCATGTCCTGCCCCGCACAGCTCGGCACATTGAACACGGAGGTTGATGTCGTCATCGATGGACCCCTCGCCCTCTGCGGTGGCGTAGGCCTGGGTCGTAATTCCGTTGACGGCATCGATCTTGATGCGGAAGGCAGGAATCCAGAAGGAATGGTTGACATCGAGGCTGTTCACGTCGTATCGGACACGCTTTTCCGACGGAACCACCAGTTCGTCGAGGCCAACGGCACCGTTCGGGTACACGACGGACCATGCGAACTGTTGGGCAACCATTTCGATGACATAGTCGGACTCGGGCTCGCCGCGAATCTCGGCCAGGCCCACGAAACCCGGGTTGATGACGACGAAGATCGCGAGGGCTGAGGTCACAATCAGCCAGGTGGTGACAACGGTCTTGTTGTCGCGCTGCGGCGGCCCGTCCTCGCGTGTTGCCCCCGACGAGCGCCAGCCGATCACCGACCAGGTCATCACGGCAAGGACGAGAGCCATCACCGGGGCACCGAGGTATTCGAGGAGAAGCATGGCCTCGTCGACCACTGCTGCCTGCTCCGCCCACTCGGCGGGGAACCACGAGAAGGCGCTGATCAGCCAGATCAACAGGACGGAATACGCCAACCAGAGGATTCCGACCGGTATCCACGATCTGCGCACGAAGCCTCCAAGCATCCGTTTCCGTCTCGCAGCGCTCGTCTGCGGGCCCCGATGGTAACCACGAAGATCACCGACGCGATCACGGCCAGAAGACGGCGCCCGAGATCGTAGCCGCAAATCACCGCGTACAGCGGGAACCGCCGATTCGGAGATCGCTCGGTCACCACAGCAGGGCTGCGATCGCCGCGCCCGACGTCGAGTTCATCGCGTCGGACCGTCCTCAACGGTCGAAACATTCCGTTCACAGCAGTGTGACGCGAAGGAAACCGTGTGGCTACAACCTCGAAATCCGAGGGTCGTACGGTGCTGGCCATCACAGCGCCGTTGAACGAGACGTCGCGGGACAGGGCAAGGAGAGGCACATGAAGGGGAACGTCCTATGAGACGGAAAGTGCTGGTCACGATCGCAGGGACAACGATCGCCACCTGGGTGGTGGCCGCACCCGCATCAGCGCAGGATGCGATGACGGCGGATGCGGTCCAGGTGACCCTCGACAACATCTGGGTACTGGTGGCAGCCATACTCGTCATCTTCATGCAGGCAGGGTTTGCACTGGTCGAATCAGGCCTGACCCGGTCCAAGAACGTGGCGAACATCATGATGAAGAACCTGATGGACTTCTCTGCTGGCGTCCTGGCGTTCGGCGCCTTCGGATTTGCCATTGCGTTCGGAGCAGGGAACAACTTCTTCGGAACGGAGGGATGGTTCCTGAACACCAGCGTCTTTGACGAGGGTTACTTCGGATCGCTGTCGCTGCCGACGTTCTTCATCTTCCAGGTGGCGTTCGCCGCAACCGCCGCGACGATCGTGTCAGGGGCCATGGCTGAGCGCACGAAGTTCAAGAGCTACTTCGTGTACAGCTTCGTCATCACGGCGCTGATCTATCCGTTGGTCGTGCACTGGACATGGGGCGGCGGGTGGCTGTCGCAACTGGCGACGCCGTTCAGCGACTTCGCTGGATCGACGGTCGTCCACAGCGTCGGGGGCTGGGCAGCGCTCATGGGTGCCCTGATCCTCGGACCTCGCATCGGCAAGTATCGCAATGGAAAGCCAACGGCCATACCGGGCCACTCCATCCCGTTTGCCATCATCGGCGTGTTCATCCTGTTCATCGGCTGGTTCGGATTCAACCCCGGATCCGAGCTCGCTGCCGATGCAGCCGTCAGCTCGATCGCACTGACAACGCTCATCGCAGGGGCTGCGGGTGGTGTCGCCGCGACCTTCACGGTGTGGCTGAAGTCCGGATATCCCGATGTGGCAATGGCTGGAAACGGTGTGCTGGCTGGCCTCGTCGGAATCACGGCAGGTTGTGCCGCTGTCTCCCCGTGGGGTGCCTTCATCATCGGTGCGCTCGCCGGCATCATCGTGGTCGCCTCGGTCCTGATCATCGACCGGGTGGGCGTCGACGATCCCGTGGGAGCCATCTCGGTCCACGGCGTGTGCGGTGCGTTCGGCACGATCATGGTCGGCCTCCTGGCGACCGACGGTGGTCTGTTCTATGGGGGCGGCACAGACCAGCTGATCTCCCAGGTCATCGGCGTCGTGGCAGTCTTCGCCTTCATCGTGGTGACGACAGGGGCGCTGTTCATGCTGTTGAAGGTCACCATCGGCCTCAGGGTTCCTGCTGAGGAGGAAATCGAGGGTCTGGACGTGGTCGAGCACGGTGCACCTGGGTACGGTTTCGACGTGGCCGCAACGGCTTCGCTGTAGGACAGAGAGGAGTCGAGAACATGAAACTGATAACGGCCATCATCAAGCCACACAAGGTCGACGAGGTCAAGACCGCACTCCGGGAGGTCGGGATCACCGGCATCACGGTGTCAGAAGTCAAGGGCTTCGGACGTCAGGGCGGCCACACCGAGCACTATCGGGGTGCCGAGTACACGGTCGAGTTCACACCAAAGGCGAAGCTCGAGATCGTGGTCGACACCGACCAGGTCACGACCGTCACCGACACGATCCGGCGTGCCGCGAATTCCGACAAGATCGGCGACGGCAAGATCTGGGTGACCCCGGTCGAAACCGTGATTCGGATCCGAACCGGCGAGCAAGGAACCGACGCGATCTGACGACGAACGTGAGGGGTCGGGCCATAGGTCCGGCCCCTCATTTCTACGTTCTCGCACCCGGATCGGCACGTCAGGACAGTCGGTCCTCGAGCCGCTTCTCGACGGCTGCGAGCTCCGGAGCGGTGCGGATTCCTCCCCCACCGACCTTCCGGACGATGAAGACGTCCCTGACATCACCGCCCATGGTGTCGATCCTCGCGAGGTGGATGTCGAGCCCCTCTCCATGGAGGGCCTCGACGATCGCCGTGAACACACCCATCCCATCGGACATGCGCACCTCGATCACCGTGTGGCGCCCGTCGACCCTGGCGTTGACGCGTGGCTTCGAGACCGCGCCGGGACGCCGATACGCAGTCACGCGCTCCTGCACCTTCGGCCTGAGGTCCGCGGAGCCCGCAAGCGAAGCATTGAGGTCGTCCTCGACCTTGGACCACCGGTCGATGGGGATGATCTCGTTGTTGCGATCCTCAACCACGTGGAAGGTGTCGATCGCCACACCGTCTGAGCGGGTTCGTAGCCGCGCGTCGAGCACGCCGACGCCGTTGGCTGCAAAGGCGCGGCTGACAGCGAGCAGGAATCCTGCGCGGTCTGCCCCGACAACCAGTACCCGTCCCGGATCATCCGGGTCGACGACGACCGCGGCGGAATCGCCCACCCCGCCAGCGACGCCGAGATGCCAGAGGACATCGAGGGGTGTCGTTGTGTCCAGATAGTCGCCAGGCATCGCCGCAACATGCTCCTCGATCGATCGACGATCGACGTCCTCCCCTGCAGCCAGCATCACCGTTCCGACATCGGGGGTCGCCGGCGAAGCTTCCCCAGTTTCGAGGGCATCCAGCACCCTCACATACAGCGTGTGGAGTAGCGAAGCCCTCCAGGGATTCCACATGGTCGTTCCCGTGGCCCTGAGGTCGGCGATCGCAACGAGGTACAGAATCTTCAGCTGTCGAGCGGTTCCCACTGCGTCAGCGACTTCGTCGATGACCGCCGGATCGGCGATGTCGCGTCGTGTGGCCGTCTCGGGGAGCAGGAGGTGGAGTCGAACGGCTTCTGAAATCGACGCCACGGTCGCCGGTCCGAATCCGGATCGCTTGAGAAAGCTCGATGCGAGGCCAGCCCCGACGTTCGCATGATCGCCTCCCCGTGCTTTTCCGATGTCGTGCAGGAACGCAGCGAGGATCAACTCCTCCGAGGATGAGACATCGGTCGCGATCTCAGCGGTTTCGCTGTTCCCATCAATCAACTCCAGCATCTCGGCGACGGTGCGATGGAGGTGCGAACCGACGGGATGGTCATGGAACGGCGCGAGCTGGGGGGCAGAGGCCACGGCCCTCCACTCCGGGAACGCTCGGTCGATCCATCCGAGGGTGTCGAGCTGGCCGAAGATCGACCTCCCTCGTGCCCCCGCCGACAGCAGGAGCTCGAATGCCAATCGGTCGGCCGCCGTCCATCGGATCGGATCCGCTTCTCGTATGGTTGCTTCCTCGGCGGTGGTGAGGCGTGCACCTCCCGGCCTTCCAGCTGCCGAGACGGCGATTGACAGCGCAGACTGGGATCCGGAGGCGTCCTCGGCTCCGGTCTTCTCGGTCGAGAAGCGACTTCGGAGAGGACCGAAGATCCGACGGCCGAACTTGACCATGGGATCGGTCTCCACATGAATGTCTGGCCACCTCCGGTCCGCGATCCGGTCACCGGTGTCGAGGGCTGATGTGACCATGGCCGCGATTCCATAGACATCGGTGTCGAGCCAGGCCGCAGCGGGTTCCCTGAGTCCTGCGACGAAACGATCCGTGGCGCGGCCCGACGTCGCGTGGAGTGCGTTCCTCACGCTCAGGAGCGCTGCACGAGCCGCTACCTCTCCATCCGTGGCTTCGTCGACCGACAATCCGAGCAATTCGGCCCTGCGCCGCTCCCACCACAAGCCCTGGTGGGTGCGCAGCCCTCCACGGCCATCCTTGAGATCGGTAGCCATCATCTGATAGGGCTCGCGAAGGCGACGTTCCCTTTCGAGATCGGCGAGCCTGGGCGCGAGGGGTCTGCCTCTGACGAGGTCGATCATGACGTGGATCAGATCATCGTGGAGCGCACCATCACCGCCTATGAGGCGAGATGACAGCAGTGCGGTGAGCGTTGTGAAGTCTTCCCTGCAGGCAGTCGCCGACTCTTCGAGTGTGCGTACGGCGTGCCCGACCTTGAGATTGGCATCCCACAGCGGATACAGAACTGCTCGTACAGCGACATCCGGGTCCAGCCCTGTGTGGAGTACCAGGATGTCGACGTCGGAGAAGAGGCACTGTTCTCCACGTCCGTAGCCACCCACGGCCGCAACGGCGATTCCCCGTGGCAGATCTGCGGCGAGCTCCGCGATCCCGCGATCGAGCGCTTCCGTGAGCACGCGACATACATCGCGACCTCCGTCACCGACCGCCTCGGCAACGATCGTGCGCCGCAGCTCCAGAAACGGCTCCAGAGCTGATGAGGTCACGACCGACCCGCCGCAGCCAAGCCTCTTTCGGGGAATTCAATCCGCATGTCGGCGTACGGTAGACCGGCTCTCCACCAGTCCCCGCCGAAGGTACGAACCCGCATGATCCGACCACTTCCGACGGGCGGAATCCCGGGGCGCCGAAGGGGGCGGTTGATACCCCCGTGCGGTTGGCTCAGAACGGCGGATAGACCACAGGTGCGTCCACGACCCAAATCGAGCCTCCGCACGTCGGGCATCGATACTCAGTTTCGAAGACACTCCAACGCTGTGGACCAGGGGCATCCGACACCGGCTTCGCGCTGCCCGTCGGTTCGCAGTCACGCTGCTTCACCTCGGCGCCGCACGTCTCGCAGCGAAGCAAGGGACTCAGCCAATCGGCAATTGCCTCGATGAACCTGTGGATCGGACCGCTGGTCGGACGCTTGGTTGGCGTGGACCCGGTCGACACCTGTTCGGTGGTTCGGGTCTGCATCTGGCACCTCCACTCCATCGTCTCGCATCGGACGCAACGATGCAAGGGCAACCGGTTCAGCACTGCGAAACGGGATTGTGGGTCAGAAACGAGGAAGGGCCGCGCATGAAAGCCCGGTGGGACGTGAACCAAAAGCGGGCACACAGCGATCCGCGAAAAGACGCAAGCGGCGGCAACGCGAGCAGCCAATCGAGGATCACACGCCCGAGGGCGAAGGACGCTGAACCGGGTCGCACGGCAAACCGCTACGACATTGGAGTGGGCCCGGTAGGACTTGAACCTACGGCCAAGCGATTATGAGTCGCCTGCTCTGACCAACTGAGCTACGGGCCCGCTTCTGACAGGATACGAAGAACCCCACCGCTGGTGCGCACACCTCGATCAAGGCTCGGGTACGAGATAGTGGTATCGGTACGCCTCGACAAACCCAAGGCGGTCATACATGGCAACGGCGGGGTGGTTGCCAGCGAGGACCTGGAGAAAGATCGTGTGAGCACCGAGACGCACCGCGGAACTGGCCGATGCCTCCATGATGCGGGTCCCCCATCCCTGTCGACGGACCCCCTCTCGGACGGCAACCGAGTACACGGCCCCGATCGGCGAATCGACGGCGACGACGCCAACCGCCGTTCCACGGACCCACAGGCCTTGGGCACGTTCGGCCATCCTGGTGATGATCCGTGTCCATGGATCGCGGGCGGCCTCAGGTCGGGCGTTGAGCGAGAACAAGTCCTCTCGGAAATCCTGATCGAGAAGGTCAATAGGAGTGATGGCATCGTCGCGGGTTTCCTCCAATTCGCTACGGATCATCACGGAAGTCGGATCGACAGCGACCAATCCCCACGTCCCCGTGATCTCATCAACGACGGATGCCTCGAGTAGAGGCGTCACCCGCACGACGAGGGGGCACCCCCGCGCTGCGAGCCATCCCCTGACGGCATCTCTCGTCGCGAGGGACACATCCGGCTGCCCGACGGATGTCGCGCTGTTGACCCTTCGAGTGAATCCGCCATTGGACGACACTGTCCAGCCTTCGATGTGCACCTGTTCATCAGCAGACCAGGTGTCGCGACCGACACGCTCGATGTCGGCCACCGTGACGCTCACGATGCCGAGGCGAGACTGCCCTCGAGGCTGGTTCGAAGTGAGTCCGGGAACCTCGTCGGTCGGCCTTCAAGGGTGGTGCAGGCGCCGATCACCGTCTGCGTCGCAAGGACGTCGTTTCCCCGTTTCAGTCGTTGTCCGAATATGGCGCTGACGCGACGCACATCCTCGACCCACGTCTCGACAACCAACTCGTCACCCTCGACCCCTGGCGCAAGGAACCGGGTGGTGATCTCCGAAACCACGATCTGCGTTCCGAGATCCGCCATACCGGTGAGCGTCCAACCGTATGACGCGAACATGTCGATTCTTCCCACTTCGAAGTACTGGATGTACACCGAGTGGTTGAGGTGCCGGTATGGATCCAGCTCGTAGAAGCGGACGCTGATCGGTGTTCGGTGGATCATGGCTCGGAACCTAGCCGCGAGCGGCTACGGACGGATCAATCGACAAAGCCGTTCTGCCGCCATGCCTCATAGATGGCGATTGCAGCCGCATTCGCCAGGTTGAGTGACCGGCCACCTTTCGCGATCGGGATCCGAAGCTGATCGGTCACGGCTGGGTGCCGCATGACATCATCTGGCAGCCCATCCGATTCACGACCGAACAGAAGGGTGTCACCCGGTCGGAACAACACGTCGGTATACGTCCGCTCGGCATACTGGGTGTACGCGAACACCCTGTCAGGTTCGTGCGCGAACACGAAGTCATCGAAGGACGCATGGAGCGACACATCAGCGAACTCTCGATAGTCGAGCCCTGCGCGGCGCATGCGGGCATCGTCCAGCGTGAAACCCATCGGCTCGATGAGGTGTAGGGAGCATCCGGTGTTCACCGTCAACCGCATCAGATTTCCGGTATTCGGAGGGATCTCGGGCTGCCATAGGACTACCGAGAACACTCAGCCCTCGCCCCGGGATGCCTTCTCGAATAGGATCAGGAAACCTAGGGCGGGATCCTTCGACTGGACAGCCTTCATACTGTCCCAGTGTTCGTGGACCTGGGTTCTCAGCCATGTGGCGATCTGCCCGAGACTCATCCACTGGTACGAGATGTTCCTGCGAGTCGGCGGCTTCGATGCGAACACCATCAGTCGCATCCTGATACCTGCAGGGTGCATCGCGACGCCGGATTCGATCAGCTCGTTGACCAGCTGATCCGATACTTCCTTGCGCATCTGTCCGAATCGCAGCAGCACGGCCGACAGCACCTCAGGATCCCGGGCTGCCCTGTTCAGCACGGCAGCACCCTCCTTGACCTCGCCGATGATCACCTCGATGTACCGGTCCGAGATGTCGAGTGCCGGATCAGGGGAAATGCCGATACCACCCGTGGTGGCGTCGGAACCAGGTCCGCCCGCACCAGGGAAACGCAGCCCCATGACATCGACATCAGTAACTGTTCGTGCAGCCTCACCTGACAGCATCTCGAGGATGGGGTACTCAGTGACCGTGAAGAACCCATTGGCCTGGAGGTAACTCTTGACGAGGGCAACGGCAGTGTCCATGCGGTCAGCCTAGGCGCTGAGACAATACCCAAACCTCGAGACCGATCGGCGGCTGCCAGCCGAATCGGCGCCTCGGTGATTCGTCGAGTCCGCCCATCGCAAAGCGCTTGACGTTACAGCCCCAGGGGCTGACGATGGCAACGGAAGAGAGGAATGCTCGACGGTGGAGGATCCGAACCCGGGTATGGCATCGAGAGACGACCTCTCCGACTTCTCGCTCGAGCATCGCGTTCGTCGCCTCAAGGCTGCGGATCCTCCGTCGAAGGGCCCAGTCAGGAGGCGCCGCATCATCCGCGATGTGGTGATTCTTGGCTGTGTGGTCGTGGCCTTTCTGGTGATCCGTCCTTTCGCAGATGTGAAGAACCCGGACTACCCCGAAGCCCAGGCACTCGCCGACCAGATGACGTCCCTGTATCGATCGTTCCTCAATGACGAGACCTCGGTCACGGCGACCGCAGCCTCCATGGGTCTCATCGTCTTCGAACAACCTGTCGATGGCATAAGCACCTCGATCGTGACGCACCAGCGGCCAACCGAAGCTGGGACGTGCTACGGACTCAGATTCGGTGGCGGGCTTGCCACCGTCGCCATGGAGTTCGCCCCCACCGATGGCTGCATACCGACCGGACCGGCTGTGACCGCGCGAACTGGGCTGTGGAGCGACGTGCTACCGAGCGAACGACTGACCACGGCGTGGTTCATCCCCATGGTCGTCCTTCTCTGCGGTTGTGCGCTGGTCCTGACAACGGACATTGTTCTCGCTACCCAGTTCCGGTGAGCACGCGAACCACCCCAGCGGGGCGTTCGGCTAGGTCGCAGCACCCATTCTGGCTGCTCGCCATCGTGTGAACCCAAGGGCGAGGAGGCGCCAACCGACCATCCCTGCGACAAGGAACCCGGCCGTCACCAGGATGAATGTCCTCGCGGTGCCCGCATCCCAGACGAATCGCCGCAGCACCATTCCAAAGACCAGCGTCCCAAGAGCGAGGGCAAGGCCTGTGAGGATGCTGGTTGGCTGTCGCCATGCCCGAACGAGGCCGATCGTCGCGCCAAGGCCAATCAGGAACGGGGCGGAAATCCGGACGTAGTCGCCAATGTCGCTGATGAACCCATGGTCCTCGCGACCGATGACGACGAACAGGATCACGACCGTGGCGTCGATGATCCAGAACCAGCGTCTCATGGCTTGGAGCGTATCGACGAGCAGCGACAACGCCACAGGCCGATCCCCGGCTCTATCCTCAGGTCATGGACCTCAGCTTCTCGGACGAGCACCGCGCCCTACGCGCCATGGTCAGGGACTTCGCGACCAACCGCATCGCTCCCAACGCCGAAGCATGGGACCGCGACCACCATTTCCCTGTCGACGTCGTCCGCGAGATGGGTGACCTTGGCCTCTTCGGGATCACCGCGGACGAAGCGTGGGGTGGAGCCGGCGCCGACTTCACGAGCCTGTGCATCGCCATCGAGGAACTCGCAAGGGTCGATCAGTCGATGGCCATCACCCTCGAGGCTGGTGTCGGACTCGGAATCAACCCCATTCATGAATTCGGGACGGAAGACCAGAAGTCGCGATGGCTTCCCGACCTCGTTGCGGGTCGGACCCTCGCCGGATTCGGATTGACCGAACCCGACGCTGGTTCCGACGCAGGAGCAACAGCGACAAAGGGCGAACTCGACGGTGACGAATGGGTGATCAATGGCTCGAAGGCCTTCATCACCAATTCCGGCACCGAGATCACCAGCCTCGTGACCATCACGGCTCGAACCGGACCAGATGAGATCTCGACCATCGTTGTCCCCTCGGGAACGCCGGGCTTCGTGGTCGAACCGGCGTATCGAAAGATGGGCTGGCATGCCTCCGACACCCATGGACTCACGTTCACCGACTGTCGGGTTCCTTCCGACCACCTCCTCGGCGAACGGGGACGAGGATTCCATCAGTTCCTCGCAACCCTCGACGACGGCCGCATCGCCATCGCGGCGATGGCAGTAGGCGTCCTCCAGTCGTGCCTCGACGAATCTCTTGCATACGCCAAGGAACGATCCAGCTTCGGCAAGCCAATCGGCTCGTACCAAGCCATCGCATTCAAGATCGCCGACATGCAGGTGATGGTCGAGGCGGCTCGCCTCCTGACCTACCGCGCCGCATGGCTCAAGGACACGGGCCAGCCCTTCAAACAGGAGGCTGCAATCGCAAAGCTGTATGCCACCGAGGCCGCCGTGACCGCGACCAGGGACGCCACGCAGGTATTCGGCGGCTCCGGCTTCGTCGACGCAACGCCAGTCGCCCGACACTATCGCGATGCGAAGATCCTCGAGATCGGTGAAGGCACTTCCGAGGTACAACGGCTCGTGATCAGCCGGGGTCTCGGTCTCCCGATTCGCTGAGAACCACGGCGACATCGAATGGTTCGGCAATGAGGTATCGGTCGATGGCCTCATCATCGGGGGTTACGCCGAGGCCGGGTCCTGAGGGGACGACCACCTCGCCGCGACCCCATGACTCCCCTGCCACCGCCGATTCCAGGAACAGGGAGGCCGGGGCCACATCTGACAGGAATGCGGACTCATCAGTTGCGAGGTGATCCGTGAACGCACGCCCGATGCCGGTCTCGAGCAGTCCCGATGCCCTCCACAGCTTGCCAGATGCATTGGCGAGGTCCCGCACTGCAAGCGCACCACGCCACCCGAGCCTGCCCGGTTTGACGGTGATCCCTGCCACGGCAGGTAGAGCCAGCATCCGCGTGGCGTCATCGATCGAACGAACCGACTCATCAGCGAAAATGGGGACGCCGGTCATCTCGGTGAACATTTCAGCTCCGCCGGTGACCCACTCGGCGAAGAGTTCCTCCGCGAATGCCAGCCCCACGTCGTGGAAGATGCCAAGGTCGTATCGGTCGAGGTCGCCAAATGATGCGTTCCCGTCGATGCCGATCACGATGCCAGGATGCCGTTGCCTCACCTCGAGAAGGTGCTCGATGGCACCAGGTGCGACCTTGAGCTTGAACCGTGCGATGCCGAGCTCAACGAACGAATCGATCGCATCCGATGCTCGCTCGATACCCACCGCCACGCACATCGGCAGCGTCGGCGCACCTGCAGCGAGCAAAGGCTCCGACCGAGACCGAGCCGCAAGATCCGAGAGGGCCTCGTCGATCCCTGCTCGAAGGGTCGCCGTAGCAGTCCCCGCCCTCGCAGCGGAAAGCAGCCCACTGACCGACTCATCCTGGCCGGGGTACGGTGCAGCCTCACCCCAGCCGTCGCCTGCCTCATCGTGGATCCTCACAAGCACGCAACCACGGGACGACACAACTCCAGTCGCTGTCGCAAACGACTGCCGCAGGGGTACGTCGATCGGGAAGAGCGTGGCTCGCACGGTCGAGTGTGCCATGTGACGACGTTAGCCCTCAGGCGCGTCCCCTCACCCCGAGCCGAACCATCAGGGCCATTTCAGGGTCATCCCCAATACCAGCGATCTGGAGGACGAGAGACGATGAGATAACACAAGGCACCAGAGACGGATGGGGTCGCGATGGAGCCACCCGACCGCAGAGCACAGGAGAACACGATGACCACCACTACACAGACCAGCCTCCCGACGACGAACGAACGGAACTGGGGAGCGATGGCTCACCTATCAGCGTTCGTTCAGTTCCTCGGCATTCCCTCGTTCGTGGGACCTTTGGCCGTTTGGATCTTCAAGAAGGACGAGCCATACGCCTCAGAGCAGGCGAAAGAGGCTCTCAACTTCAACATATCGATGGCGATCTACTTCGTTGCGTCGTTGCTGGCGATCATCCTGCTCATCGGGATCCTGTTGGTCCCCGTCGTGGTCGTGACGTGGTTCATCCTCGTGATCGTGGCAACGATCAAGGCCTCGAATGGAGAGGACTACGAGTATCCGTTGACGATCCACTTCATCAACTGAGACCGGATTCCGAATCGATTCGCGAGCGGCCCTGAGTGATCAGGGCCGCCTCGTGATTCCACTCCTTCCAGGGTGGCAACAACCCGTGACCGCTACCCTTCGCGTTCCATGTCCGGATCCCCCTTCCGCAATGTTGCATTGATCGCGCACGTCGACCACGGTAAAACGACGCTCGTCGACGCGATGCTCTCCGCCACGGGCGTGTTCTCCGAGCACGAGACACAGGTCGATCGCGTGATGGATTCGAGTGATCAGGAGCGAGAGCGTGGCATCACGATCCTCGCCAAGGCCGCGTCCGTCGAATGGAGGGGCACGAGGATCAATCTCGTGGACACCCCGGGCCACGCAGACTTCGGTGGGGAGGTCGAGCGGGCCCTCGCCATGGTGGACGGCGTCCTCCTCCTCGTCGATGCCGCCGAGGGGCCAATGCCCCAGACACGATATGTCCTGTCGAAGGCGTTGGCCCTCCACCTTCCCGCCGTCGTCGTCGTCAACAAGGTCGATCGCAAGGACGCCCGCATGGCGGCCGTTGCCGATGAGATCTACGAACTGTTCTTCGACCTCGACGCGTCGGAGGAACACATCGAGTTCCCGATCATTTCCGCGATCGCCCGACAGGGCCGATCCGTCGCTGGTCTCGCCATGCCGGGCGAGAATGCGGACCTCGGGCCACTCCTTGACGCCATCATCGAAACCATCCCCGCACCCTCAGGGAACCCGAAAGCACCACTCCAAGCCCTTGTCACCAACCTCGACGCCTCCGACTACCTCGGTCGGCTTGCGATCGGGCGCGTCGTCGAAGGGACACTGCGTACCGGGGAACAGGTTGCGCTGTGCCACGCGAACGAGGAGGAGGCACCGCTCAAACGTCGCCTCACGCAGCTCCTCGGATTCGAAGGTCTCGGGCGCGTCGATGTCTCGGACAGGGAAGCGGGCGATCTCTTCGTC
>JAQAZV010000232.1:0-13295 GCA_032127155.1 Acidimicrobiia bacterium
GGCTCCCCCGACACGAGTGGTGGGTGGCGGAGTCGGAGTGAGGGCGGTGATGGCAGGAGGACGCTCACCGATGTGGATCATGTCCTCGATGGTGCCGCACGCAATCGAACGGGTGACAATGGTTCGACGCGTGCGTGGCTACTGACATGCGGTACGTCGTCTTCCTGCGAGCAATCAACGTCGGGAATCGACGGATGCGGATGGAGGAGCTGCGAGCTGCCTATGAAGGCGCAGGATTCGTCGACGTACAGACCCATGTCGCTTCGGGGAACGTGATCCTCGAGTCATCGACGCGTCCGAGTCGAGATGTCGTCGAGCGGATCGTGGTTGAGCGGTTCGGCTTTCCATCGGAGGCGTTCATCCGCGACAGCGATGAGGCAAAGTCGATCCTCGATCGCAATCCCTGGTCGGATCCCGGAAGACTCGTCGAGGTGTCCTTCCTCGACTTCCCACCAGATCCGATCGCTGCCAAGGAACTCGAGGCGACGGTCACACCACCCGAGGCGCTATCCGTCTCCGGCGCAGAGGTGTTCTTCCTCCGGGAGGGAAAGGGCATACCGACCACACACAAGGAGGCGACGACGATGCGGCTCCTCGGCATGCAGACCACGCGGCGAGGGATGGCGACCGTCCAGCAGATCGTTGAGCGGTATCTGACCTGACGTCAGATGAGCCAGAGCGCCTCCTGCCGACCGTCAAGCCACGCACACGTCGTTCCGTCGAACCAGGCATCCTGCTCGACCATGAAGCGAATGGTCCGATCCCACTCGGGAACAAGGGACTCGACCATGAGTTCGATCGAGTACGCCGTGTTCGGGTGGAGCGAGTGGTCTCCCGCTCCGGGAACGCCGCTCTGATGGTCCCACAGGCCGATGGTCATTCCTGCCCCATGGCCGTGGTAGCCGATGCTGTGGGTGTAGATCGTGGCGTCGAGACCATGTCCCTGGCATTCCTTCAGAGCCGCAGCCAGGATCTCGTTTCCTGACCTGCCCGCTACGAACGACCGGAGGAGGATGTCCTGGGCCTCCCTGGAGCTTCTGAGACCCTCGGAGAGACCGTCGGGTGCACTCCCCTCCCCCGCCGCGAGCACGTATGCGTGTTCCTGCTGATCGGTACACAGACCCTTCAGGATGATCCCGAAATCGACATGGAGGAGGTCACCCCCACAAATGATGGGACTGGCGCCGTCCCCGTGTCCCCCGAAGGCGCCTGACGGTTCCTCCGGTGTGGCCCTCTGGATGGAGACGGAGGGGTGGAACCACGAGCCGAGGCCCATGTCGCGTACGGTCTGCCGATACCACCACACGACATCGTCCGTTGTCGTCACTTCCGGCGTGATCACCTCGCGGCTCAGGCCCCTTCGGAGGATCGAGTGTGCAAGCTCGGCCGCTTCCTCGAAGTCCGCCCGTTCATCGGGAAGGCGAGTCTCGAGCCAACGGATCCCGAGTACATCGGCCGCCACGACGCGACGTTTCAGCGACGGTTCCAGGGCGTTCATGAATGCTGCGTGCTCCGTTGCTGTGAGGCCGTCTGCGTGGGCCTGGTGGGCCGACGTCCCGATGCCGATGACCGGGGGGTCGAGCTCGACGAGGAGGATATTCAAGGCTTCCCACTGGTTTGGTTCCTGTGTGGGATCCCACACTGCCTCGAAGAGCGTGCCGACCCCGTACCGGGCAACGGCAAGTCGCCGTGTACGCGTGAGGACGAGAATCGTGCGCCGCCTCGCCGACAGCCACTCCGCGGGAAGCATCGTCTTGAGGACCGGATCCTCGGCATATTCGCGACCGATCAACACCCAGCAGTCGATGCCGGTCTCGGCAAGGAGGGTCGGTACCAGTTGGTCGAGACGATCGGCGAGCAACCGATTGTGTCGGGCGGCGTCGGCCCTCAGATCGATCACTGGCGTGGACGGCCGAGGCGGTCCCGTTCCTCATCCATGCGGGCGAGCTCTGCCTTGCCGGGTATCACGATCTGAGGATCAGGCGTGAAGTCGAGGTCAGGGTTCCGGTTGTCGTAGTCGACGGCATTGAGGATCACCTTCATGGCGTTGAGCCGAGCCTTCGTCTTGACATTCGACTTGATGATGGTCCACGGCGCGGGAGTGGTCGAGGTCCTCTCGAGCATCGTGTACTTCATCTCGGTGAAGTCATCCCAGAATTCCTGGGCCTGGACGTCGATCTCGCTCAACTTCCACTGCCTCAGCGGGTCGTTCTTTCGGCGTTCGAAGCGCTGTGCCTGAGTCGCCTTGTCGACGCTGAAGTAGAGCTTCACAAGGACCGTTCCCTGCCGTACGACATCCTTCTCGAAGCCGACGACACCGCGAAGGAAGTCCCGATACTGCTTCTTCGTGCAGAAACCGAAGACCGGTTCGACCATGGCTCGGTTGTACCACGATCGATCGAAGAGGACGAACTCCCCGCCCGAGGGGAACTTTTCCACGTACCGTTGAAAATACCATTGGGAGAGCTGCGCCTCATTGGGCTTGCCAAGGGCGACGACCCGATATCGCTTCTCGTTCATGTATCGGGTGATACGCCGGATGGTCCCGCCCTTTCCGGAGGCGTCCCTGCCCTCGAACACGACCATCATCGGCGTGTGGGTGACTTCGAGGTGGCGCTGGAGCTTGAGGAGTTCGACCTGGTAGTCGTAGAGCCGATCAGGCTTGTTCGCCTTCGCCTCGAGCTTGACTCGCTCATCCTCGAGGTCGCGGACGCGCGAGCGCAGCTGCTGGAGTTCCTCTTCGACATCGTGTGGCAACAGGTCAGTCACCGACCATCCTCCTCGGTGCCTGGCGATGGGTGCCTCGGACTCTACCAATCCCGGGAATCCTTCTCGTACCCTTGTCCAGGAGTGTCGCAACGAAGAGATCCCGGGCACCGCCCCAACTGCAGTGCCCGGGATCCTGGCGGTGCGGGCATCTGGAGGTGATGCCCCACGTGGATCCTTGTGTGCTCATCGAATAGCTTAGTCGAGAACTATTGAATTCGCAAGCGATCTGCGACATGTGCGAAGGTAGGGGCATGACAAAGCGACAACTTCCTACATGGGCGGGGTTTGCGCCCCTCCTCAAGGCCCCGCCGAGGACCGGGACCAGGGTGGAGCGCAGGCTCAGCAGGGACGCGAGCATCGCGGATCTCCGCCTTCGGGCCCGTAGGCGGACCCCGCGAGCCATTTTCGACTATGTCGACGGCGCGGCAGACGACGAAATCAGCTTGAAGCGGTCCCGATCCCTGTTTCGAGATCTCCAATTCCGACCGCGGGTGCTCAGGGACGTTTCCGGGGTGGATACGTCAGCGTCCTTCCTCGGTCGGTCAGCGAGCTATCCGATCGCGTTCGCACCAACGGGATACACCCGGATGATGCACCATGAGGGTGAGTCCGCTGTCGCGAGAGTCGCTGAACGAGTGGGTCTTCCCTACGCCCTGTCGACGATGGGAACGACAACGCCGGAGGAGGTCGCAGCGGCGGCACCCGGTTCCGATCGATGGTTCCAGTTGTACGTGTGGAGGGATCGTGGCTTCTCGATGTCGCTCGTCGAGCGTGCGAGGGAGGCAGGCTTCCGCGTCCTTATCCTGACGGTAGACCTACCCGTCGGTGGGAATCGGAGGCGCGACGTGCGCAATGGCCTCACCGTTCCACCCGCGATCACGGCTCGCACCGTCCTCGACGGTGCAATGCACCCGAACTGGTGGATGAACTTCCTGACCACTCCCCCGCTCGAGTTCGCGACACTGGCCTCGACCGGAGGGACGATCGCTGACCATGCTGACAAGATCTTCGACGCAGCCCTGAACTTCGATGACCTTGGTTGGCTGAGGGACCAGTGGGACGGACCCATCGTGGTCAAGGGCATCCAGTCGATCGCTGATGCACAGGCTGTGGTTGACCGTGGAGCGAACGGCGTCATCCTTTCGAATCACGGTGGGCGCCAATTGGATCGGTCCCCGGCGCCGCTGCTCCTCGTCGGACCCACGAAGGACGCCCTCGGCGAATCCGCGGAGGTCTACGTCGACGGTGGCATCCTCAACGGTGCCGACATCGTCGCCGCTGTCGCACTCGGCGCAGACGCCTGCTTCGTGGGGCGTGCGTACCTCTACGGAATCATGGCCGGCGGCGAGGCTGGGGTCACTCGCAGTATCGAGATCCTGACCCAGGAGTTTGCGAGAACGATGAAACTGATCGGTGTGACCCGAGTGAGTGACCTCACGGCTGATCTGGTGACCCTGCCATGAGGGGGGCGTTGTTTCATGAATTCGGGGGCCCTGTGGTCATCGAAGAGCTTGCCGACCCGACACCCGCTGCAGACGGCATCGTGCTGGAGGTACATGCCAACGGTGTGTGTCGGAGTGACTGGCACGGGTGGATGGGCCATGACGCCTCGATCCCCCTCCCCCACGTCCCTGGTCACGAGATGGCAGGTCTGGTCGCTGCCGTGGGAGCCGACGTGACCGGCGTTTCTGTCGGCGATCGCGTGACACTGCCGTTCGTCCTGGGATGCGGACAGTGTGTCCGGTGCCGAGAGGGCAATGAACATGTATGCGAGCGCCAGTACCAACCGGGGTTCACCGGGTGGGGGTCGTTCGCACAATATGTTGCGATTCCGTACGCGGCAACGAATGTCGTTGCCCTTCCGCCATCGATGCCGTTCACGACGGCTGCAGGGCTCGGGTGTCGATTTGCGACAGCGTTTCGGGCCGTAGCGGATCAAGGGAATGTGTCCGCGGGCACCCGCCTCGCGGTGTGGGGATGTGGCGGCGTGGGACTCTCCGTCGTCATGATCGCTTCTGCCCTCGGGGCTGAGGTCTTTGCGGTTGACATCGATGCGACGGCGCTCGACCTGGCCCGACGGGTCGGGGCCCATTCGACGTTCAACGGATCGGATGGGCACGATGTTGCGGCAGAAATCAGGGACTTCACCGGGGGCGGCGTCGACGTGTCCATCGATGCCCTGGGATCGACGGCGACAGCGGTCTCATCGATCCGCTCGCTCCGGACGCGGGGGCGACATGTCCAGATCGGGTTGATGATCGGGGACGATGCCAAGCCCGTGATCCCGATGTGGCGTCTCCACGCATCCGAGATCGAACTCTACGGCAGCCACGGTATGCAGGCGTGGCGCTACCCCGCCATGCTCGACATGGTGGCTGATGGCCGTCTGCGGCCGGGCGATCTCGTCACCAGGACGGTGACCTTGTCCGAGGGAGCCGATCTCCTGACGCGGATGGCGGAGTTCCCAGCATCGGGCTTCGCCGTCATCAACGACTTCACCAGGTGATCGTGCCCTGTTCGGAGTGCCGAACCGACCTTGTCATCCGGTAGCGTCAGTATGAGTGATGGAACACAGCCACCAGTGGAAGGAGCCGTCGTGGGTTCGATCGGGTTCGTAGGACTCGGAATCATGGGGTCGGGAATGGTCTCGAACCTCTTGGCAGCTGGACACGAGGTCACCGTGTGGAACCGCACACGGGAGAAGGCGCAACCGTTGGTCTCCGAGGGTGCAGACACCGTCCCGTCTCTGCGTGCACTTGCCGAACGGCACGACATCGTGATGGTGTGTGTCTCGGACACCGACGACGTCGACGACGTGGTGTTCGGTGACGACGGCATCGCAGCCGGTCTTCGACCCAATGCACTGATCATCGACCACTCGACGATCTCCCCGGTTGCAACCACTCATTTCGCAGCGGCGATAGCCGAACGAGGTGGGCACTGGCTGGACGCGCCGATCTCCGGTGGTAGTGAGGGAGCGAGGAACGGCACGCTCAGCATCATGGTCGGCGGAACCGATGAGCAGCTCAATCGCGCGATGCCATACCTCGAAGCTGTTGGTACGACGATCACCCACGTTGGACCAACCGGTGCCGGTCAACTCGTCAAGGCCGTGAACCAGATCCTGGTTGTCGTCAACCAACTGGCCGTGTCCGAGGCCCTGATGCTGGCCTCAGCAGGCGACCTCGACCTGGAGGCAACGCTCAGGGCCGTGTCGGGTGGTGCGGCTGGCTCATGGATGCTCACCCATCGTGGACCCCAGATGATCGATCGCGATTGGTCGCCAGGGTTCACGATCGACCTCCAGCAGAAGGATCTCCGCATCGTGCTGGAGACTGCCGACGAGCTCGGCGTTCCCGTCCCTGGTACAGCACTCGTCTTCCAGATGTACAGGGCCCTGCAGGAGCAGGGACTCGGTTCGGAGGGCAACCATGCACTCGTGAAGGCGCTGGAGGCACTTTCCGGAAAGGAACTCGGCTCGAGTGGATGACGACCACCTGGTCGGTGTCGGCCCGCACCCGGACCCATGGCCGACGGACGAGCGCTACGACCACGAACTCCTCGCGAATGGCGACCGCCGCAACGTGCTCGACGAGTACCGGTACTGGAGCCGCGAGGCGATCGTCGCCGATCTGGACACGAAGCGTCATGCCTTCCATATCGGAATCGAGAACTGGCAGCACGACTTCAACATCGGAACTGTCGTCAGGAATGCAAACGCCTTCCTCGCCCACACGGTGCACATCGTCGGAAGACGCCGCTGGAATCGCCGCGGTGCAATGGTCACGGATCGGTACCAGCACATCGAGCATCATCCAACGGTCGATGCGTTCACGGAGTGGGCGACAGGACACGCCCTTCCCATTGTCGGAATCGACATCCTTCCGACCTCGGTGCCGATCGAAGCCGTGACGCTGCCAGAGCGGTGCGTGATGGTGTTTGGCCAAGAAGGCCCCGGTCTGACCGATGCCATGGCTGCAAACTGTTCTGTGATCTACTCGATCACCCAATACGGTTCCACACGTTCGGTGAACGTCGGAGTTGCCTCCGGTATTGCCATGCACCGATGGTGCGACTCGCACGCTTCCACATAACGAGCCGCTCGCGCAAGCACATCGCAGATCGAATCAACCTTCGCTGTCACTTCGGCGCCATACGGAGTGCACCATCCATGCGGATCGTCTCACCGTTCATGTAGCCGTTGTCGATGAGGGCCAGGGCCAGGCGTGCGTAGTCGTCTGGTGTGCCAAGGCGTTTCGGAAAGGGAACGTTCGCTGCAAGCGCCAGCCGATACTCCTCGTTGAGCGAACCCAGCAGTGGCGTGTCGATGATGCCAGGGGCAATCGTGTTGACGCGGACACCAATGGCCGACAGATCACGCGCCATTGGAAGGGTCATACCGACCACCCCACCCTTTGATGCGGAATACGCCGTCTGCCCTATCTGGCCGTCGAATGCGGCGACCGACGCAGTGTTGATGATGACACCCCGTTCGCCATGCTCGAGCGGCTCGGTTCGCGCCATCGCCGCCGCTGCCTGGGTCGCGACGTTGTAGGTGCCGATGAGATTGATGGTGATCACCCTCGCGAATCCTGCCAGGTCAGCGGCAGATCCTTCCCTGTCGACGGAACGGGCCCCGTGGCCGATGCCCGCGCAGTTCACGGTGATGCGGAGCGGACCTACCTCTACCGCCCCCCGGATCGCCGCAGCGACCTCGTCCACGTTCGTGACGTCAGCCCTGGCGTAGAGCGTGCCATCGAGTTCGGAGGCAAGGAGCTCTCCCTGCTCGTCGTTGAGGTCGAGGATGGTCACCAATGCACCGCGGGCTGCAAGTGCGCGCGCGGTCGCCGCACCAAGGCCGGACGCAGCGCCTGTCACGATGGCTGAGACTCCCGAAAGATCCATGCGAGCGATCCTACCTCGACTGTCACGCGCGGCGTGGTCGCCCCCGCAGTAGATTCACGCCATGGACACAGCGAAGATCGACGCCACACTGGAAGTCTTGACGGAAAACAAGAAGCGGTGGGCGCACCTGCCGATCGCACGCAAGCGCGCCTACCTCGAGTCGATCCGGGCGAACACGACCGCCATTGCGCGCCCCTGGGTCGAGGCTGCCGTCGCGGCCAAGGGACTGTCGATGGACGACCCGCTTGCTGGGGAGGAGTGGACCAGTGGCCCGTTCTCCGTTGTTTCCCTGTGCAGAACGCTCGACGAGACCCTCAGGCGAATCGACGAGGGCCAATCACCGATCGACGGCTACACCGTCTCCACCACACCGACTGGGCAGGTCGTCGTCGACGTCTTTCCCTCAACGATCGACGAGAAGCTCCTCTACTCGGGGGTGAGCGCCCAGGTATGGATGCAGCCAGGTGTCACGCCTGACACACTCGAAGGCACCGTCGCACCCTTCTATCAGGATCCCGACCCTGAAGGCGACCTGTGCGTCGTCCTGGCCGCAGGGAACATCGCTTCCATCGCGCCGTTCGACATCATCCACGAGATGTTCAACGAGCGCAAAGTGGTCGTCGTGAAGATGAATCCTGTGAACGACTATCTCGGTGAGTTCTTCGAGGTCGTCTTCGCAGATCTGATCAGCGATGGCTACCTCCGCTTCGACTACGGAGGTGTCGATGTCGGTATCTATCTGACCAATCACCCGCGCGCCGATTCCATCCACATCACGGGCAGTGCATCCACCTTCGAAGCGATCGTGTTTGGATCTGGTGACGATCGAGCAGTGAACAAACACCATGATCGGCCGGTGAATCCCCGCTCGATCGAGGCCGAACTCGGCGGGGTCGGACCGGTCATCATCGTTCCTGGCCCATGGTCGAAACGAGATCTTCGGTACCACGCCGAACAAATCGTCAGCGCAAAGATGCACAACTGCGGATTCAACTGCATTGCTGCCCAAGTCGTCGTCATGCCAGACGGCTGGGAGCACACCGAAACGCTCATCGACGAGATCAGACTTGCCATGGCGCGTGCAGCCGAACGAGTTCCCTACTACCCGGGTGCCATGGACCGCACGGGTGCTGCGATCGATAGATCGTCGGGAGTCGAGGTCTTTGGAGCTCGGAACAGCTATCTCGTGACGGACCTGGATGCGAGCGATCCCGATGAGGTGATGTTCGGCGCTGAAGTGTTCGCTCCTGTGCTCGGTGTGGTCACGCTCCCCTGTCCAGATGTGCCCTCCTACATGAAGAAGGCTGTCCGGTTCGTGAATGAACGCCTCTATGGGACGCTCGGAGCCAACATCATGGTCCACCCGAGGACGGAGAAGCGTGAGCGCGCTGCCTTCGACCAGGCGCTTGCGGATCTGCGATACGGCACGATTGCGATCAACACCTGGACTGGCGTCGCGTACTTCCTGCCGACGTGCACGTGGGGGGCGTATCCGGGGCATTCGCGACAGGACATCCAATCGGGTTCCGGGACCGTCCACAACGCCCTGATGTTCGGCGCCGCCGAGAAGTCGGTCGTGAGGGGCCCGTTTGCCCCAGCGGAACGGGCATGGTTGAAGGGTCAACCGAATCTGGCCCCGAAGCCGATCTTCTTTGTCACCAACCGTCAGGCCCATCTGACCGGTGAGCGATTGATCGCCTACATGGACTCCGGGAGCAAGGCGGATCTTGCGCGTGTGGCGTCAGCTGCCATGCGGGGTTGAGCGAACGACACCGAGTTCTTCGAGCGCAGGAACGACATCACCGACAGGGAGGCCCATGACATTCGAGCGCGACCCGATCACCGATGAGACAAGGAATCCGCCATCTCCCTGGAGGGCATATGCCCCAGCCTTGTCGAAGGGTCGAGTGCGATCGACGTACTCGGAGACCTCAGCCTCGGATCGGTCGTTGAAGACCACCCTGGATTCGGTGATACCGAATCGATGAGCGATCGAGGACCTCATCGTCCATCCGGTGAGTACCGAGTGTGATCGTCCGATGAGGCTCATCAGGATCGACACAGCGTGATCGTGATCGTCCGGCTTTCCGATGCTGACGCCGTCGAGAACGACCGTCGTGTCAGCGCCGAGTATGACGTGACCGTCGTCACGCGGGATACTCGTGGCCTTCTCATCGCTCAACCTCAGCACGTACTCCGATGGTGGTTCGCCGTCCCTCAGCGACTCGTCGACATCGGGAACCCTCACGTCGAAGGAGATCCCGGCTGCCCCGAGCAGGAGGGCTCGCCTCGGTGATCCCGACGCAAGGATCAATCGGACAGGTGGCGGCACGTCGACATCCTTCGAGTCGTCGGCATCGAGAGACATCAGAAGAGCGTCATTTCGTTGTCCCTGACGTCACATCCCTCGATCCCGGACCACACGAGTGGAGCCATGAACGCCCACGAACGGCGGTGGATCGTCGACGGTCCGAGGGCCTTGAGGGCTGCCTTGTGCTTCGGACACGGATACCCCTTGTTGGTCTCGAATGAATACCAGGGGAACTCAGGGGACTGGCCTCGCATCATCCTGTCCCTGGTCACCTTGGCGACGATCGATGCAGCTGCGATGCTCAGGGATTTCGCATCGCCCTTGACGATGGTCGTGGTGCGTCCGTCCCCGACGAAGTCCCAGGAACCGTCGACAAGGGAGTGGTCGACACGAACCGCAAGGCTCACCATGGCTCTGTGCGTCGCCAATCGTTGGGCATCCGACATCCCGAGCTCGTCACACTCCGCCGCAGAGGCGTGACCTACTCCCCACGCCTCGGCCCACGTTGTGATGCGATCGAACATCATCTCGCGCTCGGCGCTGGTGAGCATCTTCGAGTCTCGCACCTTGTACAGACGTTGATCCTTCGGGATCACGACCGCTCCCACGGTCAAGGGACCGGCCCAGGCCCCCCGCCCCACTTCGTCGATTCCAACCACCGTCGTGGATCCCCTGTCCCAGCACGCACGTTCGAAGCTGGTCCCAGGAGCGCGACTGCGTATGGAGGGTCGGAGCCTCGATGTGGTCGTTGACACGCCACGAGGATACCCGCCATCGATCAGGGACCCCGGCGTCTCAGTTCAGTGAGACGTCGTACGGGAAGGTCAGGTGGAACGGAATGGTGCCGGGGGCGGACGCCACGACGCGATCCCACAGAGTGGATGTGTCGGCAGCGAACACGAGACTGCGCTCGACCGGGAGGACCCACCATGATCCGCCATCGATTTCTGCCTCGAGTTGGTACGGTGACCACCCTGCGTACCCAGCGAAGACGCGAAGAGCCGCGAGATCGCTGGGCAAGCCGTCGACATCGAGGATGCCAATTGTTTCGAGCGCCGTTGGTCGAAGGAAGGCCGCCGTATGTGATCGGCCAAGCAGGATCGCGGTGTCTGAAGCGACCGGCCCTCCGACGAAGATCGTCTCCGGTTCCACGACGAGGTGGGCGATTTCAGGAAGGTGATCGGCTACCGGGATGGTGGTACCAGCATTGAGGATCACCCCGACAGCCCCGGAATCGTCGTGTTCGAGCATCAGGATGACCGATCTGGCGAAGGGTGGTGAAGCGATCACAGGTGTGGCAACCAGGAAATGGCCGGCAACGTTCACAGGATCGCTCCCTCTTCGTCGATCTGCATGCCGTCGGAGGCGATAACGAAGCCGGCGTCATGTGCCCTGGCGGCGAGGGGTGATGTCGAGTCCGCGACCGTGTTGGAGTGGTTCATGTGCGTCAGAATGATGGTGTGACGCCGAGCGAGAGCCGAGAAGCGTTCGATCGTGTCCGTCACCAGCGGGTGCGGAATCGCAGCGAGATCGCGCCCAGGGAGCTCGTCAGGTGACCCGAAGGTTGCGTCAACGAGACTCACGACGTGTGCTCCTATGACCTCCTCTGCCTCAGGCCACTCGTCCCACGAATCGATGTCCGGCAGGTACAGCGCCCACGGCTCCCGCTCAACCAGGAGCGAATACGCGACGGCAGGAGCGAACTCGGCCCTGTGCGGAATCGGGATGGATCGGATGGTGATAGCTCCGAACCTGATGGGCCCATCGTCGATCGGGCGAGCGAGCAGGTTGCGATTCTCGAAAAGGGATCGCCAAGGCTGATGTGTTTGAAGGAAGTCGAGAATCGGCGATGGTGCAATCAATGGCATCTCCGATGTCGATGCGGCCTCCTTCCCGAAGTGGACGAGTCCCACGTAGTGCCCCATATGAAGGTGGGTGATGCACACAGCGTCGAACGGCCGGTGTGGATCCCTGTTCCCGAGGAGTGGAAGCACTGCTGCGTACTGCGTCCGTATGTCCGGGGAAGCGTCAAAGAGATAGACGCCCTCATCCGACACCACGCACACGCTCGATGCGGTCCTCGCCGGCCCGGTGTGTGAAGTCCTTCCCAGCTGGGGAGCACCACCGTCCTGCCCTGAGCCCAGCACCACAAGTCGTCGATCCATCGCACTAGTGTCGCAGAGAAGACAAGAGAAAGGATCGCGCATGGAGCTCCGCAGCAACACGCTCGTGGACGGCGAAGCGCAGCCCGATCACCATGCCCTCGCCGTCGCCGCGGACCCCGGCCCCGTGTCGCTCAGTGACAACCGGAACCCTCATCTCGAATGGAGCGGCGAGCCAGCCACGACGAGATCCTTCGTGGTCACCTGCATTGATCACGACTGTCCAAGCGCCGCTGATGATGTGAATCGCGTCGACCGAGAGGTTCCTTCGACCTTGCCTCGCGTCGACTTCACACATTGGCTCCTCGCCGACATCCCTGCGACCGTCCATGAGATTGCTGAGGGGTCCCACAGTGATTCGGTGACCCCGCGTGGCAAGCCGGCAGATGCCGCTCCCACCGGGATTCATGGCGTGAACGACTACACGATGTGGTTCAGCGGCGATCCCGACATGGAGGGGGTGTGGCACGGGTACGACGGTGCAGCACCTCCGTGGAACGACTCGATCCCCCACCGCTACGAATACAGGGTCCATGCAATGGATGTCCCTACCCTCGACCTCTCGCCCGGATTCACCAGGGACCAGCTCGAGGACGCGATGCGTGGGCACGTCCTGGCATCGGCTTCGCTGATGGTGACCCACGTCACCAATCCGCGCATTTCCTGACCAACCCGATCGCTGCATCGGCGGCTATGCGCAGGGCGGCCTCGTTCTAGAAGAGCTTTTCGTCGATCCAGTCGCTGATGTCGCCGAGGATGCGGTCCCGATCCGGCTCGTTGTGGAGCTCGTGGCGGATTCCCGGATAGACCCTGCGCTCGACACCGGGGGACGATGCGAGGCCCGCCGATGCCGCTGGCTGGACGAGTTCGTCATCAGCGCCGTGGATGACGAATGTCGGGATATCGATGTCGCCCTGGTGGTCGACGAGCCTGTCCTGCTCGGCGAAGAACGTCTTCCCAAAGCGCATTGTTGCCTTCGTCTCGACGAGGGGATCTGCGAAGTACGCCTCCCCGACGGCGGGATCGGATGACAGCTGCTCCGCCGTGATCTTGTTCGGCGCCGTGGTCGTCGGAGCCACGCGTCCGAGGACGGCTACTGCGGCCTTCAGGACCTTGTCGATTCCCCTGGTCGCCATCATCGCGGGAGC
>JAQAZV010000233.1:0-7180 GCA_032127155.1 Acidimicrobiia bacterium
GCGCCATGTGCGATCTGTCTCGTCGAGGAGCCTGGCGGGTACGAGTTCGATACCGGTCGTGTAGCCCAGAACATCATGATTGCTGCGGACGCTCTCGGCCTCGCAACGTGTCCGATCACCCTGCATCGAGACGATGTCGCAGCGTCCGTGCTCGCCCTTCCCGAAGGGCGTCGTTGTCGATATGCCGTTGCCATCGGCTATCCGGCTCCCGACGCCGCCCCCAGGGCCTTTGGTGGGCGGAAGCCGATCGACCAGCTCGTCCACCGCAATCGATACGGGACGTGACGGTCCCGAAAGACGACCACCACGACGGTGAGACGATCGACGAACGCCACACCAACGACCAGTGAAGATCACCACCAACCCCACAATCGGGACCTTCAGGTTCGGATCCTCCGATGACCCCTTCGTTCTGCGCACCGGGGGACGGCTTTCCGTCGTCGACGTTGCCTATGAGACCCACGGGGTCCTGAACGAGGCGAAGGACAACGCCGTCCTGCTGTTCCATGCGCTGACAGGGAGTCAGCATGTTGCCGGAATCCTGGGGGACCTCCCATCCGCAGGTGGGAGGTGGACCGACGAGATACACGTCGGCTGGTGGGACGGTTTCATCGGTCCCGGCATGGCGCTCGACACCGATGAGCTGTTCGTCATCTGTGCCAACTACCTCGGTGGGTGTTACGGGAGCACCGGTCCCAGCTCCCTCGATCCTTCGACCGGGAGGGCCTACGGCTCGACATTCCCGATCGTCACCTTCGCAGACATGGTCGACGCACAGGTCGAGCTCGTTCGCCACTTCGGTATCGAGCGGCTTCGAGCCGCCATCGGCGGGTCGGTCGGGGGGTTCATGGCGATCTCACTGGCGACGCGATATCCGGACCTTGTCGAGTTCGTGATTCCGATCGCGTCTGGGCTCGTCGTCACCGAACTCCAGACGCTCCACAACTTCGAGCAGATCACGGCGATCGTCACCGATCCCAACTTCGCAGGTGGCGACTACTACGGGTCGAGGCCCCCGAGCGATGGCCTCCGCCTCGCGAGGATGATCGGACACAAGACGTTCGTGTCGCTCGATGCACTCGCCGAGCGAGCACGGTCCGAGGTCGATGCAGACGATGGCCCTGCGGCGTATCCGCTGGCGAACAACCTCGAGTCGTACATGTGGCACCAGGGGACGAAGTTCGTCGATCGATTCGATGCCAACAGCTACCTGAGGATCATGCAGGCATGGCAGACGTTCGACCTGGTCGCTGAGGCTGGCGTCTCGTCGTTCGATGAGCTGTTCTCGCAGGCTGCTGACCAGCGGTACATGGTGTTCTCGATCGATTCCGACGTGTGCTTCTATCCGCAGGAACAGCGGAGCATGTCGGCGGTCCTCAAGGCGTCGCGTGTCCCTCACCGACACATCACCGTCCACTCCGAAAAGGGCCACGATGCCTTCCTCCTCGAACCCGAACTCTTCTCGCCCCATCTCAGGGACACGCTGCTCAATCCCTGGAGCTGACACTCGCGTCGACGTGACTGCCTGTTGCGTGCCCGATGCGGCAGAATCGATTCGTGCGAACCTCTGACATCACGCCACGCATCGCCGTCCTGGATTCCGGCATTGGTGGAACCGGCGTCCTGGATGCACTTCGCGAACGAGCGCCGTGGGCAGATCTGGTCTACATCGCAGATCACGCGTTCGGGGCATACGGCGAGCGGAGCCTCGAAGAGGTGAAAGCGCGAACCGAGCTTCTTGCGCGGTACCTGACCAGTGCCGGCGTGGAATTGATCGTGATCGCCTGCAACTCAGCGTCCGCCGCGGCACTCAGGCACCTTCGTGAGGTCTTCCCGGACACGGTGTTCGTCGGTATGGAGCCAGCCGTGAAACCCGCCGCTGCGAAGACCCGGTCTGGGGTCATCGGGGTGATGGCGACGGGAGCCACCTTCCAGGGCGAGCTCTTCCGCGACCTCGTCGGCAAGCACGGCGAGGGGGTCGACATCGTGGAACAAGCCTGTCCGGGGCTCGCCGCCGCCATCGAACGCGAGGACGACGTCGGTCCGCTCCTCGACGAGTTCCTTCCCCCGATGATCGAGGCCGGCGCCGATGTGATCGTCCTGGGATGCACCCACTATCCGTTGATCCTCAATGAGATCGTCGCACGGCTCCCCGACGGGGTTTCCCTCATCGATCCGGCTCCGGCAGTCGCGAAGCGATGCGTCGAGGTCAGCCACGAGCAGGACATCGACCTTCAGGGTTCGGGTGCCACGTGGTGGTGGAGCACCGCCATTGACATCGATCCCCAGGGCGATCGCTTCTGGGAAGGTATCGACATCGTGGCGGGGTCCCGCGCAGCGGTGCGGATCGGTTCAGCGACGGTTACTGCGATGCAGGGTGATCTCACCGCGATGCCGGTCGAGGCGATCGTGAACGCAGCAAACGTGACCCTGTCGCACGGCGGCGGTGTTGCCCTCGCTATCGCGACGGCAGGCGGCTCGACCATCAACGAGGAGTCTGCTGCGTGGGTCGAGACCTACGGACCGCTCGAGCCTGGTGTCGCTGCCCTCACGTCGGCCGGGGCGATGCCATCGTCCTACGTGATCCATGTTGCAGGCCCCATCTTCGGCGACGGGCACGACAACGAGGACCTCCTGGCTGCCGCCGCGTTCGCAAGCCTTGACATGGCAGATGAAATTGAAGCCACGACAGTGGCCATCCCCGCGATTTCGGCCGGCACCTATGGCTATCCGCCCGACGAGGCCACGGCGGTCATCACCGAGTCGGTGGCCGAATACCTGTCTGATGCCGAGTCGATGATCCGATCCGTGCGCCTCGTTGGCTACGACGATGCCATGGCGCGGCGTTTCGCCACGGCCATCGAACTCCTCGCAATCGAGCCCTGACCGATCACGGCGGCTCAGTGCGATAACCTCGGCCCATGGAAAGACCCTCCGTCGCCATCCTCGGTGCAGGTTCGATGGGAGAGATCTTCGCATCCGGGCTGCTGCGGGCTGGCTGGAACCCCGAGGATCTCACCCTCGTGGTTCGCCGGGAGGAACGCGCAAGCGATCTGGTTCATCGCATTGGCGCACCGGTGACACTGTCGCTCGCACAGGCTGTAGACACCAAGGACGTGCTCATCGTGTCGGTGAAGCCGAAGGACGTCCCCGGCACCCTCGAAGCCATCGCCCCCGTTGTCACTCGTGACCAGACGGTCGTGTCGATCGCTGCCGGAGTACCGATTTCGATCTTCGAGGATGCGCTCGATGGTGTGGCCGTCGTGAGGGCCATGCCGAACACACCGGCGGCCGTCGACATGGGCATGACGGCATACACGGTCGGATCCCACGTTGACGACCTTCACCGGGAGCGAGCACGGTTGGTGCTATCCGCGGTCGGTGATGTCATCGAACTCACCGAGGACCTCTTGGATGCCGTCACGGCTGTGTCGGGGACGGGACCTGCCTACGTGTTTCTCCTCGCAGAGTCGCTGATCGAGGCCGCGATCCGCGAAGGCCTTCCGCACCACGCCGCAGAACGGTTGGTGCATCAGACCCTCCGCGGCTCGGGTGAACTGCTCGCGACGTCGGACAAGTCGGCGTTTCGGCTGCGGGGAGAGGTCACCTCACCAGGGGGGACGACCGCGGCAGCGATGCATGTCCTCGAGGACGGTGGCTTCCGCGCACTGGTGGAGGACGCCGTCCAAGCAGCGGCCAAGCGTTCGCGGGACCTCGGCTCGAGGCCGATCACGCCATGATGCGGTCGGCAGTCCTGTCGATCACCGACCGATCATTCACCAAGAAGCTGGTGTCTGGCACCCGTGCGGGCCGAGCCGTCGCCCAACGTTTTGTGGCAGGGGACACGCTCGAGGAGGCTGTCGAGGCGACCAAGGGCCTCAATGACCAGGGCATGCCCGTGTCACTCGATCACCTCGGCGAACACGTCACTGCCATCGAGGAAGCGGATGCCGCCACTGCGTCGTACCTCGCATGTCTCGATGCGATCCGCGAACACGACCTCGATGCGAACATCTCGGTGAAGCTCACGCAGCTCGGGATGGGCCTCGATGATGTGAGGGCGGCCAGCAATCTCGAGAGACTCGCCGTGGCAGCCGGCACCATGGGGACGACGGTCACCGTCGACATGGAGGAATCCGCCTACACCGAGCGCACGCTCGACATCTACGAATCGATCCAGCGTGAACATGGGAATGTCGGGATCGCCATTCAGTCCTACCTTCGGAGATCACCAGCGGATCTCGACCGCATCATCCCCCTCGGCGGCCATATTCGACTGTGCAAGGGTGCATACGCCGAAACGGAGGCCATTGCCTATCAGGCTGGAGGCGAGGTCGACGCAGCCTTCGATCGGTTGGCAGGGCAATTGATGCGATCGACAGGGATCAAGCCGGCCATCGCCAGCCATGACGATGGCCGCATCGAGCCGATCCTCGGGTGGGCTCGGGATCGTTCGGAACCGTGGGAGTTCCAGATGCTCTACGGCGTTCGCCGCGATCGCCAGGCTGAGCTCGTTGCCCTGGGCCACGAGATGCGGGTCTACGTGCCATATGGGGTTGCGTGGTACCCGTACCTGACCAGACGACTTGCCGAGCGGCCTGCAAACGTCGTCTTCTTTGCCCGAGCCCTGGTCGGCGGATGACGCGCGGAACCACGCATCGGGTCCTCACGGCGGTCGTGATCTCCGTTCTGGCGATCGTGTTCTCCGGAGCAGCTGCGACACCCGGCGATGTCGCTGCCACCGCACGTGAGGACGGGTTCTTCATCGAACCCGGATCCGGCGCCACCCCCGAAGTTGTCGGGCGCTCCGTTTCGGATGCCCGGGGTGCAGGGAGCCTCATGCACGTGGTCGTGCTCGCGGAGGAACCACCCTCCGGCGCCACCACGTTCGCGGACGGCACACTCGATCGGCTTCCGAGAGCCGAGGGAACCGTCCTTGTCGTGGCGCCCGAGACGGTCGGGTGGGCATCAAACAACGACATCTGGACGCCGAGCCAATTGGACGGGGCGTTGGACCGTTCGCTCGACGGATCGACCGACGACGAGATTGTCACGATCTTCGTGGACACGCTGGTCGACCCACCGTCGGCGGGATCTTCAGGCCTGTGGATTCTCCTCATCGTCATCGCGGTCATCGTCGTCGTGGTCGTCCTTCTGGTGGTGCGTGGCAATCGAGCGCGAAGGCAGAAGGATGCGGACGCCCTGGAGGGACTGCGCCGGTCCGCGCAGGCGCAGATCGACGCGCTTGCGAATGACATCCTCGATGCCGAGGATGAGGTCGCGAAGTCGGATGACGCGCTCGTCAAGGGGCACTTCGATGCTGCGGCGGAGACCTATGCCGGTGCATCTGAGCGCCTCGCCGGTGCGGCCTCGCCATCTGCCGTTCTCGCTGTTGCTTCCGAGCTCGATCTCGGGATCTGGCACCTCGACTGTGCCGAAGCCATCCTCGATGGCGTCGCGCTCCCGCCTGAACCGAAGCCCCCTTCAACCCCTTCGGCCTCCGAGCCGAAGGCCACAGTCGACAGACGCCCAAGCGTCAGCGACGAAGGATCATCGGTGCCGCCCCTCCAGGAGTACCAGCGACGGTCGTCGCGCCGATCCGGGTTTGGCGCCGATGACATGCTCAAGACCGTCGTCGCGATGCAGGCAATGCGGTCGTTGGGCCGTCGGTCCTCACCCCGATCCGGTGGATCGTCCTCGCGATCGGGTGGCGGGTCACGGCCACCGTCGTCCGGGCGGTCGAGGGGTGGGGGTCGTCGGCGCGGCTGACCACCCGGCGAACACACGAGCCACCCGGACCGGGCGGTCCTAGTATCGGATCGAATCCACTGGCAACCAAGACGGGGGAACGATGTTCCAGCGTATCTGGGCCTACCTCAAGGCCCTCTTCAGCACGACCGCCGACAAGGCGATGGATCCGCAGATCGAGCTCGAGGCCGCGGTCAACGAGGCCAAGAAGCGGGACCAGGACCTGCGTAATCAGGCGGCGAAGGTCATCGCCCACCGCACACAGCTCGAAAGTCAACTGGAGCGGGCCGCTGACGATGCAGGCGAGGCGCGCGAGATGACCAAGCAGGCGCTGCTCAAGGCTGACGAGGCCCGCGCGGCAGGTGACGCTGCAGGAGAGGCGAAGTGGACGACGGCCGCGCAGTCCCTCGCCATGAAGATGCAGGCTTCCGAAAACAACCTTGCATCGCTCAGGGAGCAGTATGCCGTTGCGGAGGTGCAGGCTGAGCAGGCAAAGGACGCGGTCCAGCAGAATGCCATGCGGCTGCAGGAACTGTCTGCCCGGAGGATGGAGCTTCTTGGCCAGCTCGAACAGGCGAAGATGCAGGAGACGGTCAACGACGCTGTTGCCACGATGTCGACATCCATGTCCGACCCCGGTCCCTCGCTCGATCAGGTCGAACAGAAGATCGAGCGCCGGAAGGCGGAGGCGATGGCACGTGCCGAGCTCCACGAAGTGACACCGGAAGGTGCTGAATCCGAGCTGAGGGCGGCGGTGAACGTGGCCCAGGCCGATGCGAAGCTGGAGGAGCTGAGGGCTGAGCTCGGGCTGGCCAGTAGTGCACCCGCACCCACGCCTCCTCCCGCTCTCGATCCTCTGGCCGAGGGGGAGACGACGGAGACCTGAGCGGTGTCGCGTCGGCATCGGACGGCAGCAGGCTGCGGTTTATGATCTTCCCGACCGATCCCGAGGGGGAGATGTCGTGACGACGACGGTGCAAGCGACAGACGACCAGCCGACAGACGACCAGGCTGCCGACAGTGGCACACCCCCACGTCTGCCGATCTCCAGACTTCTGTGGGTCGTTGCCGCGCTGAGCTTCTTCGGCACTCTGGTCCTGTGGTGGCTTGGTTCGCTGCCCGAAGACGGTGACTTCGCCGTCGGTCGGGAGGTCTTCGGCAACGTCCCTGAACTCGTGGTGGCGATGTTCTACGTCCTCGTGGCGTCCTTCGTGGCGTTGGCCATCGGCCTCTTCGCTGTCAGGGTGAAGAACTGGGAACGGGGCTCGTGGGAGTCACGATCCGGGGAGTGGAAGCGGCGGTCCAGAAGGTTCCTCGAAGGTGTCTCCATGCGGACGGTCGCCGAGGATCCCGCTTCTGGCGTCATGCATTCGCTCATCTACTGGGGCTTCGTCCTCCTGTTCCTCGGGACGGTCACCCTCGAGATCGACCA
>JAQAZV010000234.1:0-6674 GCA_032127155.1 Acidimicrobiia bacterium
GCCGTCGTCGTGGTTGTGGTGTCACAAGGTGGCCCGTCGGTCTCGCAGTCGACTTCGGCCCCACCGGACCCTGACGTCGTAGACGTCACCGGCCCAGCAGAATCCACCGGGGTGCTGCATGCCGCGGCGGCGAGCCCAAGAAGGAAAAGGACAGCGATCCGCTTGCGCATGAGGTGCCCCCCTGTTGGTGTTCACCCTGCCCGTTCAACCTACAGCCGCCTCTTGCCAGGGGCAACGAAGATGTGGGTCTCAAGACATTCTTGTCACCCGATCGACCCGCCGGTACGTCTGTCATGATGAGTCCTTCGAGTGAACGGAGACGCGGATGGAATGGTGGACCCTCGAACTGATCACGACGTTGATTCTCATTGTGATCGTTGTGGTGCTCGGTCCGCTGATCAAGCGGTACGGGAAGAGCTACGCCGCCGATGTGTTCGTGGCGAGCCCAAGAACAGGAAAGAGCTACCTCGTGCTCATGGACGTGGCGTACTACCTCATCTTCGGCGCCTACATCCTGCTGACCATCCGCTTCGAGCCACCCTCGGACTGGGCCGAAACGGTCAATGCAGCCCAGCTCCAGGCTGAGACGGTACGGCTCGCAGGCCTGCTCATCCTGATGGGGCTCCTCCACGGCCTCAACGTCATCACCCTTCCGATCATCGGCAGGCTGCTGTCCCTCAACCGCAGGCTCGATGAGGACATCGAGTCCAACGCCGCCTGACGCGGCACCCCAACCCGGCGCATGCCCCGCGCCACCGTGCAACCGATCCGGCAACACCGCCGGTGAGCAACGCTGCCTGCCTGGCGCGGGCGCGAGAACAGGAGACACAATGGAAACGACGAGGCGAAGGATCCGACTGCGGATGGTGCTGGTTGCCGGTTTCGCGATGGTCGCGGTCCTCATGGTGTCCGCCCAGGCCGATGCGGGCGGAGCAGAGGTCACAACTGGCCGTTTCGCTACGACACAGGCCGGGACCGGTGCGGGCTACGACATCAGCGGTGTCGCCATCATGGTGCGGCTCCCTGACGGGGACGACGGCATGACGAAGGTGCGGGTACTCGTGCGAGGACTCGATCCGAACATCACGTACCCGACGCACGTGCACAACGGGACGTGCGCATCCGGTGGCGGGGGGCACTACCAAGACGTCACCGTGGGACCAGACGGATTTCCCCCAGGTCCGGTCGATGCGGTGAACGAGATCTGGCCCTTCATCTCAACGAATCTGCGAGGCAACGGCTGGGGTGCGGCGTCGCACGGCCATTGGGCACGTCCCGAGGCCCAGTCCATCGTCATCCATGCCCCCACCGGCAGCCCGATTGCGGGCGAAAGGTTGGCGTGCGCGCAGCTCAACTGAGGTCGCACGGCGGGAGAGGGGAAGGCATTGCGCCTTCCCCTCTCCGGGGCTTTCCCATTTGGGACTCCGGTCACCCAAACGGCCCCGGTGTTCGTCTGTAGCATCGATGGAACGTGAATTCGCCGCTCCGATGACGGTCGAGATCGACCGAGACGCCCTCGTTGCCGATCTCTACGATCGCGAAGGCGCCGCGCTGCTCCGACTTGCCAGGCTGTTCACCGACGACCGCACCGCGGCCGAGGACATCCTGCAGGAGTCGTTCATCAGGCTCCACCGCAACGCCCACCGCATCAAGGATCCAGCCAAGGCAGCGCCATACATGCGGTCGATCGTCCTCAACCTGGCCAGGGACTACAACCGTCGCGGCCTGATGTCGCTCCGCCATCAGGGGTCGCTCACGCCGGGTGGCACCTATCCGACACCGGAGGACCGCATCGTACGCGACGAGGACCAGGGAGAGGTCGTCGATGCGCTTCGTGACCTCCCTGGCCGCCAACGTGACTGTCTGGTACTTCGGTTCTACGTCGAGCTTTCCGAGGCCGAGATCGGTGAGACACTCGGTATCTCGAAGAACTCCGTCAAAACGCACTGCAGGCGAGGGATGGCGGCCCTCAAGCAACGGTTGGAGGGACTCCGATGACCATCGAGCAGCGAATCCGCGAGGCGATGCAGGCGACAGGGTCGTACGAACCGAGTCCCGACCTGTTCGCCAAGGTCCAGCGGTCCATCGAAGAGGACACGGCGCACCGCCGCAGGGTGCGCAACATCGTCATTGGCGTCGTGGCCTTCGTCGCTGCCATTGCTCTGTGGCTTGCGGCGTGGTGGGATCCGCAGCCGGGCGCCTCCCCACTTCCATGGTGGTCGATCGCTGTGGCAGCCGTCGCTGTCGAGATCGCGATCGTCATCGTCATGGGGCCGGCGATCCGACGCTTCGGACGCATCTACGCCGACGACATCTTCCGCACGGGGCCAGGGACAGGCGGTCGGTTCCTGACGTTGCTCGATGTGGCCTACTACCTCGTGTTCGCAGGCTTTGTGCTCGTCTCGATTCCGATGGACCCGGATCCGTCGTGGAACCTCACCGGTGGAGTAGCCGCCATTGCCCAAGAGGAAGGGACGCGCATCGGCCTCCTGGTCCTCTTGATGGGGCTGCTGCACGCCGTGACGATCTTCGTCCTGCCGTTCGCTGGTCTGGTCTTCGCCTCGTCGAGGCATCGTGCCAAGGTGCGAACGCGAAAGGCCGACTGGTCCCCAGATGTTCGACGCGCATATCGCGTGGTCACGTTTGTCATCGTGGTTGTCGGTGCCGTTGTCGTCACACAGGTCGCATCCCTTCTGCTGAGCTTGCTCGTTGGCGTGCTCGATGGCAGCTGATCGATGTTGCAGTGTCGGTCCTCGCTGGCGATTGAGCGGGTCAGCGTGTCAGCCAAACACTGCGATGCAGCACCGCCATCCGGTGTGTCTGAGGTCAGGTCTTCAGTCATGGTCTCAAGGATGGTGCCGCAGTCTCAATGCGGAATGAGACGCCGATGAGAACTGGGGGAGAACGCCAACCCAGCTCCCATCGACTAGTTCACGCCTCGTGTCAGGCGGCTGCATGTGGCCTCCCTCCGCGGAGGAGCAGCCACAGGGTGAACCACAGCTCGCCTACCACGGACGGGATGGCCACCATGGCGAGGAACAGGTTGGCGTAGTCGTCGTAGCCCGCGATGACCCCGTGGGCGACCGTGTCGAGGATGTAGGCCATTCCCGCCACGCCGAGAAGGATTCCCAGGACCCTGGGAGCCATCCCTGAGCGAACGATCAGGGTTCCAAGCAGGATCAGATGCACCCCGAAGGCGGCGAGACCGATGAGCCACGCAGCGTCGAAGGCCTGGAGGGCCATCATGACCTGACCGTCGATCTGACCCTGGTCGAATGCGCCGAGCCAGCTCGCGCCCGAAAGCAACTGGAGGACCGCAAAGAAGAAGGTCAAACCGACGCCGAGGAAGACCGTGTAGACCACCCGCATCCATGCGGCGAGTCTCGACAGCTCGCGGTTCACGCCCGTGAACAGGATCCACAGCGCCCATGCGATGACCACGTCGGCGAGGAACACGGCGAGGAACGCGACGAGCCCGAGGCGGAACATCCCCAGGTTGTCCGAGATGTTCGCGACGGTGGCTGCAGCGTCTCCCTCGACGACCATGCCCTCGAGCACGATGAAGTTGGCGAAGATTGCCGCCACGAAGATCACCAGGTAGCCGATCCCAGCGATCAGAGAGGCTCGCCTCGGCGTCACGTCGGGAACCGAGGGGGTCATCGTGGTGGGTGTCGTGGTTGCGGTGGTCATGGGTACTCCTTGTTCACATCGGGTGATCCGATCAGGACCAACCGACTGTTCGTACGATGTAAGGTTGTGGACAGAACCATACCGTACACTGTAAGATTGTCAAGGAGGAATCTGAACGGCACCAGTCGGGATGGAACGAGCCAGGAGCGCGATGTGACCGAGCCAGCCGAATCGACAGGTGCGAAGCGCCAGCCCCTGAGCCGCGATCGCGTCCTGCACGAGGCAGTGGCGATGGCTGACGAGGAGGGGTTCGATGCGCTCTCGATGCGCAAGCTTGCCCAGCGCCTCGGTGTGGAGGCGATGTCGATCTACTACCACGTCGAGAACAAGGACGCCCTCCTTGATGGGATGATCGACCTCATCATGGAGGAGGTCGAGATCCCCACACCGGGGCCGAACTGGTTGCCAGGTAACCGGCGACGAGCGATCTCACTCCACGACATGCTCACCCGCCACACGTGGGCAGCACCCCTGATGGAGTCGCGTCGAAACCCCGGCCCAGTCGCGTTGCGGTACTACGACGCCGTCCTCGGAAGCCTTCGAGCTGGAGGCTTCTCGGTGCCACTCGCAGCCCATGCGTTTGCCGCCATCGATGCCTACGTCTACGGCTTCGGACTCCAGGAGTTCAGCCTCGCGTTCGACGAGGTCCCCATGGAAGAGCTCGCTGCTGGAATCCTCGAAGCCATACCGCCTGACCAGTTCCCGCACCTCGTCGAGATGATCACAGAGCACGCCCTCCAACCCGGCTACGACTACGGGGCCGAGTTCGCGTGGGGCCTCGACCTCATCCTGGACGGTTTCGAGCGCCTGCGGTCAGCTCCATGATCGAGTAACCGAGCAGCGGTGTCCTTGCACCGAAGGGAACATCCACCACATCGATTGCCCGTGCAGAGATCCTGGTTCGAAGGCCTCGTAGCGGTCCTTGCCCCACCGGTAGAGTGCCCCAATGCTGCTCGAGCGAGAGTCGGAGCTGTCATCACTCACGGCGCTGGTCGACGAGCTGGGTGACCATGGCGGTCGTGCCGTGCTGATCCGCGGCGAGGCCGGTATCGGAAAGAGCGCGCTCGTCGCCGCATTCGTCGATCACCAAAGCGAATCCGCCCACATCCTCTTTGGTGCCTGCGATGACCTCCTCACCCCTGAGGCGCTCGGTCCATTCTGGGACGTCGGGCGGAAGGAACCGGAGGTGGAAGCGGCGTTGCGGGAGGACGATCGTCAGCGGCTGCGATCCACGCTCATGGACCTGCTCTCCCGTTCCCTGCGGCCGACGATCCTGATCATCGAGGACACGCAGTGGGCCGACGACGCCACGCTCGACACGATCAAGTACCTGGGACGGCGCATCGGCCGCACGAACGGGCTCCTCGTGTTGACGTATCGCGATACCGAACTCGAAACCGATCATCCCCTGCGGCAAGTCGTCGGCGATCTCCCGCCAGCCAGCGTGGAGCGCATCCAGCTCCGACCACTGACCCGCAACGCCGTCGCGACGATGGTGGGTACCCGCACACTCGACGTCGAGGCGATCGTCGCCCAGAGCGACGGCAACCCACTGTTCGTCACGGAACTCCTCACCTCGAACGACCCCGATGCCGTTCCATCTTCGATCAACGAGGCAGTTCTTGGGCGACTTGCGGCGGCATCGGAGGACGCACGCTCCATTCTCGAGATCGTCTCCGTGATCCCCGGTGCCGCCGACCGGTCAACGGTGGGAGGCATCACAGGATCCGCGATCAGCGCTCTCGATGAGTGCGAGCGAGCTGGTCTCCTGCGCTCGACGGGAACGGAGATTTCCTATGTGCACGAGCTCCAGCGCCGTGCCGTCGAGCTGTCACTTTCTCCGGTGCGCCGCCGTGAACTCAATGAGGCAGTTCTCGCTGCCCTGCCGGCAACGGCCGACCCTGCCCGGCTCGTTCACCATGCACGCGAGTCCGACGACGTTGAGGCGATCGTCAGATACGCGCCCATCGCTGCGCGGGCAGCCGCGGCAGCCGATAGCGTCCGCGCCGCTGTGGCGCAGTACCGCGTTGTCGAACCGTACCTCGACCGCTTCCCCGCCGAGGATGCGGCGACGATTCTCCACGAACTCGCCAGGCAGGAATACGACCAGGACGATCCAAGCGCGCTTGATCACATCAGACGAGCCGTCGACCTCCGGCGGACGGTGGACGATCCGCTCGCCCTCTCGTCGAGTCTTATGCTTCTCTCGACCGTTGAGTTCGGGGCTCTCGACACCGAGGCAGCTCTCGCCTCGGCTACCGAATCCGTTGACGTCGCCTCCATCGATCGCGAAGCCATCGAGTACGCCAGGGCTCTACGGATGCTCGGATATGTCACCTGGCTGCACTACGAGGACATACCGCGCGCGCTGCCGATCGTTGAGGAGGCCCTCGCGATCGCTGAACGAATCGGCGATCCGGTGGCAACGATGGAAGCGATGACGACGAAGGGCAACATCGAATACTCGATCGGTCATCCGGGCGGTATGGAGGTCGTGGAAAGCGTTCGTGCGATCGCTGAACGGACGGGTCAGCGTTGGAGGGAGGTCGTCGCCCTTCAGAACCTGGGCGGCATGGCGGCTGACTTTCGCAACATGACGTTGGCGGTCGACTTCGCTCGACGAGCCCTCGAAACGGCGATCCGATACGAACAGCGGTCCCTGGAGAAGGGAACGCTTGCCATGTACGCCGAGATGCTGATGTGGCTCGGCGACTGGGATGAGGCAATCGATGCCGCCGAGGCTGCCCTCGACTCCCAGCGGTACACCGAGACGATCGCTTGGCGGATACTCGGAACGATCGGGGCGAGACGGAACGGTCCTGCGGGACGAGCTCCCCTCGACCGCATGTGGGCGGTGTCCCGTTCCACCGCGGCACTGACGTCGGCCGACCCGTGCGGAGCTGCCCTTGCCGAGTACATGTGGCTGACCGATGATAGGGACCCGGCGTGGTTGCTCCGGCTCGACGAGCTTCTCGACATGGGCA
>JAQAZV010000235.1:0-5184 GCA_032127155.1 Acidimicrobiia bacterium
GACCGGAAGCCGCCGCAGACATCCTCCAGGAGTTGGAACCCCACCGAGCTGCAGCACTGGTTTCCGAGATGGAGACCGATCAGGCCGTTGACGTGATCGGCGCCCTCGATGCCGCTGATCGCACCACGGTGCTCGCCGCCCTCGACAGGGCGACCGCAGACGAGATCGAACGCCTGCTCGCCTTTGCCGCCGACACGGCAGGCGGCATGATGACGACGGACATCGCCTCGTTGCCGGTGGGGATGACGACTGGGGAGGCCATCGAAACCCTCAGGCGTCTGCACGAGGACCTCGGGTCGAATCTGACCTACGTCTACGTGGTCGACGACGATCACCGACTGCTCGGTGTGGTCTCGTTCCGCGACCTCGTGTTCTCCCGCCCAGGGTCGGGCCTCGATGAGGTGATGGAGCCGCACGTGGTCAGTGTGCGGACCGACACCGACCGAGAGCAGGTCGTTGAACTCGTGCAGCGGTATCGATTGATGGCAATTCCCGTTGTCGACTCGGATCAGCGACTCGTCGGGATGGTCAAGATGGCGGAGGCACTCGACGCCATCCAGGCCGAGGCGAGCGAGGACATGGCCGTCATGTTCGGCGCTGGCGAGGCAGAGTCGGTCTTCACACCCGTGTCCGAGTCTGTGCGCAGGCGGCTCCCGTGGAACATCTTCAACCTCGTTGCAGGGTTCGTCACGGTGTTCGTCGTGGCTCAATACGAGGACACGTTGGCTTCCTATTCGCTCCTGGCAGCCTTCATGCCCCTGGTCGCAGGGCTCTCAGGCAACAGCGGCGCCCAAGCCATCGCCGTGACGATTCGCTCCTTGGCCGTCGGCGAACTTCCCCCCGGTCGTGAGTGGCGGGCGATCCGAAGGGAATTGGCGATCGGCCTGATCCGGGGGCTGATCCTCGCAACGATCGGGGCACTGCTCGCCGCAGCCGCGGTGGTGCTGCTCGGTGGCTCTGCAGATGGCCTGGCTCCAGGTGATCTTGCGGTGATCGTGTGGATTTCGACGATCATCGGTCTGATGACCGCAGCACTGGTCGGCGCGTCGATCCCCCTGCTCCTTCGAAGGCTTGGTCAGGATCCGGCTCTGGCATCGAACATCTTCCTCACGATGATCACCGATGCCGTCGGGTTTGGTGTGTTCCTCTTCACTGCCACCTGGCTGCTGTGATGTGCGATCTCGTTGAACCCTGACCGAAGGAAGGTTCAGCTCCCGAGCACCGCTGATCCGCTCGCGACGAGCGGTCCCAGATAGGTGATCCTGAACCCTGATTCGAGCCTCGCCAGGTAGTGATCGGCAACAGCGAGCTTTGCCTCGTCGGTGGCCTCAGGGTCGGCAACGACATTCGCTGCAGCGGGATCGTCGACGACGTGCATGACGGTGACCGGAGGGAACAACTCGACAACCTCGGCGATGATGTCGTGGACGTCGAGGTCGCTGATCGTCTCGTACGACGTCGGATCCAGGAGCACGACGACCTCGTCGCCCCCTGCGTCTGTCGGAATCCTGGCGACGATCTGATACGACGGAGGAGTCAGCTGGGTGATGGGAGCGAGCGTCGTCGACGACGACGCTTCCGCGAGTGTCGTCGTCGGAGCGAGGGTCGAGACCGGAGCGACAGTCGTCGATTCGGGCGGCTCGGTCGTGGATGTGCAGGCGGTGACGATGGTGAGGAGAACGAGCATCACAGCAGACAGCCTCAACGACATGATGCGATGGTACAGCGGAATCACAGCGTCGGTCGGCCTTCGAGCCACTCCTCGTATCGGATTCCGTCGAGGTATGGCTGGTTGCGAACGATAGGGAACAGATCGGCGACGACAGCGAACACGTCGGGATCGGGATCAGTGGCGAGCAGGTGCTCGGCGAGGTCGAGCTGGGGTCGCCATGCCCTGGGACCCATGGCGATGTCCACCTTGGATCGCCAGTCGTCCGTTCCGTCAAGATCGGCATGGTCCAGCCAGAACGCCGCCAGCTTCCTTGCCATCGTGAGAGCTCGACGAATCAGCTTTGCGGACGTCCGATCGAGGTCATAGCCCACAGACACACCTTCGGCCCAGTCGACGAAGGCTTGTTCGCGCCAACGCTGTGGGTTCGTCACACAGCCTTCGTACAGGACATCGATCTCGACCAGTAGCCCGCTCAACCGGTCTCCCTCGCCACCAGGGAGCGGAAGCCGCTCTGCAGAGCGTCGACGACCGGTCCCCTGCCGAAGGTCGCGTCTCCGACCGCGAGCACGGGGAGGACTTCCCTGACCGTGGACATCACAAAGACCTCGTCGGCAGAAACGAGGTCGGAGCGGTGGAACTGTTCCTCCCTGATCGGGACGTGGAGCTCCTGCGCAACCTCGATCGTGGCTTCCCTCGTGATCGAAGCCAGGATGTGGCTCCCGAGCCCTGGTGTGCACATCGCGCCGTCGCTGATCCATCCAAGGCTGAACGTCGGCCCCTCGAGTACGACATCGTCGTTTCCGATGAGGGCAGCATCATCGAAACCCCTCCTTCGTGCAGCGATCGTCGCAGCGAGGTTGGGACCGTAGGACAGTGTCTTGGCTCCCGTGAGCTCCGAGGTCCGACCATCCGCGTGCCATGGTGCATCGAGGATGTCGAGCCGCACGGTCTGCGGGATCACGGGGAGCGGCTCGAGGAACACCACCACGACATTGTCGGTTCCCGGCACCTTGGCATCAGTCCCGCCCGTGACATAGATGCGGAGAACACCATCGCCTGGCGCTGCCGCATCGAGGCACCACGCTGTGAGGGTGTCCCGAGGCGGAAGATCGATGAGCAGGTTGCTCGCGCTCCGGTCGAGGCGGTCGAGGTGACCTCCGAGGCGGAAGGGGGTGCCGCCGTAGGATCGAAGGGCCTCGAAGCAGCCGTACCCGCGTTGGAATCCGATGTCGAACACACTCACCGCTGCTCGGTCAGCATCCGTGGCGACACCATTGATCAGAACTGGACCGATCGAGCCAGCGGTCATGGGCGGAAGAGGTTCGTGATCGGGAGTCGTCGATCACGGCCGAATGCCTTCAGGGTGATCTTCACGCCTGGAGCCGCTTGACGCCGTTTGTACTCGTTGCGGTCGACCATCGAAGCGACCTCTCGCGCCAGGTCCGGATCGACGCCGGACGCAGCCATCTGGGCCGCCGTCATATCGAGCTCGATGTACCGATACAGGATGTCATCGAGCACCGCGTATGGAGGCAGGGAGTCCTCATCGAGCTGATCGGGACGAAGCTCGGCGGACGGCGGCTTGTCGATGATCGATCGCGGAATCACCTCGCTCTGGAGGTTCCGCCATGCCGCAAGGTCGTACACCATGGTCTTGTACACGTCCTTCAGGACCGCGTATCCGCCAGCCATGTCACCGTAGAGGGTTGCGTAGCCCACAGCCATTTCGGACTTGTTACCGGTCGCCACGACCATGCCGCCGTGCTTGTTGGCGATAGCCATGAGGATGGTTCCCCGGATGCGCGCCTGGAGGTTCTCTTCGGCCACATCGGCTGGGGCTCCTCCGAAGACTGGTCCGAGCACCTCGAGGAAGTCTGAGAACACCTCATCGATGTTGATCATGTCCACTCGGATGCCGAGACGCTCTGCGAGGTCGACGGAATCGTCGACCGACCCTGACGACGAGTAGCGCGACGGCATCGTCACGCCGTGCACCGCCTGCGCCCCGAGGGCATCGGCAGCGATCGCTGCGGTGAGGGCTGAATCGATGCCTCCGCTGAGACCCACGATGACCTCTGCGAACCCGTTCTTGCGCACGTAGCCACTCAGCCCTGTCACGAGGGCGAGGTAGATCTCCTCGAGGTCGTCGAGGACCGGCGCGATCTCGGGAGCAGGAATCGGTTGCTTCGTGTCGCTGGGCTGCGTCACTTCCACGACGGGGAGAAGGGGAGCCGTCCGTGATCCGATGTCGAGGTCGACAACGAACATGTGCTCCACGAACTCAGGCGACCGAGCGATGATCGAACCGTCAGGAGCCAGGATCATGGATCCGCCATCGAACACCAATTCGTCCTGGCTGCCCACCGAATTCACGTACACCACGTGACACGCGCCGTCACGAGCACGGTCCGCGAGCATGTTGGTGCGTTCCTCCCGTTTGAAGACGTGGTACGGCGATCCGTTGATGTTGAGCAGGACGTCGGCACCACCGACGGCCTGACCGGTCGGTGGCCCGTCCTCATCCCAGATGTCCTCGCAGATCGATACTCCGCAGCACACAGCTCCGATGCTGTGGAGGGCGAGAGGCTTCCGGGCCTCAGCGAAGTAACGCGCCTCATCGAAGACGCCGTAATTCGGGAGGAGGTGCTTGTGGTAGACATCGATCACCTTCCCGCCCTGAACGATGGCAGCTGCATTCGTGACCTGCCGGCGCACGGCGTCGTCGTCCTTCTGCGCCACATCGAGGCGGTCGACGAATCCAACGACAACGGCCGTGTCCCGCGAAGCGGCCGCGATGCGTTCCAACGCTTCGAGGTTCGCATTGATGAACCCTGCCTTGAGGATGAGATCCTCTGGCGGATACCCGCAGATGGCCAACTCGGGAAGTACCAGTACGTCTGCTTGCTGGTCGGCTGCGAATGCCATGGCCTCGAGGATCGTTGCCTCGTTTCCTTCGATGTCCCCGACCGTGAGGTCGACCTGGGCGCCGGCGACCCGCAACGATCGCGTCACAGGCCCTCCATGGTCTCGTCGATGAGGTGGTCGACGACACTGCGCAAGGCATCTGCCTGCTCGGCTCCTCCTGCGACGGCATCGTTGAAGACGCGTCGCTGGCGATCGGCACTCGTCCCGTGGGCGGTGATGTCACGTACTCGACGGACCTCATCGAGGGAACCGAGGCTCGCCGCCTGCTCCCTGACGAGCTCGACCATCTCCTCTGCAAGGAGCGTCATGGGGACGAGTTCCCCGCGACCGAAGTCGATCAGGGATTCGTCGACACCATATCGCTGGGCCCTCCAGTTGTTCTCTGCGATCAGCATCCGCGAATAGATGCGCCACCGCTGGTTGCTCATGCGTCGGTCATAGAGCATCGCCAGGAGCGCCTGGTAGAGGGCCGCAATGGTGATGGCATCCTCGTAGCGGGTGCAGATGTCCGAGGATCTCATCTCGAGCGTGGGATACCTGGCCGATGGTCGGATGTCCCACCACAGCTTCGTCGAGTCCTCGATGAC
>JAQAZV010000236.1:0-10278 GCA_032127155.1 Acidimicrobiia bacterium
CGAACCCGAGCGTGTACGGGCTGTCCACCTCGGAAACGGATGCCGGCGAGTAGGTGACTTCGCCCGCCGTGAAGTCGAAGCTCCTCGGCCACAATGCGGTGAACCACAGGGCCGGCAGGACAAGGACACCGATGATGATCAACCACCGCGCCCTCCCGATCCAGGATCCAACGATGAGACCTGCACCGATCACGGCGACCGCCGTTGCCGCGTAGACGACCGGCTGGATCTCGACCCTGGCGAATGCGATGTCGATCATCGCCATGCCGGCGAGGATGATCAGCCCGACAGCGATCGTGAGACGTCCGAGCATCGACCGCTCGCGCGGGGGCCTGGGCGCCCAGGGCGGAGACGGTGGCACAGGTGCCACGTCTCTCCCTGCAACGGTGTCGGTGCGGGTGTCAGCGGTGCGGGTGTCAGCAATGCCGACGTTGGCAATCGCCGACGCATCACCCTTGGCGTCCTGCACGACGTCGACGTCACGATCATCCGTGCCGGAAAGGCCGGCGCTCCCCTGCTGATCGCGCTTTGCCGAGCTGAAGTCACCGCGGTAGAGCAGGAGCCCGACCACGAACAGGACGCCTGCGAGCACGAGGCTCCCGGGGGCGCTCGAGACATTCGAGATCACGAGGATCGCTGCGCCGCCGAGGAGAACCGCGCCAAAGACCATGGCACCGTCCGATGTATCGAAATTGGCAATCCAGCGCGTGACGATGGGGTCCTTCTCCCCTTCGTCGGGAATCACGACCCACGCGGCCAGGTAGAGGATGACGCCGAACCCTCCGAAGAAGGCCAGGACGATGAACGCGAACCGGACCCACCACGGGTTGATCCCGAGGTTGATGCCGAGTCCACCTGCCACACCAGCGAAGAGTCGATCCTCCCGGGACCGCTCGAGCCGCCGCTGCGGGGTACGAGTTGGTGTTTGCTGTGTCATGTCACCATCGTCACCGATTGCCTCATTGCACACTATCGGGAACCCTCCCCACGATTCCTGACCCCTCAGGGTTGGCTCAGGGTCGTCCCCGGTTGTCGAGCATTGGGGCGTGTGACACCATTGAGCCGTACCCGAACCGTCCAGGATCGATCGTGACCGATACAGAACAGACAACCGAGCAGGCTGTGGAGCGGGTCTTCACGTGGCCGTTTCGACGTTCGTCGACTGATCGCATCATCAGTGGTCTCAGCGGGGGGATTGCCGCCGAGCTCGGTATCAGCAGCATCTACGTCCGCGCCGCCTTTGTAGCCGGTGTCTTCGCGGGCGGCGTCGGTGCCCTGCTCTATCTGATCGGCGCGCTTGTCGTTCCGGAGGAGGCTCCGGACACCGTGACGGACCCACACCGCGCCACCCGGACGCAGACGGTCGGGATCGTCGCGATGTACCTCGCGGTGATGCTTGCCCTCGATGCAGCGAACGTGTGGTTCGGACCGATTGTGTGGCCAGCGACCCTCGTCATCTTCGGACTCGCGATCGCCATCGACACCTCTGGGGTGAACTACGAGCGTTCCCTGTCCGGGATCACAGGGAACGGGGCTGGACGCCGTTCATGGTGGCTCGTCGTCTTCGGCCTCGTGATGATGGTCGCAGGCATCGCCGTCGTGCTGTCCTCGCTCGAGAACCTCCAAGCGATGGGCGTCCTCGCCCTTGCCCTCATCGTTGCCATCGGCGGATTCATGATCGTCGCGGGTCCGTGGCTGTGGTCACTCATCGAAGACCTTCGCACGGAACGCAGGGCCCGGATCCGATCGGAGGAAAAAGCCGAGATGGCAGCCCATCTGCACGACTCCGTCCTCCAGACCCTCGCCTTGATCCAACGAACCGACGATCCGAAGAAGATGGTCACCCTCGCCCGCTCACAGGAACGAGAGCTGCGTTCGTGGCTCTTCGACGAGCGTGCAGCGAACACCCAGACGCTACGTGGCGCCCTTGCGGATGCGGCGAACAGGGTCGAGGAGGCTCATGATGTTCCGGTATCCGTGGTCGTCGTCGGCGAGGGATCTCTTCCGCCCGACCGACACACGGCCCTTGTCGGAGCGGCGACGGAAGCGATGATGAACGCCGCGAAGCACTCCGGTGCCGAAAAGGTTTCCGTCTTTGCTGAGACAGCGGACGGCACAGTGGAAGTATTCGTTTCGGATCAGGGCGGCGGCTTCGATCCCGGAGGTGTCAATAATGACCGGAAGGGCATCACCGAATCCATCGAGGGCAGAATGCACAGGCATGGTGGATCAGCCACCATCGACTCGGAGGTCGGTGGCGGTACCGAGGTCCACCTCACGATGCCGGGAGGCAGCACATGACCACGGTGTTTCTCGTCGATGACCATCGGATCTTCCTGACCGGGGTCCAAGCCGAGCTCGAGGACTCGTTCGACGTCGTCGGTTCGTCCTATGACGTCGACGCGGCTGTCGATGCGATCAGGACGACCAAACCCGACGTCGTTCTGGTCGATGTGCACATGCCGGGGGGCGGAGGAGTGACGGTGGTTGGGAACGTGATGCAGACGAACCCCGACATCCGGTTCCTCGCCCTGTCGGTGTCCGATGCGCCGGAGGACGTCATCGCCATGATCCGTGCCGGGGCTCGTGGCTATGTGACCAAGTCGATCTCCCCCGAGGAGCTGAGCGAGGCCATCACCAGGGTGGCGGCAGGCGACGCCGTCTTTTCACCGTCCCTCGCCGGTTTCGTCCTCGACGCCTTCGCCCGATCCGTCCCTGTCGCCGAGGATCCTGAACTCGATTCCCTCACCCCGCGTGAACAGGAGGTCCTCCGTCAGATCGCGCGGGGGTACGCCTACAAGCAGATCGCTCGTCGACTGAGCATCTCCGTCAAGACGGTCGAAACCCACGTCTCCTCCGTCCTACGCAAGCTCCAGCTCTCCAACCGTCACGAGCTGGCGAGATGGGCGAGCGACCGCCGCATCGTCTGATCCTCCCTTCCCGTTCTTGCGTAAATGGGTTCCGCCCTGGGTGGAACCCATTTACGCAAGAACGGGTAGGTGGTGGCTGGTACCGTCTTCGTGGATGGGAGGAGGTGACATATGGGGAAGCGATATGAGCGGCTGACGACGCCGATGGTGCGCGACGGTGGTGAGCTTCGCGAGGCGACCTGGGACGAGGCATTGACACGCGCTGCAGCGGGCTTCGAGCGGACCGACGGCGCGTCGACCGGGATGTTCTCGTGCTCGAAAGCGACGAACGAGATGAACTACATCGCCCAGAAGTTCGCTCGCACGGTGCTGCACACCAACAACCTCGACAGCTGCAACCGAACCTGACACGCTCCTTCGGTCGCCGGTCTGGCGGCAGTGCTCGGAGCGGGCGGCGGCACGTCGTCGTATGAGGAGATCGAATCCACGGACCTGATCGTCCTGTGGGGTTCCAACGCGCGTTCCGCACACCCCATCTTCTTCCACCACCTCATGAAGGGCGTCCGCAACGGCGCGAAGATGTATGCCGTCGACCCGCGCCGCACCGACTCGGCCGAATGGGCAGACCTCTGGCTCGGCATCGATGTCGGAACGGATATCGCCCTCGCCAACGCCGTGGCCCGCGAGATCATCCACGCAGGACTCGTCAACACGGCATTCGTCGAACACTCCACCTCCGGGTTCGACGACTTCTCGGCCAGCGTCGAGGCGTGGACCCTGGAACGGGGCGAAGAGGTCACCGGCGTTCCCGCAGAGACGATCCGAACCCTTGCACACGACTATGCGTCTGCAGGTACGGCGCAGCTGTGCTGGACCCTCGGGATCACCGAACACCACAACGCAACGGACAACGTCCTCGCCCTCATCAACCTCGCCCTTCTGACAGGACATGTCGGCCGATACGGATCGGGACTCGTGCCGATACGCGGCCAGAACAACGTGCAGGGCGGAGGCGACATGGGCGCGCTCCCCAACAAGCTTCCCGGTTTCCAGGATGTCACAGACGACGACGCCAGGCAGAAGTTCGAACGAGCATGGGGTGTTCCCGTGCCGCAGGAACCGGGCTGGCACGTCACCGAGATGTTCGACGCCATGGAACGAGGGGACATCACCGCGATGTACATCATCGGTGAGAACCCTGCACAATCCGAGGCCGACACGGGTAGGGCTGTTGAGCTCCTCGAAGGGCTCAACCACCTCGTCGTGCAGGACATCTTCCTCACCAGGACCGCTGAGCTCGCCGATGTGGTGTTCCCCGCCGCCGCAGGCTGGGCGGAATCCGACGGAACCGTGACCTCGTCCGAACGCAGGGTCCAGCGTGTCCGCAAGGCACTCGAGCCACCCGGCCAGGCCATGGACGACCTCGAGATCCTGTTCGCCCTCGCCTCGACGATGGGCAACGACTGGGGAACCCCCGAAGCCGAGGCGGTGTGGGACGAACTCCGCTCCCTGTCGCCCATGCATGCGGGAATGTCCTATCCCCGCCTCGAGCAAACGGGTGGGCTGCAATGGCCCTGCACCGATGAAGACCACCCAGGGACGCCGTTCCTCCACGCATGGCTGTGGGAGGATCCGATGCCGCGAGAACCCGCCCCCTTCTCACCTGTCACATGGGTGCCACCCATCGACCCGCTCGACGATGAATACCCGATCAGGCTCACGACAGGCCGCCGCCTCGACGGCTACAACACGGGAGTCCAGTCCGGCGGTTTCCGCTCACCGATACGTCACGGCGCCGTGATCGACATGGCACCCGAACAGGCATCCGACCTCGGGGCCACCGCAGGGGATCTGGTCAAGGTGACGTCCCGACGGGGTTCCATCGAGGTCCCTGTCCGTATCGCACGCGGCCTGAGGAGGGGACTCGTCTTCATGGCCATCCACGCGCCAGACGACGCAGACGTCAACACCCTCACCCTCGACGCGTGGGATCCGAAGTCCGGCACGGCCGAGTTCAAGGCCACCGCGGTTCGCATCGAAACGATCTGAGGCTCGCCATCGACTATCAATTCACCGACGATCAACCGACCAACGCAGAACGGGCCGCAGTCGACGCGGTCCTCGGCCCACCGGAGTCCATCCACGCCGGTGCCACGGAACGTTCCGCAGCCGATGACCACGTAGCTTTCGGCGGATTCCACGGGGCACGAGCGAGGCGTCACCTGCTCCTGCCAACACTGAACGCCGTCCAGGCAGAGATCGGTTGGGTCAGCCACGGTGCCATCAACTACCTGTCCCAACGTATTCCTGTCGCCCCTGCCGAGGCCTACGGAGTCGCACAGTTCTACGACCTGATCGCAACGGACCCTCGGCCGCCCAGGGTTGCGAACGTGTGTGACGACATCGCATGCAAAGCGGCCGGCGTCGACCCGATGATCGACGAGTTGAGGGATCGACTCGGGCGCTCCGGTGAATTCGGAAGTGCCGCCGCCTGGGTACGGTCACCGTGCCTCGGCCAGTGCGAAAAGGGATCCGCCGCCTACATCCAGATCGCTGGACGGGACGACATCATGATCGCTCCCGCCACCGCTCCACAGATCATCGAGGCACTCGGCGCCCAGCATCCGCGGCCCGCCATCGACCCGACGCCTCCACGCCACGCAACCCGCCTTCTCGCCGGGGTTGCAGCCACGCTGGCAGACCACGAAACCGCAGGTGGCACCGCAGCACTGAGAAAGGCCCTGCAGTCGCCTTCGGAAAGGATCCTCGACGAGGTGACGGCGAGCGGACTTCGAGGACGGGGAGGTGCAGCGTTCCCTGCCGGCATCAAGTGGCAGGCGGTTGCGGCGGAGAAGGAGCCCAAGTACGTCGTGTGCAATGCCGACGAATCCGAACCGGGCACGTTCAAGGATCGTGTCCTCATGGAGGCGAACCCCTACCGCCTCATCGAGGCGATGATCATCGCCGGATACGCCGTCGGCGCTTCCTACGGGTACATCTACATCAGGGGTGAGTACCCGATCGCCCACGCCCGACTGGAGCGTGCCGTCGAAGAGATGCGGTCTGCTGGGTACCTCGGATCGGCGGTCGCTGAGACCGATTACTCCTTCGATCTCGAACTCCGGAAGGGAGCGGGCGCCTACGTCTGTGGCGAGGAAACGGCACTCTTCAACTCGATCGAAGGGTTCCGCGGGGAGCCGCGCCAGAAACCCCCCTTCCCCACCGCCGCTGGCCTGTTCTCACGACCGACCCTCGTCAACAATGTGGAATCCCTGATGAACATCCCCGACATCGTGCTCGAGGGCGGTGCAGCGTTCGCCGCTATCGGAACGGCAGAGTCCAGCGGGCCGAAACTCTTCTGTATGTCCGGCAACGTTGGGAACCCCGGCGTATACGAGGTCCCATTCGGAGCGACCACCAGGGACCTCATCGATACGGCAGGAGGTGTCGATGGCGAACTCGCTGCGGTTCTCGTCGGCGGCGCCGCGGGGACCTTCCTCTCCGACCAGCAGCTGGACGTCCCCCTGACCTTCGAGGCCACGAGGACCGAAGGAATCGCCCTCGGAAGTGGGGTGGTCATGGTCTTCAACACAGAGGTAGACCTTCCCGCCATCATTCGTCGAATCTCCCACTTCTTCAGGGAGGAGTCGTGCGGGCTGTGCGTTCCGTGTCGTGTCGGGACGGTCCGCCAGGAGGAATCGCTCATCCGTATCGGCGAGGGATCGCCCATCGCCCACGAGTTCGAACTCCTCGACCAACTCGACGGTGTCCTCCGGGATGCGTCGATTTGCGGACTCGGCCAGTTCGCGTCGAGTGCCGTCCAGTCTGCGATACGCCTCGGTCTGATCGGAGCGCCCTCATGATCGAGCAACGCATCGCAGACCCCGTGAGGATGGTCGAGGTCGTCATCGACGGTGCCACCGTGCAGGCCCCCGAGGGTTCCACTCTTCTCGAAGCCTGTCGCACGGCAGGGGCGGACATCCCCACCCTGTGCTACCTCGAGACACTGGCCCCCATCAACTCGTGTCGTGCGTGCGTCGTGGAAGTCGAGGGATCGAGGACACTCGTGCCGTCGTGTTCACGAGCGGTTGCACCCGGAATGGAGATCGCAACCGAATCCGAGCGTGTTCGCGCCGCACGGACCACGGTGTACGAACTGCTCGCATCCGCAGTCGACCTCTCCCTTGCCGAGTCGGAGACCAAGCGCCAGATGGAGCGATACGGCGTGGACACCGAGCGGTTCGGTGGCGGATACCGGCGCACGGACGAGGTGAAGATCCAGGACGACCTCTACATCCGTGACTATGCGAAGTGCATCATGTGCTATCGATGTGTGTCTGCCTGTGGAGCGGACGCACAGAACACATTTGCGATCGATGTTGCCGGTCGCGGCCTCTTCTCGAGCATCTCGACCGAGTTCGACATCTCGCTGCCCGATTCGGCGTGTGTCTACTGCGGCAACTGTGTCGGAGTATGTCCGACGGGAGCGCTCATGTTCAAGAGCGAGTACGACATGCGCCATGCCGGCACCTGGGACGAGGACGCCCAGACGGTGACCACCACGATCTGCAGCTTCTGTGGCATCGGGTGCAACCTCGACCTCCACGTCCAGGACAACCGCATCGTGAAGGTGACCTCGCCCCTCGACCACCCAACCACCGAAGGCCACCTCTGCATCAAGGGCCGCTTCGGATACGCATACCTGCATTCGGAGGAAGGGTGAGGGGAGCCTCGCGTCGCTCGGCAGTACTTGGTACTTGGTACTTGAACGATCGGCGGAAAGGTGTCTTTCCCCACCAGTGTGGGCGTTCTCACCGTCTGGGAGAGATGCCCGGCAGGGCAGAGAGGGGCGCTGGTGGCTACGGACCTCGACGCCTTCAGGCATGTTCGGCCCTCTCTGCTCCGCTAGCGCTCCGCGTCTCTCCCGAGGGGAGAGACGAAGCCCCCGATATCCCTTCAGCCCTGCCCCTCGGCAACGAGTCGCGATCACCAAGTGATCGCCCGTGTCCCAAAGGGGAGACGGTGACCGGATGAAACGGCGGGTTGTTCGATATGGGCCCGAGGGGGTGGAAGTCGTCGAGGATGTGCTCGTTGATGAGGCTCCTGTGGAGTTCGTGTTGGGGAAGGTGCCGATCGCTGTGCTGATGCGGACGCCTGGCCACGACGGTGAGCTCGGTTTGGGGTTTGCGATCACCGAGGGCATCGTCCTCGGTCCCCACGAGGTCGACGGCGTGATCCATACCGGCTCGGACAGTGGCGACCGCTACGACCTTGTCCTTGCGCAAGGCGTGGAGGTGGATCCCGAGCAGTTCCGACGCAACCTGTTCACCTCGTCATCGTGTGGCGTGTGCGGCAAGGCCTCGATCGATGCCGTGCGGGTTGCTGCACGGCATCTCCCGGAAGGACCCATCGTGCAGCGATCCGTGATCTCCTCGCTCCCCGAGCGGATGCGCAGCGCCCAGACGGAGTTCGCCAAGAGCGGGAGCATCCATGCAGCGGCTGGTTTCACCGCCGACGGTCGCCTGCTCGGAGCGTTCGAGGACGTCGGGCGACACAACGCCGTCGACAAACTCGTAGGGCACCTTGCGACCGCCGAGTGGCCCCTGCCACCGATGGTGTTGATGGTGTCAGGTCGCATCAGCTTCGAGATGGTCCAGAAAGCAGCGGTCGCGGGGATCCCAATCATCTGCGGGGTTTCGGGAGCTTCCTCGCTGGCAGCCGAACTGGGAGACGAACTCGGTATGACCGTCGCAGGCTTCGTCCGAGGTGACCGCTTCAACGTGTACACCGGAGAGGGCAGGATCAGCTGAGATCGGCCAGCAGACTCTCGTAGTCCTCTGGAGTGTTGATGTTCCTCAGGGATCCGTCGGTGATATCGACGAGCTCGAGATGCGGAACGGCCGTGATCAGACCCATCACCGAACGGTCGCCGTACCGAAGGTGGCGATCGGCGAGGGATGCGAGATCGCCGTCGTAGCTGCCACAGAGGGGCTGTGGCCGACCATCGACCCTCGCGATCCGGGCGTGACCCATGACAGGAGCGGGTGTGGTGAGGCGACCAACGGTGTCCATCGTCAGGAGGGGCATGTCCACGGCAGTGATGAACACCGGCCGATCTCGTGCTCGGTTGAGCGCCGATACGATGCCTCCGAGCGGCCCCGCATGCGGTGCGGCGTCGTGGATCAGTGTCGATCCCGGAACCTCCGTGTCACCACCGCAGACGTACACCGTGTCGAAACCATCCAACAGCGCCTCCACGATCCGTTCGAGGAAGGTCCGCCCTTCGATCTCGAGGTCGGCTTTCGGCGACCCAAACCGTGAACTCGAACCCCCCGCGAGCACTGCAGCCACCATGCCTCGATCCATGACCGCATTCTCCCACGGCAAGCCGCAACCGGTGGCAGGGATCAGCGTGCCCCGGATTGGCCCTGTCTCGAACGCGACCATCGGTTAGCGTCTGTTCCATGAAGACCGACCTCGAAATCGCACGCGAAGCACACCTCCGACCAATCCAGGATGTCGCAGCAGACATGGGCATCCCCGCAGACCTCGTGGAACCACGCGGCCACGGGCTTGCGAAGATCCCCCTCTCGGCCGTCGACGCCATGGGGCCTCCACGAGCAAAGTACGTGCTCGTGACGGCGGTCAACCCGACACCGTTCGGTGAGGGCAAGACCACGGTGTCCGTAGGGCTCGCCCAAGGCTTCAAGCTGTTGGACAAGCAAGCCGTTCTCACGCTTCGCCAGCCATCCCTCGGCCCAACGTTCGGAATCAAGGGCGGAGCCGCTGGCGGTGGATACTCACAGGTGGTGCCGATGGAGGCGATGAACCTCCACCTCACGGGCGACTTCCACGCGGTGACGGCGGCGAACAACATCCTCGCCGCCCTGATCGACAACCACATCTACCAGGGCAACCAGCGCTCGATCAACATCAAACGGGTCAGCTGGCGCCGAGTGATGGACGTCAACGACCGATCCCTTCGCAACATCGTCGTCGGCCTCGGGTCCACCCTCGATGGCATCCCGCGGGAATCTGGCTTTGACATCACCGCAGCGTCGGAGCTGATGGCGGTCCTGGGATTGTCGACCAGTCTTCAGGACCTGCGCGAACGCCTCGGCAGGATCGTGATCGGATACGACCGCCACGGTGAACCGGTCACTGCGGAGGAAATCCAAGGAGCCGGTGCCATGGCGGTGCTCCTCAAGGATGCCCTGAATCCCAATCTGATGCAGACCCTCGAAGGGACACCAGCCCTCATCCACACCGGGCCGTTCGCCAATATCGCCCATGGGAACTCGTCGATCGTCGCCGACCAGATCGGCATCCGTGGAGGTGACTATCTCATCACAGAGGCTGGTTTCGGATCGGACGTCGGTGCCGAGAAGTTCTTCAACCTCAAGTGCAG